>CAZSQU010000047.1:0-23688 GCA_964608985.1 uncultured Spirochaetales bacterium
TCGTGGATAATCAGCAAGATACGAGATCCAGTAGAATTTTCATGCATAATGCGGGCTAAGTATCTACTTCACATGTATTTCTAATCAATATGAGGCTCTCTATAACCTCTTCTATCTCCTTTTGTAAAAACATTCTCTGATCCGCTCCTAATATTATAAGGAACAGCACTAAAAGATACTGCCATCGTTGTATTTGCTCTTGTATTATCATTGAAGAAATATTCTTTTTTTGCTACTTTATCTGCCTCAGTATTCCATCTATATCTTATATAACTGTTTGCCTCTGATAATTCGATTTTTTGATTATAATTATCATCATTGAAGAATATTTCACCGATAATATCCCAATATCCTCCGTGTTGTTCATAGATATACCTGATTTCACTCATACTCGTCAAATCAAGCGATACAACATCAACTGCATTCTCTTTAATCAAACCATAATCTATATCATCCGGTCCGTATGTATAATTGGTTGTTCTCATAAGTGCCGGAGTTCCGCTATTTACCATATAAAACCTTTCCATAAGAGTATCTCCGTAACTGTCTACTGTATACACATATCTTTCTTCTAATACCAACTCCCGATTACCCCTAAAGACCTCCATTGTCAATAAATCACCGTTACTTTTAACATCATAATCAATTCGCTCAATTAATTCCCAATCACCGATATCTTTATTCCAAGAATACTTATAGTCACTGGAAAGATCACCGTAGTCTCCGGTATAAGTATACACATATCTCTCATAGCGATTTGTATCGCTTGTGCTGTCTGTAGAATAGAAGCCCGGATCAGTAATCTTATCTCTTTTATTATAACTTTTAAAACAGACTCCTTCCGTCCTTCTTATTGATCCTTTTGCCGCAGTTCCGCACCATGAATAACTGAACAGGTATGAATCTATCAAAAGTGTTGTCTCAAGAATTGTCCCGTAGAAAGCATCTTGAACAACCTTATACTGCCCCTGACCAACAGGAGTTCCTGCAGGTTCAACCAAATCCCATGAGTTATCATACGAATCGGTAAAAGCAAAAGTGCCGCTTCTGCTTGTATAAAATTCATCATAATCCCTGTAATATTCGCCAGCTAACGGTTCATAAAAATATCTCAATTCCTGTGAAGGACTTGACCTGTAAACTGTCGGTTTTGATAAATAGCTTGTACTGTTTACCTCAAATTCTATCCCTGTCATATCTTTCACAGGTTCTTTCACCTCTTCACAACCGGATATTATTAGTAAAATAATCAATACTATAAAAACTATATATTTTTTCATTTCAGCTCTCCCGATACTATAATAATTAAATAATACACCCTATAAATATATTAGTCAATTAAATAGTTAAAAATTATTAAATTATATCGGTATTTGTAAATTATGAGAACAAATCAAATGATTTACCACATCAGTAGTGACTGAAAATTGATTATTTTTTGAGGCTCTTGCAAAAATAAATTTTGAATTTTTGCGAAGCATATTTTTTTGGAAAACAAGGAAAAATGTGGCAAATAAACGCAGAATAATCACTTTATTTGAGTATTCTTTGCCGCATTTTGACGCATGTTTAACAAATAAAAGATCAGCAAATAACTAAAGGGCACTTCTAATTACCTGCTTTGGATTGAAACCGAAGATATTATTTTCATAGACTAGAAGCTAAAACCGCAGTATATCCGGGATATATGAGGATTTTAGCGACGAAGTATCTGCAAAAAAGATCAAGGTTCCACACCGAATGAGGTAAATAGAAGTGCCCTAAAGGGATTTTTGCAAGAGCCTCTGTTAGTTATTCTTATCGCCTGAATTAGAAGGGGTGCCCGATCTTAGCACAGACGCTCGATCTGCCACAATTGAGGTTTTTAACCATAGGTCTCTTATTCCATATTTTCTTAATACTAAATTTCGTTTTAAATCATCTATTACTCTAAGAGCTTCAGACCTGTCGTTATAACAAGTGTCAAATAACACACGGGTAAAATCCCTTCCATTAATGTTTGCAGTCTCTGTAATAACCGGAACACCGCCTGCGATCAATTCATCCATATATCTGACTGCATTATCCTGATTAATAAAAGAGCCGATACATATATAGAATTCATCTGCGTAAATATAACTTGTCAATAAAATTAATGCTGTTATTACAACTGATTTTTTCATACTAAACCTCGTTAATAATTTTAAATAAACATTACTCAACTATCATTTACTTTTTTTTATATTTAAGTCAAGAATTTTTTGTCATATTTTTATCAAACTCTTGATTATTTGCCGTTTATTTGCTAAATTGGATTTCCCATTACATCAATAAGGAAGTTTAATTGAAAAATTGCTCTTACTCAATCAAAGATCACAGCGGATTTATTACAACAAACAAAGATATTATATCCGTAAATGAAACTCGCAAAAATATCAATAAAGATGAACTTTTTGATATAGAATTTAACGGTGAAACTAAAAACTTCCTTCTTGCGTTAACTATTGATGCTGATATGACCGCAGATAAACAGGAAATTCGATTCATTTTTAGATCTTTAGATAAAGACTCGTACTGTTTCTTTTCATTAAAAGGTGGACGGGAGATACGATTCGGAATATTCAAAGCTGCCAAACCGATTTTTACGACATCATGGATAAGAATTACAGATAATTCACTTTTTTCTGAGAAAAACAACCTGATATTATCGGTTTTTGAATCAACTACAACAGTTCTCGTTAATGATACAATTATATTGAATATTGATGAAACGCCGGAGGTCTCAGGTAAATCGGGCATATCTTTCTTTTCACAGGAAAACAGCGCATTTAACCTCAAAATTAAAAACTTAATCTATTCGACTGATCCGATAAGTTTTGAACCGATATTAGATATGCCAAAGAGTTCATCTGTGTATTTTATGCATGCCAATGACTTTTACGAACTGGAGCGGTTTGATCTATCATTAGTTTATTATAGGAAAGGTCTGCTTTTCGGGAAAGGCGATCATAAGATATACAACAGAATGGGAAATCTTCTATTTATGATAGAAGAATACGAACAAGCACTTAAGTATTATAAAATTGCCTTGAAAGAAGAGCCCCAAAAACCTGAATATAACATTAATCTAACCCGTGCACTATGCAGACTCGGCAAGAATCAGGAAGCTAAAGAATGGTATAATCATTGTATAGATAATAACTATAAAGACTCAGAACTATTTATTGATTATTCGTCAGTCTTAATAAATGAAAATAAAATACTTGAAGCAATTGCCCTTTTACGAGGTATTGAATCGACAAGCGAAGGTGTGGCCCCATTATATTACAAACTCGGTAAAGCTCTTATAACCACCGGAGAAACTGCCGAAGGTAAAAGGTATCTGCTTGCTGCATCAAAAATAATCGCCCGTAAAGACCCTTCATCTGCCGCTATAATTCTAAAATATTCACTTGACAGGATTGCTGACGCAGAAAGTTTAAAATTCTTATGCTCACTTTTAAGAGAGAAAGGTGATTTTAGTTCAATCTATGAACTGATAAAACAATCAAGGGTTTCTGTTGAGCTTGATCAGGAATTATTTGATTACCTGATCGAATCTGAAATAGAAACAGGACTTACCACATTAGCTGATGAGGAGTTTATTAAGTATTCTCATCTTGCAAAATCGGATTCATCTGCCCTGCTCAGAGCAAGGATTTTAATTGCAAAATCATCTTATGAAGAAGCCGCAGAGGTACTTAACACACTAATAACTAAAATCGAATCAATAAATATTAATATTAATTCACTTGTTTTAACGGCTATCAAAAATAATTCAAGCCTTAAGAAATTCAACAACTCCGATAAACTTATACCTTTCTTAAATCCCGACAAACCGGACTATCACAGGGCTCTGCTCGAATATGGTATGCTTCTTGTTGATTTCGGGGATTATGAACTTGGAATATCTGTTTTTAATTCAATAGAAAATTATTTTAAAGAAGAAGGCGAATTTTACTATAACAGAGGTCTTGCTTTTATGGGTATAGAGGACTGGCTCCAGGCCCGAAATGAACTTACGCTGGCATACAGATACTCACAAAGGCACCCTTCTATTGCTATGGAGCTGGCTACTGTCCTTTTTTATACAAACAACTGCCATGAAGGGATCGCCGTTCTGGCCGAAAACTACGAAAATCTTCCGTCTGACGGCAGAAAAGAAAATCTATACGCTAATTTATTGATGTCAATCAATAAAACCGTTGAAGCCCAAAAGTATTATTATCTTGCCCTTGAAAACGATCCTGAGAATGAGGAATATGGCCTTAATCTTGCAGAATCATTCTACAAGCTTCACGATTACGAAAATGCTATGCACATTGTAAAACAAATTGTTACAAAAGATAAAATGGATAGAGCTAAAACTCTTTATTATAAATTAAAATCTCACCTTTATGACACGATAAGCTGTTCCGGATGTACAAATGAGTGGAATATTCCCAAAAACTCGGCTTTCACCGATTTTAATACGGAAATGATTGATAAACTTCCTGAAAACGGACCTGCCGGCAACTGTCCAGAATGCGGCGTTGTTTATTGTAAAAAATGCGCATCAAAAAACGGTAAATTAGTATGTCAAAGATGCGGCAAGCCGCTCAGTTTTGATCTTCAGGCAATTAAGATAGCCGCTTTTAATATTTTAAATAAAACAATCGATTAAAGGAGTATTCCGATATGATAGATTTTCACACACACACTTTTTTTTCGGATGGAGTGTTATCCCCTGCCGAACATGTAAGAAGAGCTGTCGTTGCAGGCTATAAAGTGCTTGGTATAACCGATCATGTCGATCATTCAAATATTGAATTTGTTTATAAATCAATGTTAAATTTCACACGATCTCTTGTTGATTGCGGATGGGATATCAAAGTTATACCCGGCATTGAAATAACTCATGTTCCTGCAAAAAAAATCGGTGAACTTACAAAAAAAGCCAGAGATATGGGTATCAAACTAATTATTGTTCACGGCGAATCACCTGTTGAGCCGGTAGAAAAAGGTACAAATTCAGCCGCCATTGAAGCCGGAGTAGATATTCTTGCCCACCCGGGTCTGATAGAACCGGATGATATGATGAAGGCGGCGGAACGGGGAATTAATATTGAGATAACGGCTAAAAAAGGGCACTCTATAACAAACGGATGGGTAGCCCGTCTTGCAGAAAAATTTAATAATAGATTAGTATTAAACTCCGATGCGCATGCTCCGGGGGACCTATTAACTCCGGCTTTTAGGACGACAGTAATGAAGGGTGCAGGGATGACCGACAAACAGATAATTGATCTTGAAAATAACATAGAATCTTTATATAAATTATTTTTGTAAAAAAAAAGCAGATCAACAATAAATTTCTTGTTTTTTATTTTATTTAATATTAGATTCGTAGGAATTAAATCTAAGGAGTTTTTATGGCTGAAGTGATAACTAAAGATATTAATATACAGGAGCTTGTTGCTAAACATCCTGATAGTGCAAGAATATTTGCCGCTTACGGTATAGGTTGCCTCGGTTGTTCTATGGCGCGTTTTGAAACCGTAGGTCAAGGACTTGATGCTCACGGCATAAATGTAGATGACTTTTTGAAAGATCTTAATGCCTATATTGCCGGTGAGAAATAAATATACCCGCATTTTGCGGGTTTTTTTATATTTGATTTAATCATTACTTAGTAATTTTTATAATTAGCCGATAATAAAACAAATTATTATCTTATTAAGGTGCTTGCATGAATACAATTACTAACTCAAAGGTAAAACATAAGACTATAGCAACAGCCGTTGCAACAATCCTTCTAATCGGTATTCTTGCCGTTTCAATAGTTATTGGTGCTATATCATACTATTATGAAAGGGTTACAACAATCGAAGAGATGAAACAACAGGTAGAATTCATAGCCGAGAAGCTTTCTTATAGTCTTGTCGAGCCGATGTGGAGTTATGATATTAATGCAGTTTCAAAGACAATTCAGCTTGAAATGCAGGAGAGAAATATCAACGGTATATTTATTATGACCGAGTCAGGAGCTATAGAGATAGGCAAAATTAAAATGTCTGATTCAAATTGGGAGATTAAAGAATACACAAATGAAGAATTCCAGGCAGACAGGGGCAAATCAATAACATCGGTCAGTTATTATACAAACAAAACAAGACGGGAACTTCGAAAAGATAATAATTTTCTCGGAACCGTTCATGTATTTTGTACAGACCACTTTCTAAATCAAGATCTTAATGTAAGTATAATGAAAATCGGGCTGCAAACACTGGCTCTTGTTGTAACGACAATGATTCTTGTTTTTATTACACTGGGCAGACTCATATTTAGACCGCTCGCTGAGATTTCAAAACACACAGTAATAGTTTCAGAAGGTCATCTTACTCCTTTTGAAAAATACTCTGACCGAAACAACGAGTTGGGATACCTTGTAAACAGCTTTAACAGGCTCGTTGAAAGTTTTGCCAAAATATCACAGCAGTCACAAGAGGTCGCTTTTAAACTAAAAAGAACTGTTACAGAAAACAAAGAAACAATAGCAATTTTCTCCGAAATAACAAATAATGAAGCCGCTTCATTGGAAGAGATATCTTCGACACTCGTTGAGTCTGCATCTGCAATCAAGAACATCTCAAGTAACTCACAAGAAGGCGCGAACAAATTAAGACAGGGATCAACAAAAGCCAATCAGGGTTTTGAACTTATTGATAAAATAATTGACAGTATTGAGGGTATATCAGAACATTCCAAAACCATCAAGAATTCTCTTGAATTGATATATGGTATAACCGAAGAAACTGATATGCTTGCCCTAAACGCCTCAATTGAGGCAGCCAAAGCCGGAGATGCCGGTCGTGGATTCTCAGTCGTTGCTACGGAAATCAGAAAACTTGCCGAAAAGTCTCAGATAACAGCAAAAGAGATCGAGCAACGGATCGGTGAAAATAACACAATAGTTGAGAGAGCCAGAGAATTTATACTAAACTCACAGAATACATTCAAAGAGATACTTGAAGCAACAGTTGCCTCCAGTCAGATTATTTCAGAAATATCATCAGCCATCAATGAAGAATCGGTCGCTCAAGGTGAGATTATCAATTCTGTTGATAACATTAACGCAGCGATGCAGAATATTATCGAAAAGTTCGAACTGATCAAAAAAAGCTCTTTGATCATAGATGACGCTGCTTATACACTTATGAACCTCGTTGCGATGTTTAAAATAGGAGAATAAAATGAAAAAATCAATATCAATTTTAATACTTACAACAGTTATCTTCACAATAATCGGTTGTAAGAATCGACCTCCATATCAATACGGGTATGTAATTGCCGAAGGTGTTTGGGCAGTACAGGAAGAAGCGGATATTCCTAATCCGATTCATGATGTTTTAAAAAAAAGAAGATTTAATTTTGGCGACCGAATAAAGCTAATTAGAGGTTTACAAGGTTATAACAGAAGAACCGGGGAAAATGTACCGTTTTATGAGTTTGAGTTTGAAGATATCAGATTTTTTATAAAAGCAAGTGATGTTTCGAATAAGGTAGCTGTTACACCCACAAGAACAATCGCGTATTTAAATCCTGAAAACTCGGAAGAGAGAACACAAGAGATACCGGCAGGTGTTGCAATGACTATCCTTGATAAGAAAAACGGGTATCTTAAAGTAAATGTGAGATATTTTACAATTGGCGAAGAAAATGCAATAATTGAAACAGGTGAAAGATGGGTACGGGATGATAGTTACTTGACAGATCCGCAGTCAATAAAGGAAGCTTTTTTCTATTTTTATGCACTATACTATAATGAAATACCTGAAGGCAGAGAGCAAGCTGAGTTCTTTACAAAACGGGGACTTGAATTGTCAACCGCATCAGGTAAGAATACGCCGATTACTGAATTACTTAACAACATATCTAATTAAAAAAACGGGAGTCCTTCTTTGGTAAATAATACACTTTCTTTGACTATTTTAGTTCTATTAACTCTATCCGGATGTAAAAGCTGCAATTCACACGGACAAGAAGAACAAATACTTTATAACTGCATTATTACGGGTATAGTTAGAGAAATTGGAAATGCTCCGCACACAGAGATTGTTTTATCAGGTATATCTGCTGATGTCAATGAAGGTAGAACAACAATTTTTCATCTCGAAAATAAAGAACACCGCTTATTGAACGATTATTTATTCAAAGAAATAACTGTTACAGCTGATGTTAAAATAAAATTATTGAGATTCGCCGGTTCAGATGACGGCGAACAATTTTACAGTGCAAAGATTAATAATTTTCTGCCGGAATAAATAGTCCTACTCACTAAAAACCTGTGCTTGATAGACCTCAACCTCAAGTCCTTCTATATTTCTCCACTCATCCTCTCTGAGGCCGGCTTTAATACATAAATGGCTCAGAAAATCTTCTTTTGATGTTAATTGATCCCATACCTGCGGTAAAAATGTAGCGGAATGATAATTCTTTTTAATTATAACTCCATGTAATCCCGGTTTTAAGCGCATCAATAATTCCGCTGAAGATTCAAATTTGATTGTAACCGGCTCGGTCAATATGCTTATCTCAATTTTTATTTCATCAAATTCCTCCGGTTTAACCGGTGTAAACCTCGGATCAGAATAAGCTGCATTATAAGCGTTATTAATAATTGTTTTATAAACAGGGTTTATCGGTAAAATATAGCCGATACAACCCCTTAATAAAGAATTTTTATGAAGAGTAACAAATCCGCCCATACTTTTATTTAATATCGGATCATAATTATCAAAAACATCCTTTTCAGGCTCAATCTTTTTTTTGCTCTCAATTACTCTTCTTGCAAGAGACATTAAAAATTCGCGTTCTTTTTCTTTAATTATTTCATTCATATTTAATCACTGCCTTTTTTATATTGAGACGCTCTTGCAAGAGCGTCTCAATATAATAATAAATATTTACATTAAATACAAGATTATATTTAGTTCATAATTGACTTTTTTTACTTGAAAAGATTATTGAAATAATGTATCATAATATTAATATTTTAATTTATAGAGGTTCAAAAATGAAAAAGCTTTTTTCAGTTTTAATTATTCTTTTGCTGATTCCTTTATCATTGATCGCAAACGATAAAATTACCGTAGCAGTAATAGATTTTCAAACAGAGTCGATAAATCAAAATAAAATTAATGTTATAATGGATTATTTTGTAGATGCTTTAACTAAAACGAACCAATTTATTGTTGTTGAACGCCAAAGAATATCATTACTTATCAATCAGCAACGGATAGAAAGTTCTGATCTTTTTTCAGAAAGAACAGCAGTACAGATAGGTAACCTTACAGGATCAAGTCTTATCATTATAGGTAATATTAATTTTTTTGATAATAAATATTATCTTACAATCCGAGCAGTTGATATAGAAAACGGCATTATAAGATTTTCAGAAACAGCAGAAACAAATGAGGTTTTTTTACTTAGAAAAGTAGTTGATCTTGCAAACTATTCTTCTTTTCATTATATAGATCAAAATAAATCAGTTGATTTTTCGGTAGGCGGTTCAGTATTATCTTCATTCAATACCAGAGTATCAATGGCAGGCGATCAATATTACAGCTCAGTTCCAATTTCCCTTTCTTTTGGGGTTGGTGCACCGGTTTCTGTCTCATATAATATAAAAGATTCATTATCCATTGGCGGATCTTTCTTTATCGGATATAGTTTTACATGGCTTACATATGCACACTTTGAGAATAGAAATCTCTTTACAACAAGTATTGCAGGAAATGAACTTGATTTTAGAACACTATTTAAACTAAGATATCAATCTCAATCAAGCAATGTAAAATTTATTTTTGAACCAGGTATCAGTCAGGGCTTCCTATTTATTTGGGATAATGAACAAAGAATTACAGACGGTTCAGATTTTACATATTTTCTCGGGCCAATTATTAGCATCGGCTTTGAAAACCGTTCCAGAAGAAACTTCATAAATGAGTATTTATTTTTTTTTGAAACAACATTTGATTTGTTACCAATAGAAAATTACACTCTAAGTAGTAATTTAACATTTACTATTTCTACAGGGATTGAGATTAGAATAATGTATTTCAACAGATATGACACAAATAATTATTAAATTAAGTTTTTTAATATTATTTTTTTTTATATATACTTGACATTAGTATCTTAACAATATATAATCATTTATATATTTGAATACAATCACAAATACCAGTAAAGAGGAGATAGCCATGCATGAGATTAAATTTGCTGATATAGAAAGTTATAAAAAAGAAAAGAATGTTGCAGGATTAATTGAGGTGTTCCAATCCGGCGACAGGTTTTTTAAGGACATTGCAAATGCCCTTATAGATATCGGTAATGAAGCGGTTGATCCATTAATTGATGTATTAAAAAATGAGAAACCATTTATTAGAGAAGAAGCCTCTCGTTTTCTCGGTGCAGTTGGTGATGATAAAGCGGTTAAACCATTAATTGCACTGCTTACAAATGATGAAGATTGTTATGTTAGGGAAGAAGCCGCACGAGCGCTTGGTAATATTAAAGCAGAAGAAGCCGTTGAACCCTTGATTCAAACTTTAAATGATGTTGATAGATATGTAAGAGAAGCAGCTTCTAATGCTCTTGGTAAGATAGGCAATGAGGCAAGTGAAAATGCTTTAATAAATTCTATAAATGACGATGATACTTATGTTAGAGAAAGTATAGCCAGATCTCTTGGAAGACTGGGACATGAGAAGTCAGCTAAAGCTTTAATTACTTTGTTAAACGATGAAGATTGCTATGTAAGAGAAGTTGTTATAAGATCTTTGTCTAAGATCGGAAACACTATAGCAGTAGTACCATTAATTAATGTATTAAATAACGATGAGGATTGCTATGTGAGAGTTGCGGCTGTTAAAGCTCTTGAAACCCTTGAAACACCGGAAGCAATCGAAGCATTAAAAGAAGCAACGAAGTTTGAAGATTTTGGTGTTGCCCGTGCAGCAAGAAAATCTCTTTCAAAACTTGGAATAACGATACAGAAACAATAAAGTATTAATTGATTACCGGGGTAATTTTATATGAACTTTGATTTAGTAGAGGTTGTGGCGGCATTCATTGTTAAAGACAGGAAGTTATATGTAGCAAAAAGAGGCAAAAACTCTATTGATGCAAATAAATGGGAATTGCCCGGCGGTAAGTTAAAAGAAGGCGAAAAATACGATGAAGCTCTAAAAAGAGAGTGTATGGAAGAACTTGGAATAAATGTTAATGTCATTGAAGAACTGGGTAGTGTAGAGGTTGAATCAAACAGTTATGTTTTAGGTATGACTTTTTTCCTTTCTGAGTGTGACATATCAAAGATACAATTAAAAGAACATATTGATTCCGGATTCTATACATATAATGAGTTTATTAATTTAGAGCTTTGTTATTCTGATAAGGTTTTCGGTCAACAATATAAAGATAAAATTTTAAAATATATCGACTAATCGGCACATCAAATTAAATCATCTCTCTATCACTAAAACCAAGCAGATAAAGTATGCCATCTAATCCGAATTTTGATATAGATTGTTTTGCATTTTCTTTTACAAGCGGTTTTGCATGAAATGCTATTCCAAGCCCGGCAGTATTCAACATTGGTAAATCATTTGCTCCATCTCCTACAGCTATTGTTTGTTCAAGTCTTATTTTTTCTTCTTCAGATAGTTTATTTAGTAATTCAGCTTTTTTTTGCGCATTTACAACATCTCCTATAACCTTACCGGTTAATTTACCGTTGATAATTTGAAGTTCATTAGCAAAAACATAATCAAACCCTAATTTTTGTTGCAGATATTTACCAAAATATGTAAATCCGCCTGAAATAATTGCTGTTTTGTAACCAATATTCTTTAAATTCTCCATTAATCGTTCTACCCCCGCGGTTAACGGCAATCTATCTGCAATTTTTGGTAAAACACTTTGATCAAGACCTTTCAAATATGAAAGCCGCATTGACAAACTTGTATTAAAATCAATTTCACCTTTCATTGCTCTCTCAGTAATTGCGGAGACATCTTTTATAACACCGGCTTCTCGAGCTAATTCATCTATGACCTCACATTGAATAAGTGTAGAATCCATATCAAAAGCAATTAATCGTCTGTTTCTTCGATAAATATCATCAAATTGAAAAGCAATATCTATTCCACAATCTTTTGATACAGACATTATTTCGTTTCTTAACTTCTTAAGGTCATACGGCTTCCCTCTTAAAAGCATTTCAATTGATGATCTATTGTTTATTTGATTCTTGTTTAGTGACTGTCTGCCGGTAAGTCTTGTTATTGAAGATATATTTAAACCGTTAGAAGATATTATCTCAGAAACTGCAGAAATCTGTTTTGCTGTAATCAATTCAGCGAGGATTGTTAAAATAAACCTATCTTTCCCTTGACTATTTACCCATTCTTCATAATTATCTGATGAAATTGGTTCAAATTTTACAGTTAAACCCATTTCATAACCTTTATATAGAATATCTTTAAATACAGGTGATTGTTCTGAACTATCAGGTATTCTTAACAATATACCAAGACTCAAAGTATTGTGTATAACTGCCTGCCCGATATCAAGAATGCTGATATTATACAATGAAAGTGTTTTTGTTAAAGTGGCGGTTATGCCCGGTCTATCAGCACCGAAAACACTTAATAATACAACTTTACTCAATTAATCACTCCTAAAGAAAAAGGTTTAATAATGTATAAAACATCTCGCCTCTTTTATCCTGATATTCTAGAAACTCATGGCTGAAACCGGCTTGTCTGAATAAATTCTTCTTCTGCCCAATATTTTTCATAAAGTTAAAAGTCCGCTTGTTATCAACAATCAAATCATTCTCTGAAATAAAACAGTAAACAGGTATATTAAAACATTCATGTTTTTTCTTTATTGAATAATAATAAATAAAGTTTTGTTTCCTAATTATTGCCGATAACCATTTTAAGGAATTAATTCTATGTATCCTCGTGTCTTTAAATCTGTTTATTAAAAAATGTTTATTATCTGAGATGTTTTTATTCATATTAAGATAATTATCCTGATCGTTCTCATAGATAAGCCGCTGCGAATCCTCTCTCATCAGAGGAAAAGACTTAAATTTAACGATACCGATGATCTTATTTGCAATCGGGTTAATAACTCTTTTATGAATCTTGAGATAGGGTGAAAATAAAAATATTTTTATGACATTTTCAGGCTTAATTTTTAAATAAAAATACAATAGTATTGCGCATCCGGCAGAAGACCCCGTAAATATATAAGACGGCATTTTATTAAATTTCTCTTTATAGAGCAGCTCTGATTTATCAATAATCAACTTTGTATTTTGTATATAATCATCATTATTTCTAAATGTCCCCCGTATTCCGTCAGAAGATCCGTAACCTTCCTGGTCGAAAGATATAACATTATAACCTTTTGACAAAGCATTAAAAACAAACAACGGGTGTGTTGAACTATTCTCTGCACTTCCATGAAAAAAAACTACTAATGGTTTATCTTTGTCTTGAAGCCATATCTGATAAAATAGATTATAGTTGTTTTTATTCTTAATAAAGCCAACATTATGGAAAGAATCAAAGTTATTATTGAACTTCAAACCATTATCTGATGATATATTTATATTTACATTCTTACCAAAATATTGATAAGTAAAGCTTGCTTCGACATTCCTTCTGGTGAGCCGTTGAAGTTCTCTATCTATTCTTATTTTCATATAGGATCCTTTGAGAAAAACCCTTGAGACTAATAATTCTTAAATATTTATTTTTGTAAAAGATTAAATATTTTTACGAGATAAACCATAACATAAAGTTTAGCAGAATTTATTCTTGTCTCAACATTTTCATTATCAAGCTTTCTAATAATAAACTCAATATAGGCATCTTTCTTTTCATATATTTTTTTTAATTCATCTTCAAACCATTTGATTGTTTTAGGAGACAGCATTAAAAATGACTTATTAATTGCTGTATAGGTTTCATCTGATAATTTTACCTGTTTCTTTGATCCATACCGATTTAAATTTTGAAGAAACAAAAACTTGTTTGCGTTATCAAAGGAAAGGAAGTCCCCTGCTGTATTAAATGTAAACTTGTTAAAATTTACTACAGCTTCATCCGGATCACTATTTAATTGATTAATAAATCGAGTGAAATTTTCATAAAATTTTGTATCTGTAAGCAGCTCTATTGAAAATGACCGCTTAGGTTTTACCTTGTCTTTTTCCTGCTTTAATTTATTAAGTAACTCTTCAACAAGGTTTTCTTCATGACCGGCAAAAACATGCTCATGTTTATCTTCAAAACTCTCATTTGTTATTGTATCTATTGATTGAACCTGTAAGGAATACTGTTTACACCCTTCATGTATAGCAAATATTAAAAAAGCAAGCCTTTTATCATTCGACCTTTGTTGAATAAACTCGGATAATAAGAAATTCATCGCTCTAAGTATCTTCTTATCATAAAAATTTGATTTATTTTCAAGATTAGGATAGATATATGTAGTGTATAGACCAACCCACTGAAGAAAACTTCCGATAACATCCTCTTTTCCCCGTGTGTCACCGGCTTTGTTGTGTCTATCTTCAAGATTTGTAAGACTGTTCAATATCGGTTCAATCAAGGAGTTATCTGTCGTTTCATCAACAATATTATAAAGTGATTCAATTTCTTTAATGCTTGAACTAAGATCAGCATTAAAGTTACTGCAAACTCGATTTATAGCCAATAACCACAAGGCAATTCTTTTATTATTCTCTTCAAATCTCAAGTATTCAGCTAGTAATTCATGTATTAAATATATGTCAACAAGATCAAGTTTTGTTATATGAACAAAAGAACCAAACCATTTTGCACAAAATTTATCAATAACCTTATAAAAATAATCAAGCTCCACTTTTGAATCTTGAAAATATTCCAGAGAACTTATTATAGGTGCAACAACGCTCCTATCTTCCATTATTAACCCCTTTATAACCCTACTACAGAACGAACAGCGTTCAGTGTTTGTTTTGCTTGTTTAGAGGCAATACTTGCACCATTTAAAAGTACGGATTCAATATAATCAGGATCAGTTTTTAACTCATTATATCTTTCTCGCGACTCGGCGAAGAAATCTTTGATCTTTTCCAACAATTCTTTTTTGGCGTGGCCATAGCCGTAATTACCTGAAGTGTATTTATTGCGCATTTCGGCTATTTCTTCCGGGGTTGCTATTAAAGAATAAATTGCAAAAACATTACATGAATCGGGATCCTTTGGGTCCTCTAAAGGTTTTGAATCTGTTACAATACGGGAAATTGATTTTTTTAACTGAGAATCATCCCAAAACTGTGAAATATAATTATCATATGACTTACTCATTTTCTGACCATCAATACCTGGAACTACTGCTGTTGTTTTATTTATCATAAGATCGGGAACCTTCAGAACTTCACCATATAAATTGTTAAATTTAATTGCTATATCTCGTGCAACCTCTACATGTTGAATCTGATCCTTTCCAACAGGAACAATATCCGAATTATATATAAGAATATCTGCTGCCATAAGTACGGGATATGCAAAAAGTCCATGATCCGGTGATATACCTTTTGCTATTTTGTCTTTATATGAATGACATCGTTCAAGTAACCCCATAGGAGTTATTGTCGATAATATCCAAGACAATTCACAAACCTCCGGAACATCAGATTGTCTGAATATAGCAACTTTGTTTGGATCTAACCCTGACGCAAGATAGTTTAATGCAACATCATTAGTATAACTTTTTAATAAATGCGGGTCTTTTATTGTAGTAAGTGCATGATAATTAGCAATGAATATAAAACATTCATTTTCAGTTTGAAGATCAATAAACTGTTTTATAGCTCCAAAATAATTTCCAATATGTATAGTACCTGAAGGTTGAATACCGGATAAAACTCTTTTTTTCACTGCAAATACCCTTTAAACTCTATTTAAATACTGCCCCTCTTGAACCCCAATTTCCGCTTGTTACTGTGTAAACTGCAACCGGAATCAGCCAGATAATAAAAGAAAAATAGAAAACAGTAAAAAATAAACCATAAAAAAAGTACTTATATTTTTTGGTAATTATACAAAATGTTGACTGACTGACTATTATAATTAGTAAAGCCATATAATAATACATCGGAATAATACTAAGAAGCATTGGAACGAACACAAATTCTCTTACAAGAGTCATCGGTGCGAAGAAAGAGATCACCAACATAACATAAAAAGAAGCCGCCGGGATTGGATTTTTTTTCCACATAAAAGCTGATACAAATAAAGATTCTCTAAACCATGATCTCATCCATCTTTTTTGTTGTATAGCGAAAGACTTTAGTGTTTCCGGAACTATGGTTTTTGCTCTTGCCCTGTCAGAATAACAAATTCTATTGTTCTTCAACAATAATGTTGTTAATGCTCTGTCTTCACCTGCAACACATCTATATCCGAAGAATTTTCTATTATTCCATTCATCCATTACGCCTTTTATTTTGGATGCTCTATATGCCGAAAAACATCCGGGACAACATGAAACTGTTCCGAATTTTGATTCAAAACTTTTAAAAAGTCTATAAGCAACATAATACTTGAACCCTTGAATCCTTGTAAGAAGATTGTCTTTTAGGTTGTAAACATCTGTTCTGCCGGATATTGCCGCCACTCTTTCATCTTTGAATTGCTGAACAACATTAATAATGGAGTCTTTTTCAAGGAAAGTATCTGAATCTAGCATAATATAAAATTCGCCTGTTGCAATTTCTACACACCTTGTTATGGCAACCCTTTTTCCTTGGTTTGTAGCAAACTCTTCAACAACAAGACTAGGGTAATCTTTCTTAGCTCTTATAATCTCTGAACCTGTATTATCGGTAGATCCGTCGTTAACTATGATAACCTCAAGTTTATCTAACGGATATCCTGTATTGTACGCAAGTTTGATTGTTTCGTAAATCCAATTTTCTTCATTTTTAACAGGTATAAAAACCGATACTTTTGGAGTATATGAATGATCAACCGGCTTTTCCCTATAAAAAACAGCTATTAGATATCTTAACAGATATAAAGCCATCAATAATACAAAATAATAACCTATTGTGATCTTGCCATTGAAATGAATTTCATTAAAAATTTGTCTAAGTTTCCGTTTTTCTACTCTGGTTACATCTTCACGAAGAACATATCTGTTGGTTTCATAATTTGGAATATAAACAGAGTGAACAAATTGTTTATTTGTTCTATTTAATCTATTCATAACTTTAGTGTCAAATGTTGAAATTTCATATTGTCGTGGAATACTTTTGTATTTCATCATTGCCATGGTAGGTGTCAATATTACATATACTAAATATATAACAGAAATGATAACCAAAAACCAGATATAGCCGGACTTATTTTCCAATGTTGTTTTCATACTTGACCTTTTTTATAAGAAACTATTTTTTTTTCACATATATTAAAGTAACTTCATTGAAGTTTAGTTAATTAATATAATAATGGAGAAAATAACATTTTAAAGCAGTATGTCAATATTAAATTTAATATTTTTAACATAAATGTAATTATTCCGTATGTTTTTATTTTAATTCATAAATATAAAAACTAATCTCCAAGTTCACCGGCTGTTACCTCAAGGGTAATTGAACTGTAATTGTTATACAAACCTATATCTGCGCCATAAGATACTGTTAATTCAATAATATCAGAGTCGTCTAAGTAATCAAGTCTCTCAGACACAAGCTTCACTATATCACTTGAAAGTGTATCTACATAACTGTCAACATCGTTAATAACTGCATTTATTACGATTTTTGTAATTATTGCTTTATCTTTAAATTCAAATGTTTTTGATATAGAGACCCTGTTTAAATTACCAAATCTCTTTATCTCTGATTCTAGACTGCGAAGTTGATAACCGTAAGAAAACAGAGCATATAATCTCATTGATATAATTATTACAATTATTAAAGCAGCAATAATCAAACTTGTTTTTCCTACGCTCTTTACCGGATAGTCAGGTTGAGAATCATACTTTACTACAAGCGAATCACCCGCTATATCCTGTAATGACCTTCGGGATACCGTGTCAGTTAAAATTAAAAACAAACTTATTAACGGTGTTGTAATTCCAATCAATGATAAAACAGCACCGGCAAGATTATTCTCTGAGATAAACGATGTATTTAAATTTATCATAAAGATCGGCGCAACCGAAACAAAAGACCTTATCATACTCAATCGAAATCCGATAAATGAACCGTCTTTTTTTACAACCTTAATTCTAAGAAATCTGCTTCCTATAGTCTGACCTTTTCCTGCTTTTGTATTCAGTATAAAAAAATAGAAAAAAGTAAATCCCAAACCAATCAATCTTTCATAACCACTCCAAACCAATAGATCACCTGTAAATCTGAGTAACAAAACACAACATATAATTAAAAAAAAGATATCGACTGCATAAGCAGCCGATCTTCTTAATAAACCGGGTATCTTTTTGTTTTTTGTAGAATCAATACTTTTATTATTTAACATATATACCTGTTTTTTTTATTCAACCTGAGATAAAACTATCTCTAAGGCCTTTAGACAATCTTCGGGCAGTTTATCAACGCCGCCTTTAAATGTCTCTCTATCTTTAACAAACCTGATTCTATCTTTAATCCGTTCTTTAAACTCATTGTTATAGGTTTTATCAGATAAAGAAGTATCAAATCCATCAATATCGATTATTTCAATATCACTAAATTTTTCCCATTGCTTGAATTTAGCTGTTTTTGCTATTATTGCTTCAATAATGCCAAGTGTATCTTGTGGTTTTACTTTTTTACCTCTAAAATCGCCTGTGTTAAGTATATAGCAATCAACTCCATCATTTATTAGCTGTTTAAATTTCTCATAATCAACACTCAACGGATATGTTCTGAACGGATTAGCATAAGGCTCTACAACCAATGCGTTTGGATCAACCCCGGGAGCAAGTCTTTCTGCAGATGTTCTTTTGGTTGCAAGAGTAGCCCCGAATGCTGACCCCAACGATGCACCGGTAAGTTTCAATACGGGAGGAATTGTTGCATCTTTCATAAGCCAGAAAATGGCATTAATCGGTTCATCTATCCTATCAACCCTATTCGGCGACCAGAATTTTGATTTAATCGCTCTACCGTTACCATTTCTTACATCTGATGTAACCGCAATCAGTTTGCCGTTAGTATCAGGTATAACACCATTGTTTTGAAGTGTTATTATAAATTTATTATCAGGACACCCCATAGGATAGTCAGCTGTTTTATCGAAATATGTCGGTTCTAGGGCAATTGAATACTTTTTGTCAACATTAATGATAAACGCATCATCATGAAGTACCGTAATTTGATACTTATTATTATGAACTGCATGTGTTATTGTTGATTTTCCGGATCCCGAAAGTCCGAAAACTGCAACAGTAAATTTTTCTTTATCACTGATATTGTATCTTTTGAGACCACCATGACATGATGCATAATTATTTCTTGCCGCCGCTCCCCAACCAAGTGTCAGCGTGCCTTTCTTATGTTCACCAAAATACCTTAATCCAAGGAGAGATGCACAGTTGTGAACAGGATCAAAAAAAGATAAACCCATTTTATGTTCATCGTCACTCCAATCCGGGTCTGAGAAAATAAAAATATCCCCTTCAGGCAGTTTTCTTGACTTCTCATACATTTTTATATATTCTTTTGTTATCTCTTGAAAATTCAACATCCAATTATAACCTACATTTTCATAGGTTTCAGGTATCAAAAGATGGGCCTTTATCATAAAATCTTCTTCAAGTCCGACAAAAGCTGTATAATGATACATTTTTTTATATCTTGTTTTATAAATTGCTTCTCTGATTATTGTTGCATATTTATCAGGATCGGCATTCGGTTCACCGAGAATAACCCTTGCAGCTGCAGCTCTACCATAAACATTACCGTCATTAAATAATAGCATATTAGCATCTTTCGGAAGCCCTTGCTCAACCGGCTTAAACACAGGCATACCTGTAAGTTCAACAGTACCTGCACTTTTTCTTGCCAATTCATAAGCCTCTGACCTTGTTTTAATCTCAACAACATTATTACCATAAAAAGCAGACTGTATAGTAACCCTTATTTGTGATTTGGTATTATCAAAATTTTCTTTTGATGTGAAATATTCCTCAGTCATGATAAACTCCTTATTTTATCCAAAAAACTAAAAAATTGACAATAAAATACCGGCTACAGTTGCAGAACCTATAACACCCGAAACATTCGGTCCCATGGCATGCATAAGAAGAAAATTACTTGGATCACTCTCTTGACCAACCTTGTTTACAACCCTTGCTGCCATCGGCACGGCACTGACCCCTGCCGATCCGATAAGTGGATTCATCTTATTCTTAGAAAAAAGATTTAAGATGTGTGCAACACCGACACCGCCTGCAGTACCAACCATAAATGCTAAACAACCTAAAAAGAGTATTCCAAGTGTTTCAAGACTCAAAAACTTATCTGCGGCAAGCTTTGTTCCGACTGAAAGCCCGAGAAGTATGGTTACAATATTTATTAGCTCATTCTGTGCTGTTTTGTTCAGTCTTTCTACAACGCCTGATTCTCTAAAAAGATTACCAAGCATTAGCATACCGATAAGTGGTGTAGCCGAAGGCAGAAGCAATATACATAAAATAATTACGCCTAACGGAAATATAATTTTCTCAATCTTACTTACATGTCTTAGCTGTTTCATCTTAATCATCCGCTGCTTTTTGGTTGTCATAAGTTTCATAACAGGCGGCTGAATAACAGGGACAAGAGCCATATAAGAATAAGCTGCAACCGCTATCGCACCAAGTAGATTAGGTGATAGTCTTGATGCAAGAAATATAGCTGTCGGACCATCTGCACCGCCTATGATACCGATCGAACAGGCATCTTTAAGAGAGAAATTAATACCAGGAATAAACTCACTTACAAGTAAAGCCCCCATAAGAGTAGTAAAAATCCCTAATTGTGCTCCTGCACCAAGTAAAAGTGTTTTTGGATTTGCAATTAATGGACCGAAATCAATCATAGCCCCTACGCCAAGAAATATGAGTAAAGGAAAAAGACCGCTTGAAATCCCGAAATCAAAAACTATCTTTAAGAATCCCGTACTGCCGTCAATAACCTCTGATATGCCGACAATTGGTATATTTGATAAAAGTCCTCCGAATCCAATCGGTATAAGCAACAAAGGTTCAAATCCTTTGCTAATTGCTAAATATAATAATAACATACTGATCAAAATCATTAGAATTCTCTGCCATCCGGGAACACCGGCTCTCTCAACCATTTCATGTTCTACTTCACTAATCACGCTTCTAATTGCATTACCGATCTTTTCAACCTGATCTCTGGTAAATCTTATCCCCATATCACCTTGCGGTCTTTGAACAAATAAATAGTAAGATCTTCCCCAGAATTCAGAATTCTTTTCAATTAACATCTCAATCTGAGCGGCATTTGTCTCTTTATCAACCATAAGACTCTTTATCTTAACCACATTGCTGACATAGTCGCTATAAATAAATCTTCTGTAAGGTTCCGTTTTTATCTCTTTTAACATACTTTCAAACATAAGATCAGCTGCAACCATCTCATCAGTTTTAACCGGAACATTAAACAGATAATAAATACCGGTTGAATGCCAAAGATTCATAAACATCTGTTTGAAACTTGCCTTATCAACTTCTGAATCATTTACAAAAAAAGGATTATCTCCCTCAACATCAAGATCGGAGGAATATCCTGCCGCACCGATAAAAACTATTAACAATACCAATAGAATTTTTTTTACTGAATTCATATTAACTCCCCAATTAACTATTTCTTTAATTTTAAAGCAGCCGCAATTGCCGCAACAACTTTTGATTTATCGGAAGATGACGAATGACCGCTCGAGCCGGCCCTTGACGGCGAAATTTCCTCTTTATCCAAACCTAATGCCTTTATGATGACCCTTGTAATATCAACCATCAATATAAGTAGCATCAAAAACAACCCTGTCATGCTCATACCGAGACAAAGGATTAAAGAACCCTGAATAATATCCTCAATCATCGAAATTCTCCTTTAATATTATCTCCCCGGAAACTACAACTGCAGTTTCTCCGGAAGTTAGTTTAACAATTAATGATCCATCGTTACCGATGTCTTTTACAACACACTCATATATGGCATCAGTATTGTTCCACACAACCTTTTTGCCGACTATACGACTCTCAATCAACCATCTTTTTTTTATCTTCTCAATATCATTTTTATTTACCAATAGACTCAGCCATTCAGAAAGAATATCAATATATTCCTCAACAATATATGTTAAATCTGTATTCACACCTGTTTTAACTAATATTGAAGTTGCATGCTTGTTATAGCCGGATAGCTCTTCATAGGTTTCATTTACATTGAATCCTATCCCTATTACCGTTTTATCATGCTTATCGCCTATCCATGACGATTCAGTCAGAATACCCGCAATCTTTTCAGAACCGGAATAAATATCATTAGGCCATTTTATCCAGCAATCGCCTACTCTGAATTCAGAAAGAAGATCAAGTAGAGCCAACGAAAAACATGCTATGAACCACAAAGGGGCAATATTACCGGCATTTTCTTTTAACAAAACTGAAAGTGCTACACCCTTGCCGGCACCGGTAAACCATTGTTTACCCGATCTTCCTCGGCCGTTTTCCTGATTAAAGGTATAAAGTAATGTTCTATCTGTAAAATCTCCATTTTTCAACAATTCATTAGTTGATACTGTAGATTCCACAAACAACGACTCTTTAAAAAACATAGATATTTCCTATTATGATTCAACAATAATAAATAGCACGCGTATTCTAAATAAATAAATCAAAAAAATCAATTAAAAAATTGAAGCCGAATAAAAAATTATTAATTAACTTACTGATGTAGAGCTAATAATTAGCCGCATAAGAATATCCCTTTGCGAAGCTGCCCCGATATTGAATATATGCTCACCGAATTCAATAAACCCGAATTTCTTATAGAAAGCTACGGCTCTGGCGTTATTTTCCCATGTTCCAAGCCATAAAGTTTTAAAACCGTTTTCTATGCAGTATCCAAAAGCTTTCTTCATTAAAACATGAGCCAGACCGGATCCGTGATAATTAGAAAGAACATAGATCCTTTGCAATTCTATTGAATCTTTTTCAGCTATGTACTTAAAATTATTTCTACGGAGTTTCAAAAAACCGGCACCGATACCTGATATAGTTCCAAGAAAGAATTTTGAATCGGGGCTTTCAATCTCATCACTGATTATATGGTCATTAAAGTATTTTGCAGTATAATCATTAACATCATTAAGACTGTTGTATTGAGAAAATTTATCCGTAAATGAACTTCTTCCTATTGATGCTATTAATGGAGCAATATTCTTATCATTAACCTCAACAACCCTCATACCAAATTTATTTTTTATTTCCATAATTTAAACATAACAAAAAAATAATTCTATTGTCAATTATTAAAAATTTTAATATCTTAACCCGCGTTATGCACGATAATCGTAGCGAAGCGAAGTAGATTGTTGATTA
>CAZSQU010000048.1:0-23644 GCA_964608985.1 uncultured Spirochaetales bacterium
AACTTTATACTATAACAATATTTGAAATTTTATGTCAATACAAAAAAAAATAAATCGTTAAGTTTTTTCTTAACGATTTATTTGGTTATTATCTCTTAAGAGTTAAAAGTTCCTGAATCATCTGATCTGATGTTTGAATTGTTTTACTGTTTGCCTGAAAACCCCTTTGGGTAACTATCATATCGGTAAACTGATCGGCAAGATCAACATTACTCATCTCAAGAGTACCGGCGACAATCTTACCTTTACCTTGAACACCCGGAGGACTTATATCCGGTTCACCTGAGTTGTTAGAATACACAAAATTTGTTTCTCCGGCTTTTTCCAACCCCTGCACATTTGAGAAGTTAGCAAGTGCAAGCTGAGCAAGCGTCCTGTTATTACCGTTTGAATAAACCCCGGTAATAGAACCGGTATCATCTATCTGAAATCCTTCAAGATATCCCATACCGTAACCATCCTGTCTGAATGGTTTTGTAGAAAAACCGGAAGCAAACTGGGTCACCCCGATATTCTCATCGGTAGAAACCTGTCCGGCAATCCCCATGTTCATTGTAAGATTAATATTTTCTCCGGGCAGACCGGGTGTTGTTCCCGGAACATTCAAATTAATATTTAAACTTAGATCTCCTGCATTCTTCGTATCAAGAACATTTCCGGCGGCATCAAGATCTGAGATAGAAGACAGTCTTCCAAGATTATCAAACCTGAGAACAAACTCATTCTGACCGGCAACTGCATCATTTCCTGCACCCTCAGTCGGATCTGTACTTAATGAAAACTGATCATTCGGAACCTGAATTTTCATGGTAGGATTCTCAGGATCAATTTGATAAACATCTAATCTTACACGCCATTCGTTAACATCTGTCTTGTAGAATGTATATCTTGTTTCAAAAGGATTACCTTGATTATCATAAACATTAATGCTTGACTGCCAAGTATTCTGTGCCCTCTCCCTTTCAGAAAGAGCGTCGTAATCTTCAACAATGGGTTTTTGCGACATAAGATTACATTTAAAATCAATATTTGTTGTCTGTCTTGCAGGGTCTTTTGAGTACAAAGGTATCGTAATATCCTCCGGATCACCTGCTGTATTTAGAATATATTCACCGTTAACCTCACGGGAAACCCACCCTTGAACCTTAAAGCCGGAAGCAGGATTTACAAGAAGCCCGTCTTTATCAAGCCCGAACGCACCCGCCCTTGTATAAAAACTCTTGTCCCCGTCTTTTAGTATAAAGAATCCGTTTCCGCTGATAGCCATATCAAGATTGTTTCCGGTTGTCTGAAGAGACCCCTGAGTATGGATTGTGTCAATGGTAGCAACCATCATACCGAGTCCCACCTGTTTAGGGTTAACCCCCCCTTTATTGTCAGTCGGTCTTGCCGCTCCGCTCATTGTTTGAGAAATCATATCTTGAAAGTTAACCCTGCTCCGTTTATAACCGGTGGTATTAACATTCGCAATATTGTTCCCGACAACATCCATTCTGATCTGGTGATTTTGCAAGCCGCTGACACCTGCAAATAGTGATCGCATCATAATAAGCTCCTTACTCTATATTTTCAAGACTTTCAGTTGTTAACCCTGATAACATCCGAAACCGGATAACTTGTACCGTTAATGGTAACCGTTGTGTCATTACCTGTTTTACCGACGGACTCAACAAGACCGCTTATAACCTGCGGCGCACCCTCAGCATCTAAGGCACTGCTTGATTCTATCGTAACCTCTTTACCGAGTAATTCAAAACTCGAGTTAAAAGTCATATTTCCCAAGAAACTTGACATATTTTGATTCATATTAAGCATCTGCTCAAGTGATGAAAACTGTGCCATCTGAGCAATAAATTCCCTGTCCTGCATGGGATTAGTCGGATCCTGATGCTGTAGCTGAGTAATCAGCAGTTTAAGAAACTCATCTTTCCCCATCTCCTTCACAGGCTCTCTGCCGTCTGCCTTCACCCTCGCATTAACCTCATCCGCCCTCATCCTTGTCAAGAACTGATCCTGATTAGATTGCCTGAACATGCTTCCGATCTCCATTGATGCCTCCAAAACTGACTATCATTTATATAAGAAGATTCACCCCGTCCGCCGTTATTCCGTAACCGGATAGCGATTGACTTAAACTATTATTTTCGAAACTGGTCGCCGCATTCTGTACCCTCAAACCCTGCATATCAAATTCCATAGAACCGTCCCTGTTTTTGCGGTCAGAACCGGAACTTTGACCCATATTTGAACCGGCAAGCATAACATCGATATTTCCAAGCTCAACATTTGATTTTTGAAAAACCGCTTTGAGATCCTCTATGTTTGCTCTAAAAAAATCCGCCGCCTCTTGCGTCTGCAGCACAACTCTGCCGTTTAATCTGCCGTCTTTAACTGTAATATTAAAATCCACCCTTCCAAGATGTTCAGGTCTCATCATTGAGGATATCCTCGTTTCTCCGTTATTGATCGCGATCTTTGTTTTATTGACAATATCATCAAATGCTTGAGTCTTATTTATCTCTGAGAAACGGCTCACTGCTTCGCTTTTCTCTGTCCTGTGTGAATGATCTGTTTTTATCGACTCGCTGAATAAACCTGCAACTGTCCGATTATCGTCTTTCTGCGGTATTGTATCGTTTGTCCTGAGTATATCTAACGCACTAGACTCCTGCCTTCTGTTTTCATTGTGATTTTTAGCGACTTTACCGTTAGAGCCGGTAAGTGACATATTTTCTTGTTTATTGACAGATGAAGATCCTGCTCTTGCAGAATCTGAGAGTACCGGCTCACTATTTTTAACAAAGTGGTTGAGCATTTTTATCTTCTCGAATATATCCCCTGATGACCTGTCAGTCCGTTCTTTGTTAAAGTTTATTTGTACCGAACTCCTGTCTGATCTGTTCCCTGAAACCTTAATACGGCTGACCGGAACTTGATCAATCATCACACCGCTTCTGATCTGCTGTGTTTCCGTATTACCTGATAATTGAAAAGTATTAAACGCTCCGATTTGTTCGGGAATTTTATTTGTCTGACGGCTTTCTACCCTAATGTTTCTTTCATTTTTTTTATCTTCTGTAGATAACTCTTCAGATCGGTTTGTTTTATTAACAGCCGCAGTATTTCCTGCCTGCAGAATATTCTTAATATTTAGCGGTTCGGTTAAAGTAAGACCGGTTTCAAGTTGAGTTTGAGTCTGCGTTTGATTATGCTTTTGTTGTTTAAATGAAATTTTATTCAATAAATCATTTACTTTATTACTTCTTATCAGTTCTTGATTGTTATTCTCATTCAACTTTAACGAAATGTCGTCATTTATCCTGCTTTTGTACTCATCTGAATCAATTTCTGAAGGTTGTAACTGTTCGTTCGAAAAACCACCCTTATCTAAAGAATCTGATTTTTCAATCATAGAACTATTAGGATTTTCAATATTATTGGATGAATCAGTATCCGTAAGATTAAGCTCATTATTGAACATATCTTCAAAACTGTTTGTTTCATTTTCATTCTTAATAAAATTATTAAATTTGGAGATTCTATCCAACGCCTCATCTTGACCTATTCTGATCATATTAACCCCGTAAGTACAGTTTAATTACTCTATATACTTTTCGGAAAATTTTAAAACCGCTTAACTAAATATTTATATTTATTAATTTTTCCGAATTTTGATATCAGATCTGTTTTGAATAAAAAATATACAGTCGATAAAAAACTCAATCTGCATTAATATTTATATACTTACATATATATTTTATACATTTAGATACGGCGAAAAAATTATTTTGCATATCAAATAAAGATTTTTTATCTTTATTTATTAGTACATTTGAACAAAATCTGCTTTTAAAAGACAAATCTTCAATTTCTACATCAAATAGACGGTTATACGAAACTCCATATTACCGAAACTATTCCGGTATTACACAATCGGAGAAAAAACAATGAAAAAAGTTGATAAAGTGCTTATTATTGAATTTGGTATCAAAAAAATCGAGAATGTCAGAACTATTCTAATATCAGAGAGATTTGATGTTGTTTATGCTGATAATTTTCTCGACATTCTTGACTCAATTACAAAGAACAGATCGTCTGTAATAGTATTAAGCGATTTCAGAGGAAGAGAACACACTGCCGGTTATATCAGAATGTTTAAAAAAGCCATGGATCTAAAAAATATTATTGTTTTATCTAACACAACAACTGATATTGAGACAAAATGCTTTTATACGGCTAACGGAGCTTATTCAACAGTCGATAACTGCAATCCCTACATCTTAAAATCAACAATCGACGCATTACTCGACACCGATAATCAAAAACAAAAGAAGATAGACACAAATCAGATTACAGCTTTTATAAGAAATACATTTAACTCTCAAATCGACCACTGCGAGGTATTGTCACAAAACACAGGTGTTTCCGAAAGAACAATAAACAAAATTCTAAAGGAAGAAACCGGAAAAACTGTTTGGGAATGGTTAACTGAATATCGGATCAAAATGTCAACAAGACTGATTCTTACCGAACAATATTCATTAAAAACCATTTCTTCAATGATTGGATTCAGGTCACCCCAAGGATTCATCAAACTTTTTTACAGAGAGTTTGGCATGCCTCCATCTAAATTTAGAGAAAGCCGGTTAGATAACAGTTTAAATTAAATACTCTCATAAGTTGGGAGTGTGAATTTATTTTTTGGGTAATTCAAAAAATATATCGTTTGTCAATGTAAGCATAAAAGCAAACGGTCGAAACCGCTGTATTCGAGGGCACTTCTATTTGCCTGCTTTGGAAGGTAATTAGAAGTGCCCTAATAAAAGACAGGGTAGGCATATAAGCCGGGTTCTGTTTAAAACAGTCATCTATCTAGACCGTGCGTTACCGAACGGTTCAAGCTGCCTACCCGAAGGTGTTAACCGGACAGGTTTCCTTCATACTTGGCATTGCTCCGGATGGGGTTTACCATGCCGCACACATTACTGTCTGCGCGGTGCGCTCTTACCACACCATTTCACCCTTACCCGGTACCCCAAAGGGTACAAGGCGGTATATTTTCTGTTGCACTTTCCGTACCTGTTTTATATATAAAACGAGCCCCGGGCGTTACCCGGCATCCTGTCCTATGGAGCCCGGACTTTCCTCTCCGGAATTTAATCCGCAGCGACTGTAAGCTCTACCCTGCCGTTTATTTTCTTGTCCATTGCCAGATTAGCCATTCTATCGGCATCTTTGTTTTGTTCTCGAGGAATGTGATTTAATTCAAAGAAATCAAATCTGTCGATAAGCTCACCGGCTTCTCTGAACAGCGGCAGTATGGTTTCACTTTTAACCTTATATTGCCCTTTTATCTGCCGGCAAACAAGCTCCGAATCCGAGTAAGCCGTCACTGATCCAATTCCGTTCTCAATGGCAATCTTAAGCCCGTTTATTAACCCCTTATACTCAGCTTCGTTGTTTGTTCCTGTCCCTTCATAGAAATAATAACCGGTTTTCTGCCCATCAACATCTAAAACCACACCGGAACCGGATATTCCCGGATTACCTCGAGATCCACCGTCTATGAACAATACAACTTTGTTGTCTGATTTATTGCTTTTGCCTGATATTGTTGCTATAATAAGCTCTTTAGAAACGGATAACTTTTCTGAAATTATCGCAATCAGATCATCATTTTTGATAATTGTTTGTAGAATATCATTTTTGGAGATTGTATGATCCATCTAATCTTCAGAACCGAAATAATCATCATCATCTTCTGACATCTCGTCATCCATTGAGAATATATCTGAAGGATTCCCTTCATAATAAAGTATTCGTGAACAATAAGGGCAGAATTGAAGCTCTTCGTCCATTCTGATTCGATTAATAAAATCAGAAGGCAATACGATATGACAGCCGTTGCAGTGCCCTTTAGAAACAGTTACTATACCGATACCGTCTTTATTCTTAACTATTCTCTCAAATTTGTATTTTACACCTTCATCTAAACCATCAACCAGATCATTTTCTTTCTTTTCGATCTTTTCAAGCTCATGATCAATCTTACCGAGTTCTCCGTTGATCCTTTCCTCTTCTGACTTGATATCTGATTCTTGTTGTTTAATCATCTCTTCATCGCGGCCAAGCGTCTGTTTAAGATCATCAATTACCCTTTTATCTTGAAGAAGTTGAAATTTATACTGTTCCTCTTTTTCTGTTGCCTGAGCCATCTCTTTGTCAATTGATTCATATTCTTTTTGAGTAGAAATGATTTTCATTTTTTCTTCTAGTTTTTGTTTATGAAGGGTTATCTCGCCCATAAGTCTCTGATGATCAAATATATTCTCTTCCAGATGCTTAAAATGGGTGTGTTTTGACAGATATGACTTTTTGATTCTGTTCAATACCTCATGTTTAGATGAAAGCATCTTTGGAAGCTCTGTTCTTTTCTCTTCAAACTTAAATTTCTCCGTTAAAAGCCCCTGTAATGCTATAAGTTTATCATAAGTATCTTTCATTATATAACTCCCCGAAGTGGTAGGTTTTTTTTAAAATTTAGTAAAATAGATAAATACAACTAAAATCAATATTAATCAAGTAAAATTTGATGTTTTGAAATAAATGGGTGCGAATTTATTTTTTGGGTAATTTAAGAAATCATTAGTTTATGTATTAAAGCATAAAAGCAAACGCTCGAAAACGCTGTATTCGGAGACTCCTAACCCATTATGCACGAAAATTCTACTGGATCTCGTATCTTGCTGATTATCCACGAGTTACTCGATTTTCGATTCTCACATAGTGTTACTATGCTGCGAGTCTCAAATCTTCCTAACTCTAAGCTAATCAACAATCTACTTCGCTTCGCTACGATTATCGTGCATAACACGGGTTAATAAAATTACCAAAAAATAAATTTCGCTTATAAACGATAATAAAGAAAAGTGAATAAGTATTATTCCGGTTTACCCAAAATTTAAAATTGCACCCAAAATTCAATAAATTCAATTAATATAATTTGAATAAAACAATTAATTTTGTATAATATAACCCTATAAAAAAGGGGGCATCACAATGAAAAAAAATAATGTTTTAATCGAAGCCGCAGTCAATTCTTTCAGAATGATTTATGACCCTTCAGGGGTTTTTAACGATCTTAAAAAAAACCCGAGAAGTCTATCAATATCAATAACTGCATTTTTAATAATGTTTACGGTATATACCGGCACATTGGTAATCGGCGCTGTATTCACAAGGGTTAAAAGCTATCTGCCTTTATTGATAGATATTTTCCCCGGTAATTTCTACTTATGGATTGCCGTTATCATGCCTGTAATTATTTTACTGAATTTAATGGGGGTTGCCATTGCCTATGGTTTAGCAAAAGCAAGTAAATCCGGTGCTGATTTTAAAACTATATTTATTTTTGTAAACCTCGCCTTAACCGTACCTTGGTGGGCCGGCTGGATTAGTGATTCTGCGGCAATTATCGGCTCGATTATTACGGGTTTTCATGATTTTCCATATTGGGCGTTAGCTGTCATAGATTTTTTTTATGGCGTAATGGCCCTCGCAACATTGATTCTTGTGCCGATTGCTATTTATAAATCAACGGGTATTAACAGAACACGCTCAATTTTAATAAGTTTGGCTGTTTTGATACCTTATTGGGGACTAATGTCACTATTGGTTCTTTAAAATTAAACAGGAAATGGACAAAAATATGATAAATGCTTTTTTTACTAATTTTGGAGTATCATTAAAATATCTCTTTTTGGCAATATTCAAGCCTGTTTCTACATTTAACAAACTCGCTGTTGACGACAGGAATGTTATATATGCCTGGTATATCTATTTTTTTAGCGCTTTTCTTTTTGGTTTGATATTGGTTCCGGCGGCACTTTTCCTCCGTCCGACCGGCTGGGTTCCGTTGTTTTTTAAAGGGATTCCCGAAGATATGATCTATGTCTATTTTCTTATGACTGCCCCGATAGCACCGTTTGTTCTTAATCTTATCGTTTTCGCAGTAGTTGAGATTACAGGTATGATCGTCCCAAATAAGAAGCAATTAGATTTCAATGCGACTTTTGCGGTGATGATGTATGCATTAACCATAGTTGTTCTGTTGGATTTTATTACGGAAGCTGTTCCGATAATATATTTTTTTGTTACAGGAGCGGAAGAGACCCCGGCACTTTTTGTAAATGTTCTTCATAACATGATATTTAACGAAAGATATTCAGGTGCATTTACCAAACCGTTGCTTTTATTTATGTTTGGAATGTATGCTGTAATGTTTATATGGATGATTATACTTTTTATTAACGGAATTACCGCAGTTAAAAAAACCGGACGGATTCCGTCAATTATCAGCGGAATAGTTGCAACACTGTTGTATTGGGTTGTTATGACAATTTGGATATTTTAAAAAAAGGGGATAGATCAGATGGACAAAAAGCTTAATAAAGAATTTTTTATATTAACTATAGCTATGGTAGCCGTTGTTCAGATATTGGGAGGCGGGCTCTGCCTGTTCAGGGATCATAAGATACTCTCTTTGGCAATGGCATTCGCCGCTGCCTTCGTGTTTATCTACTTACTGATTCTCGTTCATGCCGTCAGAAAAATGGTAAAAAACTTCAATAACCTCTGCAAACAGTGGATAGCACTAAAGGTGTTTATATTTGTCGGACTATTGTTTTACCTGATTGCATTCTTCCTATTTATCTATGTGTATGATTATAAAGCCGTTCCAAAGATAGCTGTTAGTTTCGGCAATACTTTCCTATGGATAAGCGGCTGTTATGCGATATTAAAGTATCTCGGTGAGGCAAAAAATGACTGATAACAATATTTTTAATTTAATAAAAGGTGGATTCAAGTTTATCGGGCTTACGATTATTGATCCGCGTCGATCTTTATCACAACTTGCAGATGATGAAAATCAGGTTTTTTACGGCTGGTTCACTTTTTTGTTGTCTCTCGTTATTTTTGCGCCGATATTAATTCTCGCGGCAATCTACCTGAGACCTACCGGCTGGCTTCCGTTATTTATCAAAGGTATTCCCGAAGATATGATCTATGTATATTTTTGTGCAACAAGTCCGGTTCTTGTTATTCTCGATCTTGTCGTACTTGCTTCAATGGAGATGATAAAAATATTCTGCCCGTCAAAAGACTCTTTACCGTTCAAATCAACATTTAGTACTACGATGATAAGTATTTCAATGATCATATATCTCGATATTATTACAGAGTCAATTGCAATAGTATATTTTTTCGTAACCGGAGCATCCTTCTTTCCTGAAATTCTAAAGATAGTTATGTTTTTCCTGTGCGGTATTATGTTTGCATGGATGATTGCTCTATTTTCAATATCAATATCAGTTACCAAAAAGATAAGCTGGGGTAAATCCGTAACCTTCGGTGTAATTGTGACCTTGATATATTGGATTTTATTGACATTTTGGATATTTTAATTTGAAGGGATAATATGAACCGTAATAAGATTGATACTGATTACAGACCCGATAAACTTTTAAATATCGGAGAAAAAACAAGAATTTTTCGAGGATTTAATTACTCCGACAACAAACCGGTAATTATTAAGCAATTAATAAATGAATACCCGCAGCAAGAAGCATTGGCAAGATTCTTTCTTGAATATCAAACGACAAGATCTCTTGATATAACAGGAGTTATTAAAGCATTAGACTACGGGATTATTGACAACAGATATTCTATTGTATTTGAAGATGTTGACGGAATCTCATTAAAAGAACTAATCTCCTTTAGAAAACTCAACCTAAAAGAAAAAGTTGAAATACTGATAAAAATCTGTGATATCATTCAGAATGTTCATATTAAAAACATAATACATAAAGATATTAATCTTTCAAATATTATTATAACCAAAGACCTGAAGTCCGTAAAACTGATAGATTTTGGTATTTCTGCCTTTTTATCACGGGAAACACCTTTTATTGTCTCGCCGAAACATCTTGAGGGAACGCTTACCTATATTTCCCCGGAACAAACCGGAAGGATGAACAGAACCATTGATTACAGGTCAGATTACTATTCATTTGGCATTACAAGCTATGAACTTATTACCGGCAAACCGCCGTTTTACTCGAGCGATCCTATGGAATTAATCCATTCACATATAGCCAAGATTCCGGCAGAACCTCATTCAACAGATAAAACTATTCCTAAACATTTATCGGATATTATAATGAAAATGATATCCAAAAGACCGGAAGACAGGTACAAAAGCATAATGGGATTTAAACATGACCTTGAGGTATGTCTAAAAGGAATTGAAGGTGCCGATATAAGTAATTTCAATCCTTTTTCTAAGGATGTTCCACTCCATTTTACGGTCTCACAGGATATTTACGGCAGAGAACAATCAATCGAAGCCATCTACAAGGCATATCGAAACAGTCTTGAAAATCATCTTGAAATCGTTATGATAACCGGTTACTCCGGTATCGGTAAATCATCGGTCGTAAATGAGATGCAGAAGAGCTTTATTAAAGATAAAGCAATCTTTATAAGCGGTAAATACGACCAATACAACAGAAGCTATCCTTATTCTGCAATACTGTCAGCTTTAAATAAAGCGATAAAAGAGATTCTCTGCGGAGATGAATCGGATATATCTAATTGGAAAGAAAGATTTATTACGGCACTCGGTAATAACGGCAAAGTAATAACCGATGTCATACCTGATTTTGAATTAATCGTGGGCAAACAGGAAGATTTACCGGATCTTCCGACTCAGCAGGCACAAAACAGGTTTGTTTATTCATTTAAGAAATTTATTAGTGTTTTTTGCACAGAAGATCATCCTTTGGTTATTTTTATTGACGATCTCCAGTGGGCTGATTACTCGTCAATTAAGTTGATTGAAGCACTCATTAACGATTATGAGACAAAAAACATGGTTTTAATAGGCGCTTACAGGGATAATGAGGTTGAACAAACACATCCCCTTATTATAGCATTAAAAAACTATACAGATAACGGCAATAAGCTTGTAAGTATTAATCTTTTGCCTCTTGAAATAGATGCAGTTAAAAGCATACTATCAGACAGTTTATATACAGATAAAGACTCTGTTGCAGAACTCTCCGAAGTAATAATAAACAAAACAGGAGGGAACCCCTTCTTTATCAATCAGTTTTTAGTCTCTCTTTATGAAGAGGGGCTGATTTATTATAATACAATTAAAAATAACTGGGATTGGGATATTAATAAAATTCAAACAAAAGGGGTTTCTGCAAATATTATTGATCACATTGTTGATAAACTTTCAAAACTTGATCCGGATACTTTAAAAATCCTTCAGGCCGCATCCTGTATCGGTAACGAGTTTGATAATGAAATACTCGGTCTAATAACCGGGCTTGATCGTAATATAGTAATTAATTCTTTATACAATGCCATTGATAATGTCTTGATTGTTCCGCAAAGCGATGAGTATCGATACCTTGACTCTGCAAACTCAATTAATTGTTCATTTATCTTTACCCACGATAGAATTATGCAGGCTGTTTATCTGATGATTGATAAAAACTCCCTTTCAAAGCTCCACTACAACATAGGCAAGACACTTTTTAACAATGTCAACCTAACCAATGAGTCCCATAGAATTTTTGATATAGCTAACAACTTCAGCTTATCGATTGATCTTGTAAAAAATGATCCCGATAAAAAATCTATTGCGGAACTTTTTCTTAATGCCGGCAAGAGAGCAAAAGATTGTACGGGATATGACCAGTCACTAAATCTTTTTAAATGCGGGATTGAACTTGTAGAATCTGAAGGGTTTGATAAAACTGCAAACATCAGACTCATCATCAATATCTTCACTGAAGGATCTGAGGCGGCTTATATGGCCGGATATGGAAAATTGATGGAAAAATACTCAGATAAGGTTTTGCAGATAACAACAAATATTGATGACATTGTAAGGATCAATGATATTATTATTCAGAGGTTCACATCAGAGAACAACCTTCAAAAAGCACTCGACAAAGGGGTTGAAACACTGCTTCTTCTCGGTGTAAATATAGAGCGTCATCCTTCATTTGCGGGGGTTCTAAAAAGGATACTCAAGGTTGAGACCCTTTTAATCGGCCGTAGTTACGATAAGATTTTTGAAAGCCGGGAAATGTCTGATGAACGGTTTCTAAACGCGATAAGGATATTGACAACCTTGACCAGTGCCGCTTATTTTTCTGACCCAATATTGTTTCTTGTAATTGTTGTTACAATGACACACCTCTCTCTTAAATACGGTATAAATGCGTGTTCCGGATATGCGTTTGGTACTTACGGAATTATCTTAAATTCACTCGGTATGATTGACAGGGCTTTTAGTTTTGGTGAGTTAGCATTAAGGTTATTGAATAAATTTAAAGGCAATCAGCTAAAAGCAAAAACTCTCTTAATTGTTAATGCGTTTGAAAAACATTACAAACAATCAATCAGAAGCGAACTTACTAACGCATGGGAAGCTTATAAAATCGCTCAGGAAATTGGCGATCTGGAGTATTTTGCTATCGGATGTTTTGTTATAACATACAGCTCTTTTTTTTCAGGCGAAAAAATTCAATCGCTGTTAAGTAATCTTGATGGATTTTGCTCCAAAGTAGAAAAAGTCAACCAGTTGACAGTTCTTAATTTCTTGAATATTTACCGGCAGTTATTCTTCAATATATCCAATAAGACTGATAATCCGCTTTTATTAAACGGCCCGTATTATATTGAAAGTGTTTCTGTTAAGAAGCATGAGGATGCCTCTGATCAAAGCGCTCTCTATTTATATCACTTTTGTAAGATGATACTCTGTTATATGTTCGGCAGTTATGAAGACGGCATAAAACATTCAATAGAAGCAAAAAAATATATCAGATCGGTTTTAGCTTCGGTAAATGAGGTCTATTATTATTTCTATGATAGTTTACTGAGACTAAAAAAATGGGAGTTAACAGGCATTACAGATAATAATGACCTGAAAATCATCAAAAAGAATCTGAAAAAATTCGAAAAATGGGGTTATAAGGCACCAATGAATTATTATAATAAATACCTCATAATCAAAGCCTATCTATATTCATTATCAGATAAAAAATATGAAGCAATAGCATTGTTTCAGGATGCGATTAGGTACAGCAAAGCTAATGGTTTAATTAACGATGAATCATTGGTAAATGAACTATATGCCGAGTACTGGAAAGGTGCCGGAAATATTGATATCCACAATCAGTATATGGTAAAAGCATATCAAAGTTACAATCTTTGGGGTGCAACCAAGAAAGCAGAAATAGTATGGAACTCAAATAATCTCAATTCATTTTATTCTAATCCGTTAAAAAAAGCCACTTATCAAGGATCAACAAGCCATTCAAAATCAAGTTCATCAGAGACCGGCTCCGGTTTCTTTGATATGATGTCCGTTTATAAAAGCTCAAGCGTTATATCGGCAGAACTTAGACTTTCTGATCTTATAGCAAAAATGTTAAAGATTGTAAATGAAAGCGCAGGAGCACAGAAGAGTGTTTTGATACTCCACAAACAGAATGAGTATATAATCGACGGGGTATATGATTCCGTTAACGATGTTTTTGATGTATTGAGCGGTTATAAACTTGACCATAAAATTAACGGGCAAACCTTGATACCTTTATCAATAATTAACTATGTAATGAGAACCAAAGATACCGTAATAATTAATGATGTTGAGGTTGATATCAGATTTGGCAATGATAATTATTTAAAAGAAAAAGCACCAAAATCAATACTTTGTTTCCCTCTTATTAACAAAGGAAGGTTAAGCGGTGTATTATACTTTGAAAACGATCTATTATCCTATGTTTTCAGTGAAGAACGGTTAAATGTAATAAATCTCCTGTCATCGCAGATCGTGGTCTCAATTGAAAATGCAATTCTTTACCGTGATCTTGAGTTGTCAAATAACAACCTCAAGGACTTGATTACATCTTTTGAGCGCTTTATACCACGGGAATTCCTTAAACAACTCGGCCGAAGAAGTATCCTTGAGATTGACCTCGGTGATCAGGTTGAGATGAATATGGGGGTTATGTTTGCAGATATCAGAGACTTTACTGCACTCTCAGAGAATCTTACTCCAAAAGAGAATTTTGATTTTATCAATTCTTATCTAAAAAGAATATGCCCGACAATAAGAGACTATCGCGGCTTTATCGATAAATATATCGGTGATGCTGTTATGGCATTATTTCCAAACTCCGTTGAGGATGCAATCGATGCCGCAATCACAATGCAGCATCAAGTTGACTTGTACAATTCTCATAGAACCCGTACCGGCTATATACCTATCAAGATCGGGATAGGAATACATTTCGGCCGTATAATGCTCGGCATAATCGGCGAATCGGAGAGGATTGAAACAACGGTGATCTCAGATGCGGTCAATCTTGCTTCAAGACTTGAGAGTTTAACGAAAGAACACAAGGCAAAGATTCTGATTTCCGGTGACACTTTCAATCTAATATCTAATAAAAACAAATATCAATATCGTGAGATCGGTTCAACGGCAATCAAAGGCAAAACAAAACCGGTCTCTATAATCGAGATTATATGCTGAAACAAAGGAGTTTATCATTCTAATTAGATTATTAAAAAAACATATTGTAAAGATAGTTTTCTTTGCAATACTGTCGGTTTTTTTTGTGTTATTTTTTGCTTTAGGGTGGAACAGATTTTTTACTTATCAAAATGTTTCCGCTGTTAAAGAGTACATTATCGGTTTTGGAATAATCGGACCGTTGATAATCATTATACTGTATTCTATTTTTAATGTTGCCATGCTTCCTACACTTTTTTTTAATTTTCTTTGCGGTTATCTCTATGGCCTGAAGTATGGCATAATCCTTGCGTGGGTAGGTATGACAATCGGTTTACTGTGTTCATTTATAAGCTCACGATATATTTTTCGTAGCGACTTTAAACACAAATTTGGTCAGAACAAAGCGATCAAAGCAATCGAGGGTTATATTGAGAAGTACAACGGGCTTGCCGTACTTCTTTTTAGGATAATATTTATTTTCCCGTACAACCTGCAGAATGTTGCTTACGGACTTTCTCAGATCAAATTCAGAACATATCTGATATTCTCAGCTTTAGGGATAATACCGATAACGGTTTTACATGTAATTCTCGGAAATATGATAAGTACTGCCGCGATGGATCCGGAAGACCTTAAACGAGTATTTATGATAATCGGTATTGTAACAGGATCAATTGGTACAATAATGGGTGTTACATTGCAGATCAGGTTGTTTCTGATTAAGAGACGGGAGACTCGGCATAAATCCGGTAAAGAATAATTCCTGCGGCAACAGAGACATTCAATGAGTCTATCTTTTGTGTTGTGGGGATACTTATTATCTTGTCACATTTTTTCTTGATTATATCCCTCAGCCCTTTACCCTCACTACCCATTATAAGGACCCGCTTGGCAGCGAATACCTCTTTATTAAGTAATCCCCCATCCATATCTGCCCCGTATATCCAATATCCGAGGTTTTTCAAGCGGTCGGTTACTCTTGAAATATTTGAAATGCGGTAGATATTCAAGTGCGCAGCGGCACCGGAGGATCTTTTCATAACAATATTGTTTATAGGTGCCGAATTGTGTTCCGACACAACAAACCTTGTTACCCCAAAAAGTAGCGCTGATCTTATCAATGCCGCCATATTGCCGACATCGGTAATCGAATCGGCAACAAGTATTGTATCGGTCTTTTCATTTGCGATATTAATCGATTCGTAGAGATCATTTTCGTTATAAATTGTAAGAGGTGGATCATCCGGCTCAAAAGCAAACCCCTGATGATTACAGCCTTTGAGTTTTAGATCAAAAAAACTCCCTTTTTCTACAACAGTTTTTATACCATTTTTTTTTAGACTTTCCTGCAGAGCTGTATCGGTAAGTTTAAGACCTTCGAGAATGTGTAGTGTGCCCGATCTACCGGTCAGAATCTCTTCTTTTACAGGGTTTTTACCGAATATCAGATGATTGTTGTTAGAATCTGTCAACTTTATCCACTACTCCGTCAAAATTCTGATCTCTTTCTATCCTGATTACCTGCCGTCTTGCATCAGTGTAGTGCCATTCATCCGGCTTACCGTCAAAATTATTATCTTTGATAATTGTAGGTGATGTCCCCTGCACTATCTCCCAAGTTGTATTATAATTAAATACAACCCACATATCTAACTGACCGTCGTGATTTGTATCAAGCTCATATCTTACAGGAATCTTTCCTTGAGCATCATCATTCAACCACTTATTACCGGGGAGTCTTGTTTCCGGATTAATAAAAACATAATAATAGAATTCGTTCATCCTGCCGTTTTCATTTGTATCAACAGATTCTTTTAACCTGAAACCGTTCTCTACTACCTCTTCAATATTCTCAAAGTATCCGTTAAAATTATTGTCATACCGTTCTTCATAAGGGACATCGTTAAATTTGAGAATTGTATAATCCGGCTTACCGTCATCGTTTCTATCAATATTCAAAACAGTTCTGATATTATTACCCTCAGGCGTATGAGTTACACTTACTTCTTTAATACCGTCAGCGTTTGTGTCATATTGTTCCGAAGCAATTAAATGGATAATCCCCCTTTCAGAAACATAAAACCAGCTTTCATCCGGCTGCCCGTTTCTATTAACATCATGCTTACGCCACTCGCTAAAAAGTTGAGCATCAATCCAGCGGTCGGTTCGTCCGTTTTGATCCGTATCAAGCTCTATTACCGCTTGAAGAAGTGTATTTATTACCATAAACACAAGAATTATAATTATCTTTTGATCTTTCATCTTTTCTATCCTTATCTTTTATTCTATTACTATCAAAACAATATATTGTCAATACAAAGTTTTTCTGTTTAAAGTATATTCATCCAATTATCGGTATTTTTTACAAAGATTAAAAAATATTTTAAAATAAATTTTATTTTTTGGAGGCACTTTTGATTTAAAATATTTTATTTACAGGAATAACAATCTCGTTAAGCTCAAGCATAGCATTTATCAGAGTTGCATAAGCAAAATGTTTAATATCGTTGATTGTAATCCTTGCCTCTTTAATAATACCTTTTTCAAGAAGCTCCCGTCTCTTTGTACCCTTTAGGAGCGGCGTATCGGGGGTCAGATAATTTACACCATCAAAAAAAACAATATTTGAGATAGTTGTATCTGTAACAATATCGTTTATAATAATAATAATCTCATCACAATCTGCCTTTTTATCTGAAAGATCTGTTAATATGCTGCGGTCAAGGTATTTATGTGAATAATCAAACTGTTCGGTTCTGATACACTTTAATGAATTGATAACTCGCGGTGTGTATTGTGTAATCTCTGTTCTTATAGAATCAGCACTATAAATAACCCTTAGTCTGTTTTCATCTTTTTGTATTCCGCCGAATAATCTCGAAACATCAATTTCATCCTTAATGCCGAATAAATTTTTGCGTGAATTATTCAGCCGTTCGTTATGAAACCGGAGATTTTCAACTCTGTTATTATTGATCCTCATAGTTTCAAAAAGGTACATAGACTTTTTCCTTTAACTCATTATACTCGTTTGCCGGATTGCTGTAAATCGTTATACCGCCACCGCTTTTATATATTAAACCGTTTCCGGTATTTTCAACAAATCGTATCATTACTCCTGTATCAAGGTTTTTTCCGTCAAAATACCCCACAATCCCCGTATAAAACCCCCGTTCATACCCTTCTGCTTCTTTGATAATATCAACGGTTTTTTTCTTGGGTGCACCTGTAATCGAGCCCGCCGGAAGTAACGCTTCAATAATATCTCCCATCGAAGCCTGCCACCCCTTAGTCAGTTTACCTGTTATCTCAGAACTCATCTGAAGAAGCCCGCCGGAGTTGTTCTCTACCTCTGTCAAATATCTGAACCTTTTAACCCTGACTTTTTTAGCAACTATTGAAAGATCGTTTCTAATCAGATCAACGATTGTTATGTGTTCGGCAAACTCCTTTGGATCAGCAAGAAGAGTTTTCTTTGCCGTTTTATGAGTACGGCTTATAGTACCTTTCATCGGGGTTGAATAAATAGTATCAGATTTTATCTTTACAAAACTTTCCGGTGAGAATACGGTAAAACAATCTTTATATAAAAAACGATATCGGGCTTTTGAATTGTAAAAAAAATCCCTGAGGGTAAGGTCTGTTTTGATCTTAGTAGGATAAGTAAGATTGGTCAAAAACGAATTTCCACCGATAAAATTACTTCTTACTATATTAAACCCTTTCAAATACTCATCATAGGTGATAAACTGTCTTTTAAACATATAATCTTTGTTAATTATTCTGCTGTCCGGTTTGTAATCGCCGGTTAATGTGTTATTAAAACCATTGATATTATAGAATATATTGTTTACACGGCAGTCTTCGGGCGCAAAAATCCGAATATCTGTTTTATCATAGCTGATTATAAAAATACATGGTTTTGAGTTTCTGCCGTAATCATTGAGAAATTTTATCATCGTATTCTTGTGATTTACTTGAATTCGGTAACATAAACAGATAGAGCGTAATAAAGAAATCGATAGGGGCAAGCATAAAATATACTGAAACAGATATCTCTTTCTTGAATAAAAAAACTATCAAAAACACAATGCTGCATATCTTGTATATCTTCCATAAAGTAATTGTTGAAAGATAGTTACTGAATCCCAATGAATAGAGGATTCCTGCAATACTAAAAAGTGAATTCACCGCAATAAACAACACAACAAAATAACTGTTAGTGGAAATAAATGAAAAAGTCATAAAATTTGATTTTACAAAAATCGAAAAAAGATATATGATAATCCACCTGAGAATCTCTAAGGATGATATAGCGGTTAGTAAATAGTTTCTGTTTTTCATATCTGTTATACTATTATTAATTAGAGGATTAGGCAAGAGTTTATTTTTTCCGAGGTAAGGAATTTTTATGAATAAGAAAGAAAGGATTATCTGGGCATCAGCGGTCGGGTTATTACTGATTGTTCTTATGTCCGGCGTTTTTATCGGTAATGCCGATGCCGCGACTAACGGCGGGTTTAGCGGGTTTGTTAAACTCCAGCGAGTATTTAATATAATTAAACAGGACTTCGTTGATATCGAGAATGTCAGTGACGAGGTACTGATAAACGGCGCTATAAAAGGGATGATTGAAGCCCTCGGTGACAAACATTCTATGTATCTGACAGTTGAACAACTTAACGATATGACTACCACAAGCGATGGTAAATTCGGCGGCGTAGGTATGGTTATATCAGAAAAGGACAACTTTATTGTTGTTGAAAGTGCCATTGATGACACTCCAGCTTATAACAAAGGCATGAGAGCAGGGGACCTTTTAATTGCTGTTGACGGTGTAACACTTGAAGGGGTTACAGTAAGCGAAGCGGCTAACAGATTAAGAGGTGTTCCGGGCACTCAGGTAAATGTGAAATTTATCAGATACGGGGTAACACAAGAGGTAACAATTACAAGAGCGCTGATTGATGTGCCATCCGTCAAACATGATTTTATCAATGATGATGTAGGTTACATAAGACTTACACAGTTTGCTGGAACCACTTCAGAACATGTCAGTCGAGCCCTTAATGAATTTAAAACGCGTGGTGTTAAATCAATTGTTGTTGACTTACGATCTAATCCGGGCGGATTGTTAAATCAAGTTATAGACATAGTTGATATGTTTGTCAGTGAAGGTGTAATTGTTTCAACAAGAGGCAGAGGTGCGGCGGATAACACAGTTAACAGGGCAAACGCATTTAATACACTGGTTGATAGTGATGTCAAAGTTATAGTACTTGTTGATAAATGGTCTGCGAGTGCATCAGAGATATTTGCAGGCGCAATTAAAGATCTGCATAGAGGGACGATAATCGGCGAATCGACTTACGGTAAAGGTTCAGTTCAAACTATAATAAGACTTGGCGCAGACGGATTTAAATTAACTATTGCTAAGTATTATACACCATCCGGTATATCTATCGAAGGAACAGGTGTTGCTCCGGACATACTAATACAGGAACCGGAGTTTACTGAGGATGAATTAAAAATTCTTGAAAACCTCATCAATTCAAGGGCGATTGATAATTTCTTAACTTCAAATCCCCACCCGACTGAGGTTCAAATAACTGCATTTGTTGACGGACTCTTAGCTGAAGGATATACCATAAATCACAGATATTTAAGAAGAATGGTAAGACAAAGAATCATTTACGATAACGGCAGAAGACCGATTTTCGACCTTGATTATGATATTCAGTTACAGAGGGCTTTAGAATTTATCAACACCGGCAAATAAGCATATTTACCGGAGAGTTATTAAAAAAAGTGAGGTAATATGTTAGATATTGGTTACAGAAATTTTATTGATGAAAATCGAATCAGGGATATATATCCTGCCGGTTCAAGCCATACAGCTTGGCTTCGTAAGGAAGCCAGCGCAGGTGCTATGCTGATTGATTGTACACAAGGGCGAAAGACTAATTCACTTATTGTAATGTATTCGGGGCATCTGGTTTTGTCCCACCTGCAAGCAGATTCAATAATCAGAAGAATCCAAAATCTGACAGAAGAAAAAGTAAATTCTGATATTGAATCAAAAAAAGAGTTGAAAACGCAGATGTTAAATGCGTTAAATAAGATGTCTTCTTCAACTAATTAGATTTTTTATTCGGGGGAGTTTGGTTTTGGAAAAGATTAAAATAACAAGGGCTTTATTAAGTGTATTTGATAAAACCGGTATTGTAGAACTTGCACATTTTCTTGAGAAAAAGGGCGTTGAAATACTTAGTACAGGCGGGACTTACACCGAATTAGAAAAAAACGGTATTAAGTGTGTTAAGGTTGAGGATTATACCGGACAAGCAGAGTTTTTTGGCGGAAGAGTTAAAACACTTCACCCTTTAATTCATGGCGGTTTACTAAGTAAAAGGGACAAAGAAGCGGATCAATCCGGTATTAAACCGATAGATCTTGTAGTTGTAAATCTCTATCCTTTTGAAACGATCGTTGAATCAGGTGAAAAAAACCTTGAAAAACTCATTGAAATGATAGATATCGGCGGACCTACGATGTTAAGATCTGCCGCAAAAAATAATAAATATGTCTGTTCTGTTTGCACTCCTGTTTATTATTCAACAATAATGGAAGAAATTGATAATGGCGGAGTTACCTACGAAACACGATTCAAACTAGCTTGTGAGGTTTTTAGAACAACTTCTTACTACGATGCATTGATCGCACGAACTTTAATGCCTGCAGATGACCTCGCTGACAGAGTAACAATACCTCTTAAACGCTCAATCGAGCTTAGATATGGTGAAAATCCGTCTCAAAAAGCATCATTTTATCAGGTCCCGGGTTATTCTGAAGATATGACAGGTGATCTTTTTGTAAACGGCAAACTCCATGGCAAAGAATTAAGTTATAACAATATATCTGATGCGAGTGCGGCTTTGAGGATACTGTCCGATCTTGCCGATAACTCTTGTGTTGTACTTAAACATGCAAATCCTTGCGGAGCCGCTTCGTTAGAAACAGTACATAAATCATTTATGGCGGCTTATGAGGCAGATAAGGTTTCAATATTCGGCGGTATTGTAGGATTAAAGGGCACTGTTGATAAAGAGACCGCTTCGGTTCTTTCTGAGATATTTCTTGAGATAGTTATTGCCAGGAAATTCACTGATGAGGCGTTTGAGATACTTTCCAAAAAGAAAAACATACGGCTTATTGCTTATGACAACTGGAAAAAGACAATTTTCAATGAAAAAGGATTACCCGAATTAAAACGGGTTGCAGGCGGCATACTGATACAGGAACGCGATAAGGGCACTCCATATAATGAAGAGATAAAGATTGTAACCGATAAAAAACCCAGCGAATCAGAGATTAAAGACCTGCAATTTGCTCAGACAATTGTAAAGCATGTCAAATCAAATGCTATTGTTGTTGTCAAAAACTCTATGCTTCTCGGTGTCGGTGCAGGTCAGATGAATAGGGTAACCTCAGCCAAAATTGCCCTTGATTGGGCAGGAGATAAGGCAAAAGGTGCTGTAATTGGCTCAGATGCTTTCTTCCCAATGGATGACACCGTTAGACTTGCCGCATCAAGAGGGATTAATTCTATTATTCAGCCGGGCGGATCTGTAAAAGATGAAGACTCTGTTAAAGCCTGCAATGAGCTTGGTTTGTCGATGGCATTTACGGGAGAAAGACATTTCTTACATTAATCATTAAAATTTACCTAAATTTTAATAAAAATATTGACCTGATGGTTGATATTTTTTTTTTGTGTGTTAAATTATTGGAGATATTCATTAATACTATTTTTTAGGAGAAAATTTTATGAAGAAATTATTCGGAATTAAAAATGTGATTTTGTTGATTTTGGTTGTGTTCGGATTAAACGGTTGTGTTATTATCGGCGATAATTTAGATGATCTTTTAGGTGATGAACTTGCAAAAAATTTCTACAAAGAGCCGACAGCATCCAAGAGAACAGCTCTTGTTGATATCCCCGATGATCTTGAAACTCTCTCTCAATCAGATATGAATGCACTTGCAACTGTTACTTTTATGGGCGCGGCTAACGCAATAACATCATTCTCAACCAACTTTACACTCGGCGTAAGCGGTTTAGATGCTGAACCATGTACTAACGGTTATGTTTACAGTTGGGAATTCGTCGGTTTTAAATACTGGATAACTTATACAGATAACGGAACAACTCGTACTTGGGAATATGAGTTTCAGACTCCCGATTTAGCAAGATTTACATTAATGACTGCAGAAGAAGCCGTTAACGGGAAATCAGGCAGCTGGGTAATCTATGATGAAGTAGTTGGTCATGCAAAAATATGGGATTATGAATGGTCGATTGACAGCAGCGATAATTTTACGGCAACTGCAACTTGTTACGATGAGCCGGAGTCAACTTACGATGTGGTATCAAATGCAAACGGTAGCGGATCATTTGTTTTGACTGAAGATGAAGTTGATGTGGTAACCGTAAATTGGACAGCCGATGGAGCTACAGGCACTTACATTTATTATGGTCACGAAGATACCTATGAAGGATCATGGGGAATCGACTAGGTTAAAAAATAGATATTGCGGATCGGTTATAATAACGATCCGCTTTTTTTATGATCTGATTCGTTCCTGAAATGTGTCTTTGCCGGAAAGAAGATTACCCAATATCGGTAATTTTTCGGATACGATTTTACAAATAATATTTGATATATCTCTAATGTCCCATTGTGCATGCTTATCTGAGCGGAGTCTTGTAAAATGCACCAATTCTCTGAAGTTACACTTAAAAACTATCCGCTTTCGATGCGCATTGGTAAGTATATAGTTAGCGGCAGAAGGATATTTTTGTTTTATTTCATTATACACTTCATTTATACGATTAATCTTTTCGAGGAAATACCCATCAAGTTTATTCTCAGTAATTGAAGGAGGCAAAGTATAACCCAATTCTGGAAGATAATCACTATCAATAACTGTTGCTATCCTGTGCCTTTTGAGTTGTGCAAAACCTGTTGACGAAATAAC
>CAZSQU010000049.1:0-23616 GCA_964608985.1 uncultured Spirochaetales bacterium
CTGTTGATGAAGCGGAAACTGTTGATGAAGCGGAAACCGTTGATGAAGCGGAAACTGTTGATGAAGCGGAAACCGTTGATGAAGCGGAAACCGTTGATGAAGCGGAAGCTGTTGATGAAGCGGAAACTGTTGATGAAGCGGAAACTGTTGATGAAGCGGAAACTGTTGATGAAGCGGAAGATCTTGTCGGTTTTTTTGAGTCGCCATATAGTTTTGATCCAATAAGTTTTTATGATTTTGCAAATACAACAATGGAAAACTATTCAGAGATAGATAGCAGTATATTTGAGTCTGCAAAGATTAAAAAAGAGAGTTCGGTTGTATTACCGTATAAGAAAATCAGAACAATTCCCGATTTTTTTAATATCCTCCCCTCGGTGAATGACTCTTCTCAGATAGATACAAAGCTGAACATGAGAAATGAAAAGGAGATTGTAGATATGTTAGGAGTTTTTCCCGGTTTATCGGAGGATATGCAGATGTTTAATGCAATGGATGATTTTGATGATATAGATGAAGAGTTAGATTTTGTACCTGAGATAGAAAATGATAAATTTAGCATAGAAACAAAGCAGGATGATATATCATTAATGATTAATGAGATTAATGAACCAAAATCACCATTAAGAGATGAATTTAGAACTATTTATGAAAAAACCGGGGCATCGAGGATTGCATTATTGATAAATCTTGCGGATCCTTACGGCTATATGCTTACTTATGAGTATAATATATATAGAAATTTTGATATACATAGGGTAAGATTAAACCCTGATAATGAGTCGGTTTCTATTATGTACAAAGATAAAGAACCTGTAATGATTCATAGAGATGCAATAAGCAGTTTTTTTTATTCTGATGTTGCTGATATTTTTAAAAAAGAAGATCATTTGGTAATATTCCCATTTGTAATTTTTAAGAAAATCAGGGCTTTAATAATTGCAGGTTTTGAGAATAAGTCCATTGATAATTCAGATTTTGAAAATTCGGTGTCCGGCATTAATGAGCATTCTAAATCAATGAGAAAGAAGATTTTACGGTTGATATAAATCTTTTGGAAAAGCTATCTTTGTTATTGTTAGAGGGTGTTTTGTAAATGATAATAACCGATCATGCTTATAACTTTAGATGTAGAATGTGCGGATCGTGTTGCAGAAGCGGTTGGCGAATCAATGTTGAAAAAAATATTGCAGAAAAACTGCTTGATCTCGCGGATTATGATATTTATATCAAAGAAAATTTAAGATTAATTCAATCTGACGGTTTAACTCCGCATTTTGATAGAAAAGGGTGCGGTTTGATCAGTGCGGATAATCTTTGCTATCTGCACTCTAATTACGGTGTTGATTATCTCGGAAGTACATGTCTAAGTTATCCTAAAAAATTTATAAGGACCAATGAGGGGCTTTTCTGCGGCTTGAGTTATTCTTGTCCGGCTGCTGCTGATACACTAAACACATATGTGTCCGGCGTAAAAAATCTGCAAGAAAATGAGTTTGATAATATTCCGCAGATAATCTCTTTTGTAGAAACCGATGAAAACCTGACAAGACTTGAGAACCGGATCATTCAGATAATATTAAATAAAAACGGAAATAACTTAAATTTATTACTTGAAATCGGAGAAAATTTTGACTATAAACCAGAGTCAGTAATAATAATGGAATCCGGTAATTTTAAAAAAATCAAAAAACTTTTAAAAACTGTTATCGAAGAGAGTTTTGTTGGAGTAAACAAAGTCAATCAGTTTTCTAATGATACACAATTATACATCAGTTGTTGCGAAGTTTCTTTCAGGAACTATACTTTAAATTATTATCTGTTAAAATCTTTTTATGAATATAGAGGGATGCCGACAGACACATATGTGATATTACTATTTATTTATCATCTTGCATCCTTCGTCATTGAATCTGAAGAAGATATAGCCGGTTTTTACTCTGAAATTGATAGATTACTATTTCACACTCCGCAAGTCTCAAAAAAATTAATTGCAACTCTAACAGATTATTATTGAAATGGTTACCCAACAACTTCGAAATCATTAACAAAACATAACGGTGTGGCGATGGCAATAATCCCTAATACTTAATATAAGTCAGCAAAACCGGATGTTACCGGATTTTTAATTTATTTCAATTTCGTTTGAATTCATTGTATCGATAAAAAAATAACATGATTTCAAAAAAATTAATATTATTTATTGACTCCCTATCCTTTATAGCTACGGCATAGCAAATTATGAGGCGATAAAAGAGAATAACTCGTACTATTTTGTTGATAAAACAAAATATATCGAGGAGATAGAGAATCTCGGAAGCAAGTTTTACTTTCTCCTTAGACCGCGCAGGTTTGGTAAGTCGTTTTTTCTTTCTGTGCTTGCACACTACTGCGGCATGAACAGAGAAGATCAGTTTGAGGTGTTCTTTGGGGATTACAGACAGTGGAGAATGAAACAGAGATGAACAAGGTTTATGCAGATATATTCTTACAGAAGAACTACTTTACAACAGACAAAACTAAGTTTGAGTTTCTAATCGAGGTGAAGTATGTCAAGTCAGAAGATGCAAAAACGCTTTAGAAGATATAAGCCCGTATAAAATGAGGCGATCTAACAGCTAAGCCGTTACGAGAATTCGTGTAAAATCACATATCCTTTGAAGAAGATCATAATCCTTGCCGGAGCTAAAGAGACGCTTATGGTTGAAGAGGTGTGATTACAATAATTCTTTAACCCTTCCAACCAGACCTGATTCAAGTCTGACTTTTATACCATGGTGGTGGTTTGGTGAATTTGTTAAAATATCTTTAACAATGCCGGTTGTGAGTTTGCCTGTCCTTTGATCCTCTTTTAAAACAATATTTACTTTGAGTCCTGCCTTAATGTCTGTGCGGTTTGTTCCGTTCATGTTTTTTCCTTATCATTATATTAAAACCTCAAATAATAAAACTACAATTTTTGATGAATGAGTAACCTCTCTAATAGGGGATAGCGTGACCATTATCGAGAAGCTCGCGATTAAGGTAGATGCCGGATCGAAGTATCTCATCGGCATTATCAGAAGTGGTGCTGTAGATAAGATCGATCAAATATCTGCCATATATGTCTGATCTGTGTGTTCTGATGACAACTTTTTGTTCCGGTTTAATCCTTGATGTAACAAAATTTAAAGCAGTCTGTCCCTCTTTAGTGCCAATCTCATAGGAATCAAGTCCGCGTAAACGGAAACGGCCGACACTAATGATCCCCAATCCATGATCAACGGTCATTACAAATGTATCAGCATCAACAATCTTGAGAATCGTTGCAGTGTATGTGTATAACGGGGGAGATTCTTCAACTATGGGTGTAATAGTTATATTTCCGGAAGAGTCCGAGTCGATACGAACAAAATCAGAGTTTATCATATGTGTCTTGTTGTAAATATGTAAACCGAGATCGATTACTTTACTGTCAAGAACCTTTTTGGTTCTGAATGTTTTAAGCCGCATCGGTGGAGGAATGAGCGGTGGAATCTTATATACATTATTTGATTTAACTGATCTAATAAGATTAGAAAATTGTCTTGTTGTGAGAGACTCCTTAATGATCCTGTTTTCTAAATCCTTTCGTAATAACGGATCCTCAATGAATATCAATTCTTTATAATGAGCCCATGTTACAGAAGGTATTGACTCAATCTGAGTGATTGTATAGATAGATGAAAACTTGACAGAGAGAAAAACCTGAGTTCGAGAAATCCCCGTACTTTGTGTAATTGCGGTTGTAAAGTTGTTGTCTAAAGCTTGAGATGGGTCAGATTTGATAAAGTTGTTAATACATGAACCAATGTTTAGGTAATACTTTGAACGGGCTAAAGAGGATTGGCTTGATATTGCAGATCTTCCTGAGTCGATAATTGAATTAAGTAAATAAAAGAAATCTGAATATTGATCTTGACTAATACTATTCATAATGATAAATATGTAACATAATAAAATTATTTTGTGAATAAACATTATGTGAAAAATAAACTCCAGTTCCCGCGCGGGAACTGGAAAGCTTTGTTGAAAATGTGCTTTAATAGACACATAATTTAGTTTGCATGTTGATTTTATGCTAAATCGGTAGAATCAGCAATAACCTGGTCGTAAGTAGATGCTTCGCGACTTTTATTTATCTGCTTAAATCGGAATAATAAATTACTTGACAATAACCTCATTATTAAGATATATTAACCGCTGAAAAAAATCATTAAATAGGAAATCCGGATATGAACACAATAATAAATACCGGCAATAAAAGAACAATTATTATGCTTTTGGGTTGCGGTGAGTTGGGTAAAGAGGTTGCTATTGAGGCACAAAGACTCGGTTTGTTTGTGATTGGTGTTGACAGATATGAAAACGCGCCTGCAATGCAGGTTGCACATAAGAGTTTTGTTATTAATATGTTGGACGGGAATGCATTAGAGAAACTGATTTTAGATGAGAAACCGGATATAATTATTCCGGAGATTGAAGCTATTGCAACAGATAGACTTGTTGAACTTGAAAAGAAGGGGGTTAGGGTCGTTCCAAATGCGCAGGCAACACTTCTTACAATGAATAGGGAAAGAATAAGAACTTTTGCAAGCAGTTTGCCGGGTGTAAAGACAGGTGGATTCGGGTTTGCTTCGAGTTATGATGAGTTTTGTAAAGTTGTTGAAAATATTGGAATCCCTTGTGTTGTAAAACCTGTTATGAGTTCTTCGGGTAAGGGGCAGTCTGTAATAAAGCATAAATCAGAAGTTAAAGACAGTTGGGATTATGCACAGGCAGGTGGAAGGGCAGGCGCCGGAAAAGTAATTGTAGAGGCGTTTATCAATTTTGATTATGAGATCACACTTCTTACCGTCAAACATAAGGATGGCACAATTTTTTGTGAGCCTATCGGGCATAGGCAGTCAGATGGGGATTATCGAGAGTCTTGGCAACCTCAAAAAATGAGTGATAATTTACTTGCTAAAGCAAAAGAAACAGCAAAAGCTGTTACTGACGGTATTGGCGGTTATGGAATATTTGGGGTGGAGTTGTTTATCTGCGGTGATGAGGTGATTTTTAGCGAGCTTTCTCCAAGACCGCATGATACCGGAATGGTAACACTCATATCTCAAAATTACTCCGAATTTGAACTTCATTTGAGGGCTGTACTCGGACTTCCTATCCCAAATATAAGACAATATGGGCCGGCGGCAAGTGCTGCCATACTTGCAGAAGGTGTTTCAAAAAATATAGTTTTCAGTAATCTTGAGAATGTATTAAAGGCAAATGATACTGAAGTGAAAATATTTGCAAAACCTGAGGTTAACGGTAAAAGGCGTGTTGCTGTCGCACTTGCACTCGGTAAAGATACCAATGAAGCCGTCAAAAAAGCATGTTTTATCAGAGATAATATAATTATTAAATTGAATTAGTGTTTGATTTTATTTATTTAAAGTTATATTATACATAAGTTTATATTTGTTCAGTAAAGGGTGCCAAAATCTTTGATTACAATTCAAGGCAGGTATTTACCCCTTTAGGTACAGGCGAGGTACACTAAATAGATTATTCTGAAAAAACAGGTGTAAGATGAGATTTTTTTTGAATGAAGCAGTAGATATTTTCCCAAAGCTTATTGTTGTTAATGGTTATGATTTTGATATAGACGATGATTGTCTGGTGAGTTTTTTAAAGAGTGATATATGGATTTGTAAATATGAAGGTGATTTTGAGGATATTTATCAAAATTACGCAAGTCAGATGGGATTGTTTGTTAATCTTGATTACTTTGTCGGTTTGTGTGAAGAGACTTCAGATCCGGTAACAGTTATCGAATATGTTACGGATAAAATGTCCCGTGTTAAGGGGTATAAACTTTTTTTAACCGGATCATTCAGCAGGGATCTGGTTGAAAGTTTTATTAAAGATAAAGGAATTGTATATATTGAGAATTGGACACTTCCTGTTTCACAGAACATAGCCGAATATCTAAAGGCGGATTTTAATAAATGTTTTTCTGATCAAGAAATAAAGAGAACCAGTTTGAGAATCAACTTTGATAATTACCGGTTTAAAGCGTTTGTCAGAATAGGCGAGTGTGTATCAGAAGGTGTCTTGAAAAATATCAGTTACAAGGGGATGTCCATATCTTTAACTGATGATAAGATTCTGAGTAGGTTAAACCTCGGGGTTTTTGTTTCTGTTGATATTGATTTTGTTATACTCAATTTTAAGGTATCAAAAGCTATAATTGCAAGAAAAAATAATCATACGGCAGATATATCAATATCTTATGATATTGAAGATAATTATATGATTGATGAAAAAAACAATGCAGTCTTAACGGCAATTATTGATTCTTGGCTGTTTAAAATTGTGAAAGACAGATTACTTCTAATTGAAGATAAAGCTGCTAATTAGGTAAATTAATAATTCGTAATAATCTTGGAGCAAAGAATTAATGTTTCTAAAAAAACTTGTATTAAATGGATTTAAGACATTTGCAGATATTTCTGAGGTGAATTTTGTTAAAGGTGTGTCGGCTATTGTAGGACCGAACGGCTGCGGTAAATCAAATGTTGTAGATGCAATCAAATGGGTAGTAGGTGAGCAAAAGACAACATCACTCCGTGCTTCAAATATGACAGATGTAATATTTAAAGGAACAGAACACAAAAGAGCTTTGAGTCGAGCAGAGGTTAAACTCATTCTTGCAAATGATGAAAATGTTCTTCCGATAGATTACGATGAGGTTGAAATATCAAGGGTAATATATGCTACCGGAGAATCAGATTATTTTATAAATAAAGAAAAGGTTAAACTTAGAGATGTTCAGCACCTGTTCTTTGATACAGGGGTCGGTAAAGCCGCTTATAGTGTGATGGAGCAGGGCAAAATTGATTTGATACTTTCAACAAAGCCTGAAGACAGGCGGTATATTATTGAGGAAGCAGCCGGTATAACCAAATATAAAGTAAAAAGAACTGAGGCAATGAATAATCTCAGGCATGCAGATGAAAATATCCTACGGATAAATGACATTATTAAAGAGGTTAAAGGGCAGTATGAGCACACTAAAACTCAGGCGGATAAAGCAAGGCGATTTAAGGAGCTTAGAGAAGCTGAACTAAAATCCGAAATTGAACTGAATCTTACAAGAATATTTAAGAATAAAGAGATCAAAGCGGAAAATGAATTAAAAATAGTTGATTTGAAGTCTCAAATAGAGAAAATTGATGTTGAACTTGACGAGTCTGAGTTTGGTATTGAAGATCATATGACTGAATTATCGAATCTTGAACAGCATAAGATCGATACTCAACGGAATGCATTCATTGTTCAAGGGGATGTAAAGGTTTTTGCGTCGCAGGTCGCATCTCTAAAAGAACAATTTAATCAGTATGAGAGTAACAACAGTTCAGATATAGAAAGGATGAAACAGACAAATAATAAACTTCAAGAGATTAATAGTGAGCTTGATTTTATTGATGAGGACAAGGATGAGGTTGAAGAAAAAATTCTGAGTCTAATCAGAGATGATGATTTCTATACTAATGCAATTAGTCGTCTTGATGATGAGATTGTTGATTTGAATGAAAGGCTTGATCTTTTAAGTCACTCAATTGAAGAGGGCAGTTCTGAGCTTGAAAAAAAGCGGGATGTTCATAAGGATATTATTGATAAACTTATAGTTCAGATAGATAAGTCTTTAAATGCAATAGATGTTAATGCTGACGAGATAACGGGTTTAAAAAAAGTTATTGATGAAAATATATCATTTATTCTAAAAATTCTTCCGGGCCGAAGACAGTTTATTGATGATATTCTCAATGTCGGAACGATTTCCGGTAATTCTAATGAATTATTAAAACGATTGAAAGAGTTAAAACTTGATCTTGAGGGGATCGAGAATCGTGTCGGAGAGGTTGACGATAAGATAAAAAAATACATTTCAACCTCGGAGATATTTCTAAATGATATTTTTAATCCCGATGGATTCCTTCAGCAAAAAAGAGGTGTTGAACAATCGATTGCTGATCTTAATAATTCGATAAAAAGGAACAGGGAAGAGATAACTGCTATACGAGATCAGCTTGTTAATAAAAAAAGTAAGAAAGAAGAATACAAAGATATGCTTTCGGAATTAAAGATAAACCTTTCGACATTAAAAGAAAAAAAGAACTCAATAGATAGAGATAAAACAAGATTGATCGGTCTTAAAACCAGCTTTGAGACCACGAGAGATGATCTTGAACAAAAAATAATTCATAGTGAAACCAGAATGAAAGAATTCGTGGCGTCAATTGAGGAAACAGTTGATAAGATCAATAATTTGAATATACACGAAAAACAGCTTGAAGATGAGTTAAAAAGGATTGAGAATAAAATTGTCGCGGAAAATACTCGTATAGCTCTGAAACAACGGAGGATCAAGGAGCTTAACAGCTCTAAGCAGTCAAAAAAAGATATCTTAGATCAGATAAACATAAGATTTGCCGAAGTCAGTACAACAATAGAAAATATTTATAGTACATTTTATGAGAACTATTCAATAGATATAAAAGAGTATGAAAATAAGCCGGATCTACTTACCGGTAGAGATTATGATCTTATTCGAAAGGATCTGAATGAGATTAAACAGGAGATCGGGTCACTTGGTTCTGTAAATCTTATGGCACTTGAAGAATATAAGGTGCTTGAGGATAGGTATAATTTACTTAGTGAACAATTAGACGATCTTGAAAAAGCAAAAAAAGATATTTATAAGATGATTGATGAGATTAATCGTGTTTCAGAAGAGCTTTTTAAAGCAACATTCGATAAAATTAGAGAAAACTTCCGCCGTCTATTTAAAAAACTTTTTGATGGCGGTAATGCAGATATTACTTTGACAGAATCAGCAAATATTCTTGAGTCGGGCATTGAGATACTCGCACAGCCGCCGGGTCAAAAAAATCAAACTATATCTCTTTTGTCCGGCGGTCAGAGAACTATGACTGCAATAGCTTTGATGTTCTCAACATTTCAAGTAAAACCGTCGCCATTTTGCATACTTGATGAGATAGATGCAGCTTTAGACGAGTTAAATGTTGGAAGATTTATTAATCTTGTAAAAGAATTCCAAAATTCAACACAATTTGTTATGATAACTCACAATAAAAAAACTATTTCTTCAGCCGATATAATGATCGGGGTAACTCAAGAAGTAAAAGGGGTGTCAAAAATTGTCTCTGCAAGGATTACCGAGTCCGCTTAATAATATTGAATTCATCCGTAAAGCTGTAGAATTTATTGATAAACGGCACAAGGAGATAATTATCGGAATTGCCGCTCTCGGCGTAACAATAATAATGTTTTCTTTAATATTTGCTATTGTGAAGGTTGTTTCCGGGGCATCATCAAGAGATGCTGCTAACAAATTTATTGAGGCAGACACATATGAAAGTCCTTTCTATGGAATTGAAGGTGAAGATACTTTTTTTGTTACTGATCTTATTATATTACCGGACCTTGATGAATTTAATACAACCTCAGATTGGATAGATCTAGCTCCATCACGCAAGTCGATACCGCCGGATACATCATCTTTTAAAGAAAGTTATAATAAAATTTTTGATGGCATCACTAATGATCTGCTTTTGTTCGGATTTGAGAGGGGGGGCGATGGTCAATAAAGTAATTAAATTATCATTAATTATTTTACACATATGTGTTTTGTCCGGATGCTTAAGTGTTTCTGGTAATAATGATGTTGAAAGTAACTTCTTAGAAGATGATAATTCATCTCTTCAGTCAAATATTACAGATACATTAGATCCATTACTTGAGCGTAACACTACTGCAATGCAGATTAAAAGTATTGATGAAGCCTTAGGTGATGATTATGAGATTCAAAATCGGCAGTTTATTCAAATTGATGAAAATATTAGCAGAGCTACAGTTGTCGCTTTAGAGTCAAATAAACGATTTGTTAGTCATCAACAAGATAATACAGTTACAACAACTCAAGATATTGTATTACAAGATAGTAATTCAAACGATGTGGTATCTAATCAAGAATCAAGTAATAGCAATACATCAACGACCAATAGTAGAACAAACAGTGTTATTGATACACAGCAGGATTCAATTCAACAAATTATCCCTGTTGAACTAACTAACACGCAGAGTCTAATACAATCAAATCCGTTAGTTATTAACGGTGTTAGACCATTAACTGTTTCTGAGGTCGGCAGTTTAATTTCTGAGCCCGTGCAGGGTGTTGTAATAAATGACAGTAATAGAATTTCTATACCGAATTATTCTAGATCAACTTTAAGGGAATCTCCGCAACAAATAATAACAACTGAAGAGGGGCAACAGATTAATATAGTAATGGAGGGCTCCGGTTGGATAGTTAGAGCAGTTGATCCTCCAATAGCTGTATTAAGTGAGCGAGTTGTTAGCGATGCTGTGACAATATTTAAATTTAATGCTGTAAATCCCGGAAGGACAACAATAAGACTTCTTCATTATGATCCTGAAATTGATACGATGACAAGAGCAGCATATTCAATAAAAATTGATCCTGTTAATATAGTAGAAATTGAACGATCAAATAATAGTTCAAGTACTTCTTCAATATCTGCAAACAATAATGATGTGTCTAACAATAATCAGATAACCGTTAATCAGCAGAATACTAATAGACCGGTAAATAATTCGCAAGCAACTGAAAATTCTGATCATCGGCTAAATCTTGCAAATACTCTTTTTATTCAAGGTAAATTTAATGATGCAAAAGTACTTTTTACTGCGATTGCGGGAGCCGGTAATGATGATCCCGATATACAATTCAAATTAGGAGTTTGTAATGAACGGCTTGGAGATGATGAGGCGGCAATATTAAATTATAAAACTAATCTTGAGGAAGAGGATAATCGATATTATTATGATTCATTGGTTAATCTTGTTGGGATATTGAGAAGACAGCAAAAATATAGTGAAGCAATTGAATCGATATACACATATGCGTTGAACGATACTATTCAAGAAAGTAATGCGCGACGAATATTTTTGTTATTGGCAGATGTTTATTTTAGTATGGGTGAGTATAGGTCGGCTGCAGATGAGTACAGGCGCTATATAGTAAGATTTGAGGGGGCAGACCAGACTGACAAAGCTCTGTTTTATCTTGGATATTCCTTAGAAAAGTTTTCTTTAAATCCGGATTATCGAGAAGCCGTAAGGGTTTATGAAAGACTAAAACGCGATTTCCCTGAATCTGAATATTTCAGACACGCAGTCAATAGAATACTTTATATTAATAGACACTATTTAAGGGTTAATTAAGTGGATATTTCTAAGGAAGAAACTCGTTTGTCGGTATTGATTATGTGTGCCGGCATGTCAAGAAGAATGAATAGCACTACACCAAAACCTTACATTCTTATAAAAAACAAACCTGTTTTACAGTATTCAGCAGAGGTGTTTTTTTCATATGATTATGTTGATCGCGTTTACTTTGTTATTAATAAGGAACATATTGAATACTTTAGAAAGGCAATTGAGGGAATCAAAGTAAATCCGAAGTATGGCGGTTTTATTATTGGTGGCAGCGAAAGGGGATATTCAGTTCTTAATGGCCTGAACAAACTTAGAGAATATAAAAACACTGGGTTTGTTGCTATCCATGATGCCGCAAGGCCTTTTTTAAGTGAAGATGTTTTAGCAAAAACTTATCTCGCATCTTGTAAATATGGCGGTGCAGCACCTGCGATAGAGGTTACTGATACGATTAAAGTTGTAGATTCAGAAGGGTTTATAGGGCAGAATTTGGTAAGAAAGAGTTTGAGAGCGGTTCAGACACCGCAGATATTTGATTTTATTAAGCTATTGAATATATATAATTCAGCAAAAAGAATAGAAGAGATTACCGATGACACTGAAGTTTTTGTTTCGGGTGGTAACCGGGTTTTCTTGACTCATGGTTCGCGGGAACTTAATAAACTTACATATCAGGAAGATCTTGATTTATTTCAGTCTGATCATAAGATTCAATAAAATTTCCGACGGATTTTAGAACTTCTATCTTCCCGATTTTTTTTGGGACAGAGTAATAAAAAAAATCACTTCTATCAACAAACATAGCAAGAGCGTTTTTAAGCATTTGTTCGGTCTGCTGACTTTTAGATAGTTTGTCACATTTAGTAAGAATATAAAAAACTTTAATATTCGTGCATTTTTTGAGCCATCCGTTAATTATCAGATCTTGTTCATTAGGCGTTCTTCGTATGTCCAGGAGAAAAAAAACGGCCTTTAATTGTGGGCGGTGTTCAAGATATCCTTCGATGTGTTTTGCCCAATTTTTTTGCATTGACTTAGGGACTTTTGCATAACCGTAACCGGGAAGATCCACAAAATAGATGTTTTTATTTACTAAAAAAAAGTTGATAAGTTTTGTTTTGCCGGGGGTTGATGAACATTGGGCTATAGTCTTATTTGCAAGATTGTTTAAAAGAGATGATTTACCTACATTGCTTCTGCCGATAAAAGCAAATTCAGGAAAAGGGGATTCAGGTAGATCATTAAATTTATTGTAGCTTTTATAAAATTCAATTTGCTTAATTTTTAACATATTTTTTCCTGAAATTAGAATTTACCGAGTTTTTCCGGGGAATTGCCAAAGTTTTCAAATGCATATTTAGCTTTCTTTTGATAATAAAGGACTGCCTGTTCAATGAGTATTTGGTTCTTATTTAAATCAGGTTCGTCAAGAACCAACTCAAGTAGATAATCTAGTATTTCTCCGATTATCGGTCCGGGCTTTGTTCCTGTTGCATCAAGAATTTGGTTGCCATTGATATCCAAATCAGTTACTTTTAAAGCGCTGTCTTTTTCAATAATCTCTGAAATTTTTTTCTTAAATAGTAGAAAAGTTTTTGGAATTCCCTCTTTATTACCATTCCCTTTACGATCAGCCTCCCTTAGAAGAAATAGGTTTTCAAGGTTTTCAAGCCCTACATTTCTTAGAAATCTTCTGACAGCTCCGTCTGACCATTCTTGTGTGTAATAAAACATATGATGTTTGATCAGATGAACGATTTTATGTCTTTCTTCATTGGAAAATTTTAGTCTTTTTAATATTTTGTTAGACACATATGAACCAATAATTTCATGGTTGTAAAATGAGTTCTCATTTTCTTCCATTTCTTTCCGGGTTTGAGGCTTAGCAATATCATGGAATAAAGCAGCAATTCTAACAACTCTATTATCTTTAGGTCCTGCATCGCAACTATATAGATTATGATAATAAACATCATATTTGTGAAATTTATTTTGGTTAACTTCATAGCAGTCATTGAGTTCTGGAATTATTTCTTTAAGTAAACCTGAAAACCTCATATATTCAATTCCAATTGAAGGTTTAGGGGATTCAATTATTTTAATAAACTCATCCCTGATTCTCTCAATAGATATGTTTTGGATAGTGTGAGATAATTTTTTTATAGCATCGAGCGTGTTTTCTTCAATTTTAAAATTCAGTGTTGCTGCAAAACGGCAAGCTCTTAACATTCTTAAAGCATCTTCACCGAACCTGTTCTCAGGATTACCAATAGCTCTAATTAGGTGCCCTTTTAAATCTGCCATACCTTTAAATAAATCTTTTATTTTTTTTGTTTTGATATCCATAGCGAATGCATTGACTGTAAAATCTCTTCTTTTTAAATCTTCATCAATCGTTCTAATAAATGTTACCGAATCAGGGTGCCTTGAATCAGAATATTTACCGTCAGATCTGAATGTAGTTATTTCATATTGTTTATCTTTATGTATTACTGAGACTGTTCCATGTTCAATTCCAACCGGTATAACTTTACGGAATATTGATATGATTTCTTCAGGAGTTGCATCTGTAGCAAAATCAAAGTCATTTACTTTTCTTTTTAACAGATAATCTCTGACTGCTCCGCCAACCATATATAGTTTGAACCCATTTTCTTCAAATCTTTCATCTATCTCTTTAATTTCTTTACTAACTTTCATTATGACCCGGTTATTTTAATTTTAAAAGATATTAACATATTTTTTAATATAGGTATATAATTTTTAAAAAATATATTGACAATCTAATAGTAAAATGGTATTTACACTGAGAGTTTAGATCTGCTAGCTCAGCTGGTAGAGCAACGCCCTTTTAAGGCGTGGGTCGAAGGTTCGAACCCTTCGCAGGTCAAAAGATGTCGGATTCGTCTATCGGTTAGGACTCAAGATTTTCATTCTTGCAAGAGGGGTTCGATTCCCCTATCCGATAATATCCTCCTTGAATAGGGGGATTTTTTTTGTCTTTTATTAAAGAGCAGATTTAATTGTAGTTTTTAACTTATTTATACAAATATGATCTAAGGTCGCATCTAAAACCAGTAAATATATGCATTCTATGGTGGTGATAAGAATAACATTGGAGTGTAAGTCTTATTTAAGTAAATTATAAAAGATGTTAAATTTTTCATATGTGTTTTTTCTCCTTCGTTTTTAAAAAACCTTAAGACTGTATTACCAATTTCCTTTAGATATTTTCTTTTCTTTTTTAATTCATTTTTATCAATTAAAAACAGCCTTAGTATTTTTCTTAAAATTGTAGCATAGCTAAAAGTTTTAAAAATAAATTTAACAAAACGGATAACTGAAAAATATTCTTCCTTTATTTTAATAATTATATCTTCACTAAAGTTTTTATTATTATCTGATAAATCGCTAGTATTAGAATCTCTAATAGAGCTCTCAATAATCGGTAAAAAATCGCTAAATATTCTATTAACTACTTCATCCCTATTTTTAAGTTTAAAATCAATACGATATTTATCGATTTTTTTTAGTAATTGTTTGTCAATTTTTAAATGAAATCTATGTAAGCTGCTGTTCATAATAATTCTCCGAATAGAAATAAACTAAAAAGATTAACAAATTGATTACAAAATTAGGAAATGTTTTAAAATTTCCACAAAAATAAATTTTATAAATATTAAAACCGACAATTATGATGAGTCTAAAGTCTTAATGTTTTAAATTGTAATAGAATTTGATTATCACAAATGAATGTGATAAACTATATGCGGGGGTAAAAGCCTTATGAAAAAAATTATTTTACTGTTGATGTTAGCATTAACAAGTTCTCTTTATTCTGTCGGTGAGGTAAATATTGAAATGATCGAATTTAAAGGGTGTCGTCTTGAACAGGCGGGACTTGATAATGGCAGTGGTGAAATTCGCTTCAAATTAAATATTGCATATTCTCCGATTTTACCGGCCGGAGCAATATATAGTTTGATGGATACTGTTACGGGGCTTGAAGCATTAGTTCAAATAGGTTTTGCTCCGGTTGATAACGGACCTTTTAGTATTTATTTACCTGAATCTACTTTTAATTTTTTTTCTAACGGATATGATAGTCCTGCAGATGATTTTAATCTAAAGGTTAAGTTCTTGGCATGGAATAGGGAGGATTCATCATCTGAGTATTTGAATATTAAAAACCTTGTAATTGATCCGGACAGATCAATAGAACGGCTTCGTGAAAATAACCCAAATAATTCTTATATTCAAATTGGTTCATTCCGGCATTATCAAAATGCATTTCCATTGATTACAGAGCTTATGCCGTATCTTGAGGTAAGGCCGAATTTTTATTTAATACCTCATGAGATATATGTAGATAATGTAAAGCAGACAATATATAGAATTTTTGCAGGTCCTTACGATACTGCATTAGCCAACAGATTAAAACAGGAAATAAACGCAATTAACAATAGAACAGTTTTTATCCGAACCGGAGATAATATTCTAATTGAAAATTCCGGCGAAAGAGGGGGCAGCAGATGAAAAAAATATTTGCTCTGTTTTTGGTTTTATTTATATTTAGTTCTTCTCTTGGAATTTACTCTGAAAGGTGGGTAGGTCGTGCGGCAAGTTACCAGTTGTTGGATGGATCGGTTACAAGGAACGGGGATCAATTTGATGCAAATGCTTTCACTGCGGCTTGCAATGGATATAATCTAGGGGCTAGGGTTGCGATTACAAATGTTCAAACCGGAAAACAGATTATTGTAAGAGTTAATGATAGGATTGATCAAAATTCAGAATATTTTATATTACTATCGCCTGCTGCGGCAAGAGAGATTGGAATGTTATGGGATACCGGTCTGGTAGTTGTTGATGCGGGATTTTCTGATTTAAATTCCTCTGAGATACTGGCTGTTAACGGGCTCTTGCCTGAGGGTAGGATTGATGATGAAACATTAAAAACATTTCCTCAAGTAAATTGGGGGACATTGGACAGTGCTATAAATTCATTGGTAAATGAAAGGGATATTAATACGAATAATACTAATCAGTCCAATACAACAGAGCAGGTTACAACTCAGACGCCAATAAGGCAGGATAATGTAGTTCCGGATCACTTAAATACTGTAAATAATATGGGAAGTGATAATGGCAGTTTTAGAACTTGGCTAGAGCGGGTGAATACAAATAATTCAACCACTGAAAATTCTTTATTAACACCTCAGGGGGACACTATGAGAATTCCTGAAAGGAGAATAAGCAATAATGATATGATTACTGTTGATGCACATGATGCAAGAACTTTTCAAAGGTTTAGTGAGCCGGAGCATTCTGCAATGAATGTCCCTGAAAAAACATATGTGTCTGATATGGTCGGGGATGATAGCGGTGAATACAGAAGATTTGGCACAGCTATTGAGCCGGTATATTCGTATAATTCTATACCGGAAAGAGGTGGTGTAAATGAGCAGATCGGCATTGATTATTTAGCTTATAGGACATTTGAGAATTTTGTTGAGCCTCGATATGAGGCTTTAAGGATACCTCAGCGGTTAAACAATTCGGATAATCTAAGTGTTGATTTTCAAAACATTGATAATCCTGTATCAGAACGAATAGAGACTCCGGAGTCTATTGTTAAAAACGAGTTATTAGGTCTTGATACTGATGTGAGGGAGCCTTTTGTAAGAAATTTCCTTACGCCGGAGAGGCGAGTTATCATTCAGGAAATAGGTTCTGATATTGATACAAATAATCCGTTATCTCAACGGGTAGTTAATCCTGAAAACCTAAGAGTTGTGGAGAATATTGGTGGTGATTTAGATAAAGATTATCCGATTTCTCAGAGGGTTTTCAATCCGCAAAATCAAAATTTTACTGAGAATATTGGTGGGGATATGAATGAGTATCCTAATAATGAGAGCATTGTAAATCCAAATAGAGAATCAAATCAGAATACAATTGGAACTGATTATGATTCAAATCACATTAATAGAGGTATTGAGTGGTTATCCAATCTTGATTCGTCAAGGGCATACATAAAATTTTCTACTTCTTTTAATCGCATAGAGGGAGAAAGAAGATATAATCTTTTTAAACAAGTATTTTCTGATTTGATAGCATATAAGTCAGGAAACAGATATATTCTGTTAATTTCACCGGAGGATCAATCTCGATTAAGCAGTTTACTTGAAGGTGTAAGAGCGTTTGGATATACGGATGCATATATAATTAATTAATGTGTTTCTTCGATTCTCAGATCAAAAAAAAACGGATAGTGCCAGTCTGATCTGTGTGCAAAGAAAGGGTCATCAGTAAGATCTGATATTTTAAGACCGGACAGAGATGATCTGATAACAAATACATTGTTTCTATAAACGAGGTTTATCCACATTTTAGTAAATATAACCTTGCGGTTACAACGGATAGTTATTGGGATTCTATGGCGTCCGTTAGTTTGATAAGGTATTTCTTTAAGTCTGAAAAGAATCTCTGTATTAAAAAGTGGAGGGGTTGACGGTTCAGGATTAATATCGAATCGATCAGCAACTATTTCGATTGTTATATTTTCATTGTCTTTATAAAAAAAAGCTGAATATTCTTCCGATACGGGGAAATTAAACATAAAAAATCTGCTGTATATGTTACTCCCTTTGAGGAGTGTGAATTCTTCTGAGTAACAGGTTATTGAGAATAAAATAAATATGCATATTAATTGTTTCATATGTGTCTATATTAAGAAAAAATAATTAATTTGTCAAAGCATAATATTTAAAGAAAATGATATGAGATAAAAATTATAATAAATGTTTGTTAATTATTCACAAAAATGTATAATATCTTATACACAAATTGGATTAGATAATGATTAAGGAATTATTTAAAAAAAAAATTACATTGATTCTGCAGGTGATTAAGTATTTTCTTGTTGGAATTTCTAACACGCTTATAACTTTGGTTATCATTTATATTTTGTGGGAATTGGTCGGTATTAATCAATATTTATCAAATATGATCGGTTATGTTGTCGGTGTTATAAATAGTTTTTTATTAAATAAACTTTGGACATTTAAGAGCAAGAACTCATTTGTATTCGAGTCATTAAAATTTCTTTTGGTGTTCTTGGTAATGTATGCAATACAGTTTTCATTGGTTTATTTACTTAATAATTATACGCTGATACCTGATAAGATTAATCACATAATCGGAATGGTATTATATACAGTATTAGGTTTTGTCTTGAATAAAATATTGGTTTTTAGAAGGTAATTGATTCTTTAATAGAGTATAATTTTTAAGCGAGATGAGAGATTGAAGAATTTACTTATGTGTTTGTTTTTGACTTATTGTGTGTCGGTTGTATTTCCTTATAATATTACAAATGGCAATGCGGATCTATCTGATGTTGATTTCTTCAAGATAAATAACATTCCTTTAAACGGAGAATGGGAGATGATCTGGAAGGATTTCGCCGAATATGAAGATTTTGATCTCGTAGAACCGTTAATTGTTAATGTTCCCGACGATTGGAATAAATATCGTTTAGTTAATCCGGATCAGACACCTTACGGATATGCAACTTTCAGATTAAGGATCAAGCTACCTCATGACAGGCCCCGTATCGGGATATATATTTCAAATGCATCTACCTCATACGAATTATTTGTTAATAATATAATTATTGGAAACGATGGTAAACCTGGTATCACAAAAGACGCGATGATTCCATCTGAGAAGCCGGGGCTTTTTGAAATTCCAAATAGTTTTGACGAATTTTATTTAACTGTTAAGGTTTCAAATTTTTATCATCCTACAGGCGGTTTATGGGAGTCTGTAAGAATAGGCAATTATGAAAAACAATTAAAGGTTAAGAATATTAATTTGTATTCAGAGATATTAATCTGTGGGGCACTTCTATTTATTTGTTTGTATCATTTTTTTTTATATTTGCAAAGAAGGAAAGAACCGGGATATCTTTTTATTGCTCTTGGTGCTTTAATGGTTGGTATAAGAATTGGTTTGTCGGGAGAGCATACTATATTTTATGTGATACCGGAGTTATACGGCTATTATGAATTTTTTAAAAGGGCTGTTGTTGTCAATTTTTCATTGAGCATGATAACGCTTTTCTTAATATTTTTTGATATATTAAATAGATTAAAAGATTATATTTTCAGGTCATTTATTGTGGGAAGTTTAATCATCACAATTCTTATGTCTTTACTGCCTTACTTCTATGGATACAGGGTTTCTTCTATATACACATATGTAGTTATATTTATGATGATATACACGGTTGTTTTATTGGTCATTCATACTGTTAGGAGAAAAAAGTTTGCATCAGTCTATATGGCGGGGTTTTTAATTCTCGGCGGCTTTATCGCAAATGATATTTTAAGCACAATACTATTGATCAACTCTGGTATATTTTTAATTCCGTATGGTGTGCTGGCTTTTTTACTATTACATTCTGTTATACTTTCAAGAAGATTTATTCTTGCCTTTAACGAGGCTGAACAGCTTAAAATGGTTCTTGAACAAAAGGTTGCTGATAGAACAATGCAGTTGAGATTATCAAATGAGGCAAAAGATACAATGTTTTCAATAATCAGTCATGATTTGAGAGGTCCGGTTGGTTCTATAACAAATTTAATTAAGCTGATTAATAAAGATTACACAAATATTACTGACGATAAGAAACAAAAATTACTATTTCAACTGCAAAATGCTTCAAATTCAACTTATAATTTGCTGGATAATATTTTATTATGGAGTAGAACCCAGTTAAATGAAATTAATATTAATAAAGAAAATGTTGATATCGGCGAAATATTAGAGCAAGAGATAAAAAATGTCAATAATACTGTAATAGACAAAAATATAAGTCTTAATAAGTCTATTATCACTGTTATAGTTAATGTTGATAAAAACATGATATCTGTAGCAATCAGAAATATTTTAAGCAATGCGTTAAAATATTCAAACCATAATTCTTCTATCGATATTAATGTAATTAAGGATCATGATAAATGTATTGTTACAATTACAGATTATGGTAAGGGTATATCTCCGGACAGATTAGAAAGGATATTTGAGCCTTATAAATATAAGTCAACTCCCGGTACAGCAGGTGAGACTGGTTCGGGTCTTGGTTTGGTAATTTCAAAAAGATTTCTTGAAATGAATAATGGTATAATCAGTTATAGTTCTGAGCAAGGTAAAAGAACGATTGTCGAAATAAGATTTAAAGCAGTGCAGTAGAAAAATATAATAAACAAGGAAATTTATGAAAAAAATTTTAATAATAGATGATGATATACTTATTTTCAGTGAGCTTGAGTTAATATTCCAGAAAAATGGGATTTCAACAGAATATTGCGATAATCCCGGATCAGCAGTTGATTACGCAGTTAGAAATAAACCGGATTGCATTTTATTGGATATTGTTATGCCGGGCAAAAACGGGTTTGAGGTTTTATCAGATTTAAAGGTTGAGAGTGAAACTATTGGCATTCCTGTTATTCTTATATCTAGTTTGATGAGTGTTGAAGAAAAGCGGAAAGGTTTTATTTCCGGTGCAGTTGATTATATAACAAAACCGTTTTTAGAAGAGGAAGTTTTGTTAAGAGTAAATACACATATGATACTTAATGAAAGGAATAAGCAATTAATCAACGAGATAGTATTTAAGGATAAATTGATTGATTCTATGCCTATAGGAATTGGTTTAATTGATGGGGAACAAATAATTCCGCTTAATAAATTTACAAACATGGTATTGGGTTTTCCTGATGATTACGAGGTCATAAGTCTTGACAGTATAATTAAAAATGATCTATTATTGTTTCAAGAGAAAATTCTGCAAGTCATTAACAATGTAAATATTGAGCCGTTTAATATGCGTCTTGAAACAGCTGATAAAAGGAATGTTAGTGTAGTTCTTTTTTGTACAAACTTTGAAGGTGTTCAGGTTGTTATTGCTCTTTTTAAAGAGGTTTCTAAGAATGAATTTATTTATGGATATGAAAGTGAGGTCATAATTAATGTTCTTAATTCACTTAAGTTCTATGCGGATCAATATATTGATGTTATTAGAAATACATCGAAAAGTAAATCGCCGATTTCAGATATTGGCATTAATTTAAATGAAACAGAGACAGATATTGTTAAACTTATTATTGATGGATATACCAATAAAGAAATTTCCTCAAAACTTTGTTTATCAGATATATACATTAGAAAAAAAATTTCCGAGATCTACAAAAAAACAAATGTTGGAAGTCGCATTGAACTTATTAATCATATTAAATCAAACTTTCTTAAATAATCAAAGGACCATTTACACAAATATTTTTATACTCTCCATAAAACTATAATTGAGAAAATGCCGCAGGCATTTTACACCTTTCTTTAGCTTATAAGCGAAATTTATTGGGTAATTTTATTAACCCGCATTATGCACGAAAATTCTACTGGATCTCGTATCTTGCTGATTATCCACGAGTTACTCGATTTTCGATTCTCACATAGTGTTACTATGCTGCGAGTCTCAAATCTTCCTAACTCTAAGCTAATCAACAATCTACTTCGCTTCGCTACGATTGTCGTGCATAACGCGGGTTAAGTTGATAGTTTAATAAAGCATAAAAGAAACGAGCGGAAACGCCTTAGGAGTCCTCGAATACAGCGTTTTCGAGCGTTTGCTTTTATGCTTTAAAAACATAAAAATAATGTTTTCTTAAATTACCCAAAAAATAAATTCGCACCCTACCATCCGATTTTTTTAAATATTTCTTGTAAATCCATTTCAATTATTGCATAATGCGGGTTAGTGCTCTTTTTTGATGAAGATATGGCGTTAAAAGTCTATATTACATAAAATGAGGATTACTCAAAATTTATTCTTTAGATTTATGTTTATAATACGGTCTCAGCGCTATCGAGTGTAACTAAAAAAAATAATATTAGAGGAAGAAAAATGATTTATTTTATAACAACAATTGTCTTAAGTTTGAGCGTGTCTTTTTTATGTTCATTATTTGAAGCATGTTTATTAAGCTTATCTCATAATGATATTGCTGAAATTTCATTAAAAAACCCGAAATTAGCCTTAATATGGAAGAATTTTAAAGGTAATATTCAAAAACCTATCGCTGTAATCCTAATAATTAACACGATAGCGCACACAATCGGCGCATCATTATCGGGCGCGCATTTTGACGAACTATTTGGTCCAAAATGGATTGTAATCTATTCTTTAGCATTTTCATTTGCAATGATTCAATGGACTGAAATATTACCAAAAACACTGGGAGTAAAGTATAATAAAAAAATTGCAGGGTTTATAACAATTCCTTTGGTATTCCTCTTAAAATTATTTACACCATTAGTAAAGATAATCGAAATTATAAATTTACCCTTTGTCGGAAAAAAAGATAAACAGGAAAATACAGATATAATCAATGAAATATCTGTCTTATCAAAATTTGCTTTTAACAGCAACCTAATCACTAAAGATCAAGAAAAAATTATCACCAGAACAGTTAGCTTGTCAACAGTTAAAGCAAGAGACATAATGATAGATAAAAGTGATATAAAACATCTTACATCAAGTATGTCGATGATGGATGCCCTGATTGAAGCGCATATTCATAATCATACAAGACTTCCGTTAATCGATTCAAATGACTCGAATAAAGTTTTAGGTTATATTAATTTTAAAGATATTGTGAGTGCTTTACAGATAAACCCGGTTAATCCATCATTAATCGGAATTGTCAGACCTGTATTGACTATTTTTGAAGATGAAACATTTCCAAACATATTTAAAAAACTATCCTCCAAGCATCAGCACATATCAATAGTTATGGACAGGAAAAATAATTTTAGCGGATTAATTACATTGGAGGATTTGATTGAAGAAATAGTCGGAGAAATTGAAGATGAATATGATCTGCTTCAAACACATTTTTATTCTATCGCAGCTAACAGGTTTATCGTTGGCGGAGGATTAAAAATAAGCGCAATTAATAACGAATGGAATTTAAAAATTGATAATCCTGATATGACAATAAATGAATGGGTTTTAAAAAATGAACAAAACAATATTTTACCCGGAAAGAAATATGAACTCAATGAAATAAAAGTAATCATAAAAAAAATAAGTCGGGGAAGAGTTAGTGAAGCAATTATTGAAAAAAAATAGTTTGTTTTCTAATGGTTGATTTAATAATGGGGCAATTTTAAATTTTGGGTAAACCGGAATAATACTTAGTCAAATTTCTTCAAAAG
>CAZSQU010000050.1:0-23467 GCA_964608985.1 uncultured Spirochaetales bacterium
ACGCCTTATGAGTACTCGAATACAGCGTTTTCGAGCGTTTGCTTTTATGCTTTAATACATAAACTAATGATTTCTTAAATTACCCAAAAATTAAATTCGCACCCGATTTACGGTGATTTAATAAATTTTATCTTGTATATTTTATAATATGATGTATAATCTTTTGAATAATTAATCATTCCGGAGGACAGAGGTGAAAATGGAATTTACAGCAGGGTTTTTTATAGCATTAATCTTGATACTTATAGGTGTTTCAATTCTAATTAAATCGATTTTTAATATTAATATTCCTGTTTTTAGGATACTGCTTGGGGCTTTATTCATATTTATCGGAATTAAGATACTTGTTGGAAGAGAATTCTATATATTTTCAAACAGAAGTTTAAATTATACCAACAACAGCCGCCATTCTGATTATAACAATATTTTCGGCAAGACAGACATTGATATGACCGGATATCCGACACCTGAAGGGATCAAAAAACTTGAGATTAATACGGTATTCGGCGGCGGTATATTGAGAATATCTGAAAATATCCCGATTGTAATCAAAGCAAACTCTGCATTCAGCGGTATAAAGTTCCCAAATGAAACAGTTATCAGCTTTGGGCAATACACCTATAAAACACAGGCCGCAGAGAATTCTAATTCTTACTATGAAGTAACAGTAAATGTTGTCTTTGGCGGACTTGAGATTAGAAAATAACGGCTTATTGGTCTTTTGTACCCTCAATAATTAATACTTCTTCACTATTTATTTCGAAAATCCCGTAAATATATTTATTGAGTTCGGATACTGCGTTTGTATCATTATCAACGATTCTATCAAAATACCTCTCTATAACAGTTTCTTGATTGTGAGACAATACCGGTATGGGCAAACTCTCTATATGCGACCTCAAGACCTTAATACTGTTGAATTTTTTCTTGAAAACAAATGAATATAAAGGCGAATTAAACAATGCCGCATACACCTTCATACTATAAGAACCTTCAATTATTACTATGTTTGCACTGTTTAGGGTAAATACACCTTTATCGTCATAACTAAAAATCAGCTTATCGGATATAAACTTATAGATTAATTTGGGATTTGCTTTATAGAAACTCAAGGGGGCAGACTGTTGGAATAGATCCGCGGAAAACTTAATATACTTTGCGGGTTCTAAATATTTGTATGGCTTGATCTCTTTGCCCGTCAGTATAGGGTCAGTGCCAGCCTCCATTGTATCAATAATAAATTTACTGTTATTGCCGGTAACTATCCCTAAAGCCCACTTAGCCTTGCTTTGTATCGAGAAATTATCGGCTGCAAATATTTTATCAAGAACCCGCTTCTCATCGGGGGTTGTTTCGTAATCGAAGATGTGATTATAATTGGACATCCATTCTGATTGTTTGAAAAAATACTCAATTTTCTGATTTTTGTAATATCTTGTAACCGTAATTTCTGTTTCATTTACAGAATTATTCTGAAGATCTATCCTAACCACCTTAGAGAAAACGCGGGTAAACAGATTCCCGTAACTATATACATTCTTGATTGAATAATTTGAAGCAATAATTTTCCTTATATCCGAATGTGTTTTTACATTCATTAAAGAATCAGGCAATATATATGATAAAACACCGTTTGAGGCAAGAAGCTTCAACCCCAACAATAGAAAATAAGATGCAGTCTCACCGGACGCAATCTCAGGAAACCTGTTGTTAAGTATCCCTAAAGATTGATTGTCAATTAGAGCCCCCCAGGGCGGATTAGTGGCAACAATATCAAACCCTTCAAACGGAACAAATTTTGTCCCTTTTATCAAGGGCAGATCAATCAATGAGTTTATACAAAATACATTCGGAATAAAATCATTCTCCGGATAAGCAAGAATAAGGTTAATCCTTGCGATCTTTACGGCTATAGGATCAATATCGTAACCGTAAATATTAGCAGGCTGTGTTATCACCTTACTTGCCTTAATCAGGAATTGACCGGTACCGCAACATGGATCAAGAAAAAACGAATCGGTTTTAGCGTATTTTGATATTATATCTTGCACTACACTTTGTGGGGTATAAAACGCACCTTGATCGGACCTTATGCCGCCTTTTATAATTGACTGATACAAAAGACCGGCGATATCCTCATCAGTAGAAATATCCGCAAAATCAAATTGTAATAGATTCAAATCAACAGGGGCTATCTTAAAACTTTCCAGCTCTTCTTTAACAGAGTTTTTATCTGACACAAATCTATCGCCTGCAATATTAACAACGCCGGAATTAATTAGTATTTTAATTAAAAAAATATCAATTATTTTATCAACATCCATACCGGACCTAAGGAACTCTTCAATTATAAATTTTAAACTGTTTGTTGCTTTCACAGAAAGATATTTTTCCGGAATAAACAAATCTTCGTTATTCGATTTATTCGCACGGGATCTAAGCTTATTTAAAGTACCATTATTGATATTTTGTAATAATGAATTAATATGTTCGTACGGTATCAATCCTGATTCTTTTTTAAGATAACCGGTTTTGATCCAATTATAGACAGTTGCCTCAGATACACCGAATATACTTGACGCTTCCTTAATGCTAACTAAATGTTTTTTGTCAAAATGTGTCATATTTTATATCCGTTGAACATCGTTGTTTCAATTATTTATGAAGGCACCTTATATAATCATAAATAGAGATTTTGTAAATATCTATTTAACGCTCTATTAAACATATTGATTATTAATCTCATTTCTACTATAATGATCTATTAAATTCTAAGGATATTAATATTATAATAATGACAAACAAACTCAATAGTGAAGAAATGACAAAAAGGTCAACAACTAAACAGGTTGATATAAGGGGTGATTATTTTCGCGATCAAACGGCAATAATACACTCATTACCTTTCAGAAGGATGAAGAAAAAAACTCAAGTTTTTTTTGCACCAAAAAATGACCATATATGCACGAGAATAGAACATGTATTACATGTAAATACAGTTGCAACAACTATCTGTAAAGGCCTTGGACTTGACATTGAACTTGCTCAAGCAATAGCACTCGGGCACGACCTCGGGCATCCGCCCTTCGGACATGTCGGAGAAAGGTCGCTTAATGCACTCCTGAAAACATTCGGCAGTTTCTTTATTCATGAGATTAACTCATACAATGTTGTTAACTATATTGCTAATTCCGGTAAGGGGTTGAACCTGACTTATGCTGTAAAAGACGGTATAATATCACATTGCGGCGAAAAATTTGAACAAACAATAAAACCTACTTTTAAAATCGCAGACCTTGATGAGGTTAGTGATCGCAATATCTATCCTGCAACTTATGAAGGTTGTGTAGTAAGGATTTCCGATAAAATATCATATCTAGGTAGAGATATTGAAGATGCGATAAGACTAAAGATTATTACTAAAAGTAATTTTCCGCACGAGATACTTGACGCTTTTAATGTTGACTTTGAGACATTTAAATACTCGGTAAATAGTATAATTATCGATAAACTTGTCAAAGACACGATTAATTATTCATCTGAGAACACCGGTATCGGGTTTAATGATGATTCCTATAAAATTATGCTTCTAATCAAGAAATACAACTACGAAAATATTTATCTCTCGGAAAAACTTATCAATTACTCCTATTTTGTTGATAAAATCATCAAAATAATCTTTTTTGAGTTATTAGAACTTTTTAAAAAGAATGAATTTAATATTGATGGATATGAGTTCCATTTTATAAAACCCTTTAGAGAGTTCGGACACTACTTAAAAAGCTATTCCAATTATTACAAGAACAATAATGCCCCCGCTCACAGAATAATAACTGACTACATATCGGGTATGACAGATGACTACGCATTAGATTTCTGTAAAAAAGTAATAATACCCCGCAAAATTTTCTGAACAACTATTTTGTTAATCAATGTATTTACAAAAGCACTTTTTTTTTGTATATATCCGTTATATTTCATAACATGGAGATTAAATATGTCATATAACCAGTTGCCCGAAAAAATTTATTACCGGAAGGAAAAATATACACCGGCAGAAATTTGTAAAACCCCTGACGATGTCTTGAAATTTTGTACAGAGAACAACATTAAGTATGTAGATTTTAAATTTATGGACCTGATTGGGGTTTGGCAGCATATGACATTTCCAATAAGGGAACTTACTAAAGACCTTTTTGAAAACGGAAAGGGCTTTGACGGTTCATCAATCAGAGGATGGAGATCAATCGAATCAAGCGATATGATAATGATACCTGATCCTGCAACAGCAATGATTGATCCTTTTAATGAATTACCCACGCTAAGTTTGATATGTGATATTGAGGACCCGATTACAAGGGAAAGATACGGAAGGGATCCGAGAAATATCTCAAGAAATGCTGAAGAATATATGAAATCAACAGGTTTAGGTGATATTTGCTATATGGGACCTGAAGCTGAATTCTTTATTTTTGATGAGATCAAATACGATTACTCAAACAATAAAGGTTATTTCTTTATCGATTCTAATGAGGCAATCTGGAACTCTGCAAGAAATGAGGAGCCAAACTTAGGTTATAAAATTAAATTAAAAGAGGGCTACTTTCCTGTACCTCCGACAGATTCACAACAAAACCTGCGTTCAGAGATGGTAGAGGTTATGTTAAGATGCGGACTTCATGTAGAAACACAACACCACGAAGTTGGAACTGCGGGACAAGGCGAGATTGATCTTAAATTTAACCCGATGACTCAGATTGCAGATGAGTTAATGCTTTTTAAATATATAATCAAGAATGTTGCATTTGCTAACAAAAAAACCGCTACTTTTATGCCTAAACCGCTTTTCGGCGATAATGGTAATGGTATGCACACACACATATCACTTTGGAAAGATGGAAAAAACACTTTTGCCGGTGATAAATATGCAGGATTAAGTCAAAACGCTCTTTACTTTATGGGCGGAATTTTGAAACACTCAAATTCACTTGCGGCAATAACAAATCCTTCAACTAACTCATACAAAAGACTTGTTCCGGGATATGAAGCGCCTGTAAACCTTGCTTATTCCTCAAGAAACAGATCTGCATCAATAAGAATTCCACAATACAGTCAAAACCCTAAAGCAAAAAGAATTGAGGTAAGATATCCTGATTCATCTTGCAACCCATACCTTGCTTTTGCAGCAATGCTTATGGCCGGTCTTGATGGAATTCAGAATAAAATTGATCCGGGTGAACCGATGGACAAAAACATCTACGATCTACCACCTGAAGAGTTAAAGAACATACCTTCAATGCCGGGTTCACTTTCAGAAGCACTTGACGCACTTGAAAAGGATCACGACTTCTTATTGAAAGGTGATGTATTCTCAAAAGACCTGATCTTTGCTTGGATTAACTACAAAAGACAACATGAGGTCAGCGCATTGAACTTAAGACCACACCCGTATGAATTTCATCTTTATTATGATATGTAGTAAATAGTTTGAATACTATTACAAAGGGGCAGTTTTGCCCCTTTTTTATTATAAAGACAACCCTGTTCTACAAAACCACACTCATTTAATAAATATGACAAATAAAGCTTGTTTTTTGCGATTTATATTAAATAATTAAAATACCTTTAAAAACTATAAATAGTTCTTGAAAAATTAGTAAAAATATATATAATAGTTAAATTATGTAAATAAGTAACTGCATCTTCATTATGTAAAAAATCGGACACTAAAGATGAATAAAACTGTACTTGTTACCGGTGCGGCCAAACGGATAGGCAAACAAATTGCCCTAATGTTAGGCAGACACTCGTTTAATGTGATTGTTCACTACAACACCTCAGAAAGTGATGCTTATAAAACCAAAAATGAGATAAAAGGCTACAACTCAAAGGCGTGGTTAATTCAAGCAGACCTATCTCTTGAAAGTGAAACAAAACGACTTATCGAAGAAGCGTTTAACATTGATAATGATCTTTTTGGTGTTATTAATGCCGCTTCTATTATTGAAAGGGCTGATCTGATAAACGCAGAAACAAGAATACTTGATGAGATGATAGCAATTAACTTCAAAGCACCTTATATAATTACAAGGGAATTTGCAAAAAGAACCGATAAAGGTGTAATTATAAATCTGCTTGATGCAAATATTTACAAGAATGAGATGATAAATTATATGCCATACATCCTTTCAAAAAAACTACTCGCAGATTTTACAATGTTGTCTGCAAAAACACTCGCCCCGGGAATTAGAGTAAACGGGGTTGCACCGGGGCTGATACTAACTAAGACCAAAGAAGACGAAAAAATATTTGAAAGACTGACCGCAAAACTGCCGCTAAAACAGTCCGGTTCTCCGATAGATGTTGCAAACACAGTGAAGTTTATTCTTGATAACAACTATATAACCGGTGAAATTATCAATGTTGACGGCGGACTGCATATCTAAACTGTTCCAATATTTTTCATTAATGTTTCACCTACACCAAGCATAACGCCGTCATTAAATCTTTTTGCAATTATTTGAATACCGACAGGAAGTTTTCCGACTTTACCGGCAGGAATACTGACCGCAGGAAGTCCCGCAAGGTTTACAGGAACAGTGCAAAGATCTGCCGCATAAAGCTGTAATGGGTCATCAATTGTTGATCCAAGTTTGAACGGCAATACAGGTGAAGTCGGGGACAACAGAAAATCGTATTCTGTAAATGCCTGATTAAACCTTTCTGCAAGAACAATCCTCGCTTTTTGGGCCTTTTTATAATATGCATCATAATACCCGCTTGAAAGAACAAAATTGCCCATTATAATCCGCCGTTTAACCTCTTCTCCAAACCCTTCGTCCCTGGTATAGGTAAATACAGTTTTGGCATCTACATCTTTTCTTGAAGTACGAAGACCGTATCTGATCCCGTCGTACCGCGCAAGATTGGAGCTTGCCTCCGCAGGAGCAATTATGTAATATGTGCTAATACCGAGTTCAAGTTGAGGAATGGTTATCTCTTCGACAATTCCGCCTAAGGCTCTGATCTTTTCAGCGAATTTGCTGATAATCTGTTTTACATTATCATCAGTCGCTTTACCCATAGTCTCACGAATAAGACCAAATTTCTTCCCTTTTATATCGATCGGTGTGAAATTATGTAAATTATCAACGATGACATTTACGGTCGTTGAATCATAAGCGTCCTCACCTGAAATAATTCCGGTAATCAACGCCGCATCTTCACAGGTGTTTGTAAGGGTGCCGATCTGATCAAGACTCGAACCGAATGCAACAAGCCCGTACCTCGAAATCATCCCGTAGGATGGTTTGTAACCTACAATTCCGCAGAAACTTGCCGGTTGCCTGACGCTTCCGCCGGTATCACTCCCTAATGCTGCAGGTACAAAACCGGCCGCCACGGCAGCAGCCGAACCGCCTGATGAACCGCCCGGAACATAATTTGTATCAACAGGGTTTCTTGTCGGGCCAAATGCAGAGTTTTCTGTTGTAGAACCCATTGCAAATTCATCAAGATTACTTTTACCGGCAATAATTGCACCGGCGGCCTTTAGTCTTTCAACAACTGTTGCGTTGTAAGCACTTGTGTGATTTGAGAGTATCTTTGACCCGCATGTACATAACATATCTTTGACCATTATGTTGTCTTTTATTCCTATCGGTACACCGGTCAATAATGGAGCGGCTGTTTTTTTTATTTCAACATCCGCTTTGAGACCTTCTGATTCAAACTCTTTATTAATATTAATGAAACTGAAAATATTTTTATCTGCCGCTTTAATATTATTATTGTAGTCACTAACAATCTTTGACGGCACAAATTCGCCTTTTTTATAACCGTCGATTATCTCTTTTATTGTCATTAGAATATCCTTAAATAGTATCTATATTAATCTTAGTCTTTCGTTTATAGTATAATTATTAAAGTTAATCAATTATTTTTTAATTATAGCAAATGACTCGCCCATGTCGTTTCTTACTGTTATTCTACCTTCGTTCTCAAGGTGTAGGAAATATTTTATTCCGTCATATTCAAATGACAGGTCATTACACTCTAATGCCTGAATACCCATTACCATTTGCACGGTAAAATATCTTCTTGCATTGTTGTATAGAAACTCTGTCCATAAAAGTCCGCTCCAGAGATACCATTTTATAGTAAAAAACTCTTCGCCGGTGGATTCGTTAATCCATATGCCCGTATATCTTACTGATTGCTCTTTTAATATCCTTGCCGCCCTTTCTTTCTCGCGTGCAAAAGGATCCTGAATTGCATTTGAATCCATATCTCTGTCGTCAGCTGACACTTCATCCATTGAATTTTTTAAATCTTCAACATTTGCACTGATCAGATAAACCGAAGAAATTAAAAATATAATTATTAATAATTTAATTTTCATACTACAACCTCTTTATTCCATTGAATTTAAAACATTATCGGGAACTATCTTCTGTTCTGCAAGCCATTCTTTAATTTTTAATGGCCATAATTGAGAGTTACGCCTTTTTATACCGACAAATATCTCAATTGCTTCATCTTTTTGCCCATTTTTATACATATCAACACCTTTATAGAGCAAAATCATATCGCGGTAACCTTCTGATTGCGTCTGTTCAATCAGCAGATCACAAATTTCATAGAAAATATCCTTTGAAACCGAATTGTAGAGTATATCAAGCGCCCTTTCACCACCGGTTTTGTGCCACTGAATATCCCATAATGTCCAAACTGCATATTCATCCCCGATATTAAGTACGGCACGAATAATCTTGCGCCTGTATTCGAGATATTGAATTGAATTATGTGTCGAGTTTGTTAAAGCCTTTGCAAATATCCGGACCAGCTTAAGATTGGAATTAATCCCACCGGTTTGTGTGTTGTCTGCACGCTTCCAGAAGTGGCGACGAATCAACATCTCTTGAATCTCTGCAGCTTTATCGTAATTATCTAATGCTAAATATGCATCACTTAATAAATTATACGAAATAACCAGCTCGTTAACTCTCCAATCGTAAGCGGCAACAGAATAAAAAAATGTATCAATATCACCGGCAATTGAAACAGCGTATTCTGACAGCGCCAATCCAAGCTCCTTGTCAGGAGGATAAAACCAGCCGTTTGTTGTACAGTCTTCAATTAGAAGCGGGACAAAGTTCTTAACTAAAATAACGAAAGCCGAATCACCGGGGTTTCCGTTAGTATCTTTATATAGCTTTGGATAGAGTTCTTCCGTAAAATATGTAAGATTCTCATCTTCATTTGCATTTAGCGCAATGCCTGCTCCACTGTAAACCCAACCTGTAATACCATTTATATCTCGCATATGAAGATAATATGGCGTGGAAAGACTTGGATTGGCAACTGTTAGAATGTCTCCAAACCTTAGTTCAATAGAATCTGCATTATTCGTTAAATCAGGGTTAACAGGCGATAAAAAAAGTCGGGTTTTAAGTCTTATAACAATAAAATTATTACCCGATTCAAAATTTGTTTTGTTACGGGTATAAAAAAGCTCCGGCATGTTATAAAGCCGTGTGTAATCTGTCGGTGTTTGAATGACTGAATTGACCGGGTCTTTCTTACATCCGAAGAATAAAAAAAATACCGACAAACAAAATATGAGCAGATTATGTATCTTGCTATTCATCTACAACCTGTATTTTTGCGCCAAGATTTTTTAGTCTGTCAGGCAGATTTTCATAACCCCTTTCGATCTGAATGACATTCTGAATAATACTCTTACCCTCAGCACAAAGTGCGGCTGTAAGCAATGCCATACCGGCTCTAATGTCCGGGCTGGTTAATTCCGTACCGCGAAGCCGTGAAGGTCCGCTGATAACTGCCCTATGCGGATCACAAAGGACAATTTTAGCCCCCATTGCTACAAGTTTATCTATAAAAAACATTCTCGATTCAAACATTTTTTCAAAAATCAAAACAGTGCCTTCTACCTGCGTCGCTGTTACAATAATTATACTTATCAAATCGGGCGGAAATCCGGGCCACGGAGCATCATCAATCTTGGGTATCATACCGCCGATATCCTGTTCAACCTTAAGTTCCTGATGCGCCGGAACAAAAATACCTTTCCCGTCAGTCTCCCATCTGATTCCAAGCTTGCCGAAAACAAGTCTTGACATACGCATGTTATGCGGATCTGCATTAACGATCTCTATCTCACTTCTTGTTACTGCCGCGAGACCGATTAATGAACCGACCTCCATAAAGTCCGCACCTATCGTGTAGTCTGTCCCGTGAAGTTTTTCAACTCCTTCTATGTATAGAATATTTGATCCTACACCGGTAATATTTGCACCCATACTGTTCAGAAACTTACATAGATCCTGTACATGGGGTTCACTTGCGGCATTTGAAATAATTGTTTTGCCGTGAGCCATTACTGCCGCCATGACAGCATTCTCAGTACCGGTAACAGACGCTTCATCAAGAAAAATATCCTTTCCTACCAGTTTGTTTGCAGTAAGTTTGAAACCTGTGTCTATCTCAATTAAACACCCGAGCCCCGATAATGCAAGAAAATGTGTGTCAAGCCGCCTTCTTCCGATAACATCCCCACCGGGAGGCGGAAGTGTAACTTCACCGCATCTTGCAACAATCGGACCGGCAAACAGTATTGAAGTCCTTATTTTTTTACCGAGATCAATATCAATTGTTGTTTTAGTAATTGTCCCTTTGATTCTGATCGTATGATTGTCGTCTTTTGAAACCGATGCTCCAAGTTTCTCTGCAATCTGAAGCATAATATTAACATCTTCAATGTCGGGGATATTTCTGATTATTGATTCTTCATCAGTTAATAATGCCGCCGCAATTATCGGCAATGCCGCATTCTTATTACCATTGGGCTGAATCCTGCCTTTAAGCGGATATCCACCCTCTACTATGTATTTTTTTGCCATATTACGCTCCGTTATGTAATATATTTTTCTCTGTTTATTGTTATATCAATAAGACCTTCATCTGCAAGCTGTTTGAGAAAAAAAACAAACTCCTTTCTTTTTAGAGAAATAAGGTCTTTATTAACCGGCCCGACTATTTTTATCTCATTCTCAACTATCTCGCGGCGTCTTTTACTGATACAAGAATAGAATGATTTAATAATATCCTCTGAAGCCCCTTTTAAAATTATTGCCACATCCTTATCATCGTAGTTCTTTAATGAGTGTTCGAGAGATTTTTTTGGAATAAGCGGTATATCAGCAAAAGAGAATATTTTATCCTTGATCTTTTTGGCGAGACCGGTGTCAACCGTTTCAAGCTCTGCTACAAGCTGTGCGCTTGCCTCCGGATCCATCATCTTTAAGAGTTCGATAAGTTTTTTATCACCTTTTAATTCAATCGGCTCATCTTTTTTAATTTTTGATGTTTTATCCTTGATCTTGGAAGTAATTGTATCAAGTATTTCCGGAAGAATATCTGTCTTATGAGATAAACTCTTAACAACTTCAACCGATATATTTCTGGGAAGTGCAGATAAAACCTGTGCCGCAAATTTCGGCTGGACAAGACTTAAAACAATAGAGATAATCAATGGCGATTCTTCTTTAAGAAGCTCCACAACCTGTTCAGGATTAAGAACCTCAAGAAACTCAAAACGGCGTTCGTTTCGGTATTCTAAAACCTTCATAAACAACTCGCTTCCTTTGGTTATTCCGAAAGCGGTGTTAAGGGTGTTTCTAAGAAACTCCTTAGTGCCTTTAAGGCCTGATATATCTGATACACCGAGTTTACCGAAAAATTTCTCGGTTAGCAAGAGCTCGTTCGAGGTTATGCCGTTAATACTTAGAATCTCGGCAGAAATACTTAGAAGCTCTTTTTCTTTAAATGTACCTACTATCTTTGATGCCTTCTCTACGCCTGATGCTATAAGAAAGATCGCCGATAATCTTCGTTTTGGTATCGGCGTAATATCTTCATGTTGAATATAACCGGTTTTTTTTGGTTTTTCGTTGTTATTGTTTTCGATCGGTATTTTTTCAAGTTTTTCAAAACTATATGAAGTTACTGATTTGGACGGGGTTTCAATATTTTCTTCATTGTTATTTTGATTAATTCTTATATTCTTCTTATAGGAATTCAAAAAAAAATTAGCCATCACCCCTCCCAGGAAACCAATGAAACCTTAATATGCCTTAACCCGCATTATGCACGAAAATTCTACTGGATCTCGTATCTTGCTGATTATCCACGAGTTACTCGATTTTCGATTCTCACATAGTGTTACTATGCTGCGAGTCTCAAATCTTCTTAACTCTAAGCTAATCAACAATCTACTTCGCTTCGCTACGATTATCGTGCATAACGCGGGTTAATGTGCAAATACTACATTTCTGCAATATATTTATTGTACTGATCCTCAGTCATAAGCCCATCAAGTTCAGACTTGTTTGACGGTTTAATTTTGAAGATCCAACCGCTTCCATAGGGATCGCTGTTAACCGCTTCAACTTTTGATTCATCCTCAAGTTCAGAATTAAAAGCCATAATTGTTCCTGATACAGGTGAAAAAATCTGACTTACGCTCTTAACTGATTCGATCTCAGCAACATCATCATTCTGTGCAACTTTTTCGTTCTCGTCTTTTGTAAAAGCTATATAAACCACATCGCCAAGCTGTCTTTGAGCATAGTCGCTTATCCCGACAGTCAATATATCGCCTTCTGTTGATATCCATTCGTGTTCTTTGGTGAATTTCTTCATAAAAATGCTCCATAAGTTAATATATAAATGAGAATATTATAAGAGGCTCTTGCAAAAATAATCTTTTTTTCAATTACTGCGTCATTCTTCGCCTCAGGTACTCACATACTACAAGTATGCTCCGTGCTTTCGGCTCATCATTCCTTGAACTTGTCAAAAATCTTGATTTTTGCAAGAACCTCTATAAATAAATACAATTAATAACCAAAAAAATCAATAGTTAAATAACTCCGCGCTATTTAATTGGGCAAATTAATAATTATTTGTTATCCACTATTAGCAAAAGGCAAAGTCATTATCCAAAAAAAATTAAGTTGTGAGAACAAATGCTTTTTTTTGTCTAACGCTTTGCCTTTAGCTAAGTTGTTTCTTAAAAAACTATAATTATAATTTGCCCTAAATATAGCGGGTGTCACCGTTAACATACAAGAACGGCTAAGATAAGAAAATGAACTTTACATATATCACCGATATTAGCAATAGGCAAAGTCATTATCCAAAAAAAATTAAGTTGTGAGAACAAATGCTTTTTTTTGTCTAACGCTTTGCCTTTAGCTAAGTTGTTTCTTAAAAAACTATAATTATAATTTGCCCTAAATATAGCGGGTGTCATCGTTAACATACAAGAACTACAAAGATAAGAGAAAAACTCTACATTTATCACCGATATAAGCAAAAGGCAAAGTCATTATCCCAAAAAAATTCAGGGCAGCTCAAAACACCTGCTTTGAGTTGTAACCGAAGATATTATTTGCATAAACGAGGAACTAAAACCACAGTATAACTTTGCTATATGAGGATTTTAGTGACGAAGTATATGCGAAAAAGATCAAGGTTACACACCGAATGAGGAGTTTTGAGCTGCCCCAAAGTTGTGAGAACAAATGCTTTTTTTTGTCTAACGCTTTGCCTTTAGCTAAGTTGTTTCTTAAAAAACTATAATTATAATTTGCCCTAAATATAGCGGGTGTCATCGTTAACATACAAGAACTACAAAGATAAGAGAAAAAACTCTACATTTATCACCGATATTAGCAAAAGGCAAAGTCATTATCCCAAAAAAATTAAAAAATCATTTGTTTTTATAAAAAAATATTTATAAAATAAGTACTATTATGAAACAATTAATTATTTTAACAATTTTATTTGTTACTGCAATTTGCCACTCATTAGATTATCTTGCCGCAGATCAAACGGTTGCTCGATACAGAACAGGCGAAATAGACACTAAAATAGCACAAATCCCGGATAGAATTAATCAAGGGGTTTTTACGAACCCGCAAGTATATCTTCCGCAGCTTGTAGATTTTCTTGTAAATGATACTAACGATCCATTCCTTAAGGTAAAAAGGATATATGACTGGATTACAGACAATATTGCTTACGACAGCGATTTGTTTCTCGGCTATTCTCAAGACGGTACAAGGGAACCTTATGAACTGCTAAGAATCAAAAGGACAACATGCGGCGGCTTTGCAAAATTATTTAAACTTATGGCTGATTTTGCCGGCATTGAAGCGGTATATATTAATGGCTATTCAAGAAGCTATTACTCTATCTCAAACAATGAACAGGGCAATCACGCGTGGAACGGCGTTAGGATCAACGGTAAATGGTATATTGTTGACAGCACTAACGGTAATAGACGCGGCTACATTCATGGCGTTTTCTCAGAAAAAAGAAACTACAAAGACACTGCCCTTTTTATTCGTCCTGATGCATATTATCTCGGCAACCTTCCATATAATGAGACCTATCAGTTTCTCGATACTCCGATCACATACGAAAATTTCATGAGCCAATTAAGACTCTTATACAACTTTGTTGCATATAATATTGAGTTTGTCACTGATATGCGAACATTAATCAAGGAAGGACGCACATTACGAGATAATAATACTCAATACGAACTGTACGATCTTTGCGAATTAAACGGCGGTCAAGTCGGCACTATTTCATTAAAAGCACCGAATGATACAGTAATCCGAATGAACATAACAGATGATAATGACACAAAATACCCGTTCAATTCCTATACAGAATACTCAAACGGGATATTCACCTGTTATTTTACAGTTCCCGACCATGGCGATTACAATGTTGTAATACAGGCATCCAAAAAAAATGAGAGGTCATACAAACAGATCTACAAATTTACACTAAGAGGTAACTCAAGGGGACAGACTCTTCCGATTCAAACTGATCATTTTTATGATGCAGGGTACTTTACTGTAAATAATCTCCATCTTAACAATTCTATATTTGACAGAGTAAATAATATTTATATGTTGGATATTTCTTATAACGATCAAACATCAATTCATTCGGCACTTTATGATCAATTTGATACAGTTGTGCCAAATTCTACAACTATAAGTTATCATAATAACAGAAAAAGATTTTTTTATAAGATACCGGCAGAAGGAACATATTACATTAAAGTGTTTTCTAAGAATGCAAGCGACGAGGGCTCCCACATGTTTTCAGGAATTGTTAAACTTCAAGGGGTATCCCCGAATACCGGACGGGAGTTGCCGGTTAGAAATATACTTTATACCAATAGATTCTTTGATGATCGGTTTGAGTTAGTAAATGAAAATGTTTCCCAAGGACCAAGTAATGGTGTTTATAGAATAGTGATGCACTCAACCGCCAACTTTGAATTGGGCTGCACCCTAAAGGATGATACCAATACAAGCTTTGATGGGCATGCAGAATACACTAAAGAGGGTGGCACCTATACGCTTTTTTTCTCAGCCCCGGACAATAAGAGATATACGGCAAGAATATCAAGTGTTAATAGCGAAGGCATGCACAACACTATTGCGTATTTTGTAATTGAGGGCGAACAAAGGAATCCGCGCCTTCCATTACCGGACATACTTCATAAAACCAGATCATATTATAGTCATGGTTATGCTAATATATTTGCAGATATCAATGAAAATAACAGCAATAGATATTATACGGTAAAAATCAATGCAGTAGAAGGTTATAGATTAAGCTGTACATTGAAAGACAGCAATAACAATACGGTAAACAGTCACTTTGAAACTGTTGTAAGAGGCAATGATTACACATTCTATTTTTCTGCTCCGGATAATAACAGATATCACGCCAAAATCTTCAGTATTGACGGCAACGACCGATACAGCACAATAGCTCACTTTGTTATTGAATCGCAGCAAAAAAACGCCGCCTTTCCGGTTTCGGGCATATTATTTACCAATAGAAGATTCAATCAGAAACAACTTGATCTTATTGATGAAAATGTAACAACAGGCGGTCGTCAGGGAATATACAGTGTAACAATCAGATCAAATGACGCTAGTACCCCTCTCGAATGCAGACTGATGGATGAAAGCAACAGGTCATTATTGTTTTACTCATCATCTACAAGAAACAATAACGAATACAAATTCTATTTTTCTGTGCCGGACAACAGAAGATATACCGCAAAAATTTATGATAGAAATGAAGAAGGCCGGCTTAATACAGTTGCATATTTTACAATAGAAAATCAGAATATATTCAGAACCGTTCCGCCGGAGGGCGTTATTCATTACAGTAATGATTATTTTATTTACCCGTTTGAGATACGATCTGTCGATATCAATAAAGAGAATAGGACGGCATCAATAATTATCAACAACAACAACAATCTCAACATCAGAATACTATCAAGAGACAAAAACAATGCCAATATCGGCAGGGTCAGACAATCAAACATGCCTAACGGAGACAGAAGGTTTGATATTGATAACCTAGTAAATGGGGAACCTGCCTTTATAAGATTCTATAATGTAGTGGATGATAAATGGATATTCCTTGCCATTTTCTCGATTGAATAATTGACGAGAAGCAAAACCACAGTCTGCTCCGGTTTTTGTGCCTTCTACATCGGCAGGTATTCGGCACATCTTGTGACTTATCAAGTTATATGAGGATTTTAGCGACGAAGTATGTAAATAAAATACAAGGAGAAACACCAAATGATGTGTTTCTCCTTTTGGGTACAAGCGATGTACCATTAAGAATTAGATAGTAAATTTAGAGGCTTTCCCAAAGATTTTGGGCAGCCCCTTTTACAAAAAACATTAATTCCAGTTTGTAGGATTAGCAGTACCGAGTTTGACCCGAGTAGCACCTCCCGTAGAACCACTTCCGTTGTTGTATAATTTAATATAATATGTTCTACCTGCAACAACAGGTACGCTAAAATAGAGCGGAGCAGATATTGATTGAATATCATCATAGTAATAACCGCCGTCTGTAGTCGGTGTTATAAAAGTAGTACTGCTTGGGGTAATGTTTGTCATCGTCGTCACCTGCTGATTCTCATAGAAATATATATCATTAGCCCAGTTTTTTGTTGTTGATTCAAAGTTAAATTTGTCTTCTACCCAGAATCTCAAGGTTTCTGTTGCAGTTGCCGTGTATCTGAGCCATACTGTTGTACCAATGGCTCCTATTACAAGATTATCCTGTCTTGAACCCCGCGTAAGATTAAAATACTCGCCAGTAATAGTGAGTGATACACTTTGACAAGATGAATTTAGATTACCTACACTATCTTCTGCAACCATATATACCTTAAAATTACCAAAAGGCACAATTAGATAACTGTTTGACTCAACATTAGCGGTTACGGTAATAGTCCCCTTGTCATAAACGGATACACTTCCGTATGATACTCCTGCCTTAACTTGTGCCGGTGTAGGTGCTGTTGCAGTATCTTCAACCGCAATCCAATGAATAGTTCCCGCCTCATTTACCTTGACAAGAAACTTATCGGCTTCAACCGTATCATTTTTCGGATAACCTGATGCCCATACCGGTGAGGTAACATCCCCTTTCCATAATTGTATTTTAACGGGATTTGCTTGAAGATTTGCGGAACTATCCTCAGCAACCACATAAACATCATAGATTAAGTTAGAAGGAACACCTGAAGCAAGATAATCATTTACTTCTGTTCCTGCATTTACTCCGATGTAAGCCTTGTCCACCAGATTTACTCCACTATATGTTGCTTGTGCTTTAACCTGCGCCGCCGTAGGTGCAGCTGAGCCCTTTGGAACAGCTATCCAGAAAACGGTTCCTGTCTCATTTATCTTAGCAGTAAGACCATCAGTATAGCTTGAATGTTGTTTTGGATATGTACTTTCCCATACAGGAGGATCGACATCTCCACCACCCCCGCCGCCACCGACTTTCTCAACAAGTATTGAATAACCGCCCGCCGCTCCTGATGAGCCGGTCAACATTGCAAAGTAAACAGAAGTATCCTGCGGCTTGAATGTTATAGTTACACCTGTAGCGCCCGGTTGCCAATAATACTCTTCATAATCTTCATCGTAAACAGGGTCAGGTGTCATTTCGGTTTGAGCATCGGAATAATTGTATATCCCTCTATTTTCACCATAATAAAGATCTGATGTATGTGCCGAGTAAGATTCTCCGCCGGCAGAGTCTTTACAAGGAGCTTTCATATAGAAAAACTTAACATTAGCTCCATTCATAGTAATGGTTACTTTGTATTGATCCCCTACAGTAAGATTATTAATTCTAAGCCATTTAGTGTATCTGTGTTCAACAGTATCAGTAAATGTGTTGTTCAAAACAAGGTTCTCCGCTTCATCCTTGAAAGCACCTATTCTTCCGGACTCCTCACAACCATAGTCACCTTCAATTACATATGCATTATAATGTGCTGCACTTCCCGGAGTCCAATTAGCCAAATTAAACTTATTTGAGATAGAAGGATTACTTGAACCTCTTATCTTATATGTAGTCAGTGCATTATTAGCCCCATTCCAAGTTAACGGGCTATCGTCTGTATTGACTTCAGGAGTTATTCCATTGCCCTTCACAAAATAAGCAAAACCTACACGATCATCTGAATATACAGTTCCATTGCCCTCTGCATCTATGTAAAGAGCCGCTCTTTCGTCGCAGGCAATACCCCTGATATCTGTCGTACTAACACCATAGTGCTTAACAACACGAGCCATTAAGGTAACAAGTCGCCCCATACGGTTCCGTTCACTAAAGTGTGTATCAAGAATAGTATTGGATAGGAACGCAGGAATAGTATCTGCATCAAAAAAATCATTTATTATCTCACCGTATTCACCATTAGGTGCAAAATCTGCGTCAAGATTATGTTTTAAAGCAAGATATGCATTAGCCGCGTCTTTTGGTGCATAAACATATAACCCGAGAAAGTGCATACCTGCACTTGTTCCCCCTATCGGTATTTTTTTGGTAGCAAGAAGATACCTAATTGCATCTTCTACTTTTGTTCCGTTCCAAGCTTCATAGTATTTAGTCTGATTACCACCCGTGATAAAGAGGACTTCTGCATTCTTAATCAATTGTTCAACAAACGGCAGATTCGCTAAGACTTTTATTGCATTTATATCAGCACCTTCTAAAGTGTTGCCTAAAGTCGGATCAAAAACAACCTCTGTTACTGAGTTTACCGATACGCCAAGCTCTGTTTTGAAATAAGAAGTATATCCGTAATACCCCTCCCCATCAACGGGATTGTCCATTCTGAGTACAACAACATCGCCGTAATTACCGTCGCTTAACATTTTACGCATTGCTGAGTCAACATCTATTCCGCCGCCGAGCACTATTGAACCGCTCGTGTTTTTAGTAACCCATGTAACCGGCAAGTTCTGACCCGCGGCAATCTGAGTCCCGTCATTCAAATAAACTATCAATCCCGACGGTACCGTACCCGGAAGAGACTCACTTGCGAGGGTTGTAACAGATTTCGGAGGATATAGAGCAATATTTCCTGTCTTATCTCTTACAAGAACTGCAAACCAGTAAGTTGTGTCTTCTACAAGTTCTGTAATTACTTTCTGAGTTATGTCAGCAGTCCAATTCATTACAAGACATGGTTCGGATATTGCATTCGCCTCATTAATAGTATCAATATCGCCAGATATCTCTGCTCTCACAAGCTTATATTCAAGATCTGATTCAACGGTTTGATTGTCTGATGCGACACCCCAATTAACAGTCAATCCTGTTTGAGAGGGACTGGAAAATGAAATATCAGTCCCCTTAACTGGAACAATATCATCAGCAGTTGTAATCATAACGGGCGGATACAAAGCTATTAAACCATTGGAATCCTTAACTACAACAGCAAACCAATACTCTTTACCCGATGTAAGACCGGACACATCCTCTGTTAACTCTGCACCAAAATCTCTTACTATATTATCACCATCAATATTCTTTGCTTTTTCTGCGGTGTCTATTTCTGTACTATCATCAGATACTACAACCTTATATGTCAGACCACCAATATCACTGGATGCTTCTTCCCATGTTAGTGTTAATCCGGAGCCGGTAATACTTGATGGGATTATTTCACCATTTACATTAGGTGCACCATTTTGATTCATTGTTATCCTTTTTAGCGGGTATAACAATTTAGAACCAGTGCTATCTTTTGCCAATACAGTAAAAAAATACGATTCCCCGGGTGCCAGCGAACTGATTGATCCGTTTGTCGGTGAAGTCCAATTATTAATTACACCTTCATTTAAAGTATCAACTTTATTCATAGTTTCAATGGAGGTTTCTTGTGAAGAATAAACAAGTTTGTACAAATAGGGACCCGTGCCACCTGTTATAGCTCCCCAAGAAAGACTAACCTCATTATCTGTTACAAGCCCGAATGTAATGTCAGTACCGACGACTATAGGGTTAGGAGGATCAACAGGGGTTGGTGGTTTTTTCTTGGGTTTTTTTGGATCTGCAACAGCTGTATTACAAGACGATAAAACAACGAACAAAATAAACGCCAAAAACAAAAAAAGAATTGACCAAAAACTTTTTTTCATAATAACCTCATTAGTAGTAATTGTTAAATTTTGATACAATAAAACTTATAGCACAAATATTAAAAGTTAATACATTAATTACATATATATTACACATAATTATTTATTAAATCCATATTCCAATGTGCGTGATAAATAATGCGATGTGATTACTCCAATAATCAGATGAGAATTTCATTGAAATATATATCTCCATGATCTAAGATATTTATCCAGCTGCATAGAGGCAAGATGGAATTATTGAAGCTGAAAACAGTAGAGCATCTGTTTCAATCCTTGTTTTAATGGATGTTGGTTTTAAATTCGTTACTAATCGGTATACTGACCCCTTTGTTTTCAGTATGCTGACCCCCTTAATGTATATATTTTTATTCTTTATTCTAGTTTTTTTCCTTCTTGTCTGTATGATTTTCCGGTAATTGCAATGATATGTGATTGTTGAAATATTCTGTCGAGTAATGCGGATCCTATAACCTTTTAAGTTCATGCCAACTCAAAACCGGCTGTTATTTGTTATTATCAATGAACCGACCTCATACCGTTCCGAAATCAATTCATATAAAATATTAAGTGATACATCGTTGAAAACAGTCATACCCCAATCATCCAGTATTAGAAGATTTGGTTTTATGTATTTTTAGAGTTTTTTGTTGAATGTATTATCAGCTTTACCTGAAAATATTTCTTCGAGCATTTTATTTGTCCTTTCAAACAACACGGAATAAACTTTGTTTACAGCTTTATACCCGATGGATTTTGCTAAAAATGTTTTACCTACACCGGTTGCACCTGCAAATATTATATTTTCGTTTTTTTTTAAATCACAGGTTAACAGTTTCAATATCTCCTGTCTGTTGATATTAGGGTTAAAATTAAAATCAAACTCTTCAATTCTTTTTATTCTACCCATATTTGATTTTTTAAACCGGCTTCCCTCCTTTTGTTTGAGATGTACATAATTTATATCAGGCGTTTGTGTTTACTGTAAAATAATAATTGAAAAACAACGGTTTGATTGGTATAATAACAAAATAGTTAGGGAATAGGAGTAAAGATGATTAATAGATACATTATTAATTTATTAACAATTCTTATCGTATTAAGCCTAGGATGCAAAAAAGAATCTGTATCTCAAGTTGATGATATTGAATTAAACAAAAATAGTAATATACAATTAGAAAATATTAGTGGTGAAAATATTTTTAGAACCCCTGGTAAAATTACTTTAATACCTCAAATTGTGACAACCAATCTAATATTAAGAATTGCACCTGGCACAAGTAGTGAACAAGTCGACCTTTTACACGAGGGTACTCCAGTATTAATTATGGAGAATGGCCCAGTTGAAACTATCAATAATATCGAAAGTCAGTGGGTAAAAGTAATTCAAATTGATGGTACGATTGGCTGGTGTTTTAAAGATTATATAAAAGAGATAGACAATAGAGACCTTATATATACAGAAGATGTGATCTCTGATGTATCTGAATATTCTACACATAAAGCGATTGCAGAAAAGATGCCAGAAGAACTAACATCCGAAGAAAAGATAGAGTTTATAAAGATGTTTCCTGAGCAGCTTGACTTTAGCAATCCAAGTGATGAAGAAGTATTTGGACATTGGATTGAGTGGGGCAGTATTTTTGAATCTGATCAGGATGGCAATCCAATTTCTGTCAGCTCAGTTGATGATAAAGTACTTATTGATTTTATTCCAGGTGTTTTTTTACTTATAAACTCCGATATGACATTTGAAGAAGGTGTTTACAACAGTTCTTTTGGGTGGCGTGGATCTGTATCAATAGAAGGAAATATAATTGAAAAGTTTAGTAAAATATTTTATGACGATGGAACATTCACTGAACATAAATCTAAGTATCGGTATGCAATAAACGAAGGTATTTTAAAACTTATTAATGATAATGGCGATATTAAGTATTATATCAGAGCAGACCTTAGTTACTATGAGCTGTTTGGCAGAACTATCAATCTAGATCAAATCTTTAGACATGCTAATGTTACTTCAGCTATTCGATCAACATTTATTGTTAATTCAGATCTCGATTTTATACTTGAAGGTTTTGATGGTTCCAATACTGGTAAAGTAAGCTATACATTTAAAATCAAGCGGCTAATTGGATCTGCTATCAATGTTAACTTCCAAAATATCTTTGGTCAGACAGCATTACATTTTGCTGCTATGAATGGGGATCTTGAGGTGATAAGGCTATTGCTTGATTCTGGCGCTGACAAAACAATTAGAGATATTGCCAATCAAACTCCATTTGATGTAATATATTTATTGAATAAGGATGGAGATAAGAGTGAAATACAAAATCTGCTTAAATAATGTGACTGTTCTTTTGAATTATTTCAGTGTGATGAAGTGTACTTTTTATGACTTACACAGATTTATTTACAGTGTCATAGTTTGTCGTCTTATCAAAATATTCTGACAGTTCTACAAGCAGAGCTTTTTTGCCTTCTTTATTAAGTTTTAGCCCACCTGAGATTTTATCAAAATACTCCTTATTTACCTTTTTCCTCGAAAACATTGAAAATACAACCCTCAACGCATAATCACGATAATTCTCTATCAGATCAAATACCAATGACTTTTTATTGTAATTATCAGTATGCATTATTCCCACAAACGGATCAAGCCCTGCTATAACACATGCCTTCTCAACCTTTCCGTAAAGCACTCCAAATGCATAGTTCAGCATACAATTAAACTCATCCCTTGCAGGTCTGAAACTTCGTCCGTCAAACTTATATGGATCGGGGATTAAACGACTCAAAATAGAATAATACAACTTAGCCCCAATTATGCACATACACAATTATTTCACGACTTCATAAAATTTCATTCTTTC
>CAZSQU010000051.1:0-22952 GCA_964608985.1 uncultured Spirochaetales bacterium
TGGATAATCAGCAAGATACGAGATCCAGTAGAATTTTCGTGCATAATGCGGGCTATACGCCGGCATTCGGCACATCGAGTGCCTGACATAGTTATATGAGGATTTTACTACAAAGTATATGTGAATAAGATTAAGGTTTCTTATTTAGAAATGTTCATAAGATATTTATTTTACTTTTCCCTGTAATCTTAATAATCCATCCAGTATTGTAAGCGGATTCGGGGGACAACCGGGTATAAATAAATCAACCGGTATGATAGAATCAACACCTGAAACAACTTGGGGATGTCCCTTATATATTCCGCCCGAAATTGCGCAGGCACCTACGACTATAACTATTTTAGGGTCAGGTATTGCATCATAGGTTTTTTTTAATGCAAGTTCCATGTTTTTTGTAACCGGTCCCGTTACTACGATTCCGTCGGCATGGCGGGGGGAGGCAACAAATTGAATACCAAATCGTCCTAAGTCCCAGCCGATTGTTCCCAACACATTAATATCCGCCTCACATGCCCCGCATCCTCCCGCGCTGACTTGCCTTAACTTTAGAGATCTCCCAAAGATTCTTTTTAAGTTTTTGCTTAGTTCCTTTGCCAGTTTCATCTCTTTTTGTTCAGAATGTATCAATAAATCATCTCGTTTACGGACTGTTAATCGATAGTCTTTTGTAAAAAAAATTGCGTTAGTCGGGCATTTATCAGTACAATCATTACAAAAAAGGCAACTTCCCAAATCAATTATTTTCATATTATCATCTACTGCCCCGACAGGACACACCTCAGAGCATACATGACAATTAACAACACACTTGCTTTTGTCTATAATTGGCCGTCCTTTAAACTTATCAGATAATACGGGCGGTGCTCCTTTGGGGTATTTGAATGTTCGCTTGCCTTGTTTTATGCGTGCGATTATTTCTTTCAGCATTTCATTCTCCTTTTTACAAATCATGTCCGCAGTAGGATAGATTAAAGCTTTTGTTACATAAAGGAAAATCAGAAATTTCTTGATTCCGCACTGCGAGAGCCAAGGCATACCAGTTATGAAAAGAAGGATCAACTATTTTATACCGTAAGAATTTCCCTTTAGCATCGGTAATTGCAGCATGACAGATTTCGCCCCGCCAGCCTTCATTGATTGCGACAGATATAGACTCATTTTTCAATACATTAGAAACTGCCGTTATTGTGCCGCCGGGCAGTGATTTTATCTGCTTTGTTATAAAATCAATTGATTGTTGTATCTCTAACCATCGTACATAAGCACGGGCAAAAACATCTCCTGAATCAACCGTGCAGACATGCATTTGAAAAAATCGAAAAATACCGGACGGATGGTTAAATCTGGCATCACGAATGAGTCCGGTGGCACGCGCCGCTACACCCACCACACCAAGTTCAATTGCCTGCTGTTGGGTCAATAATCCGGTATCTTCAAAACGCGCCATAACAGACTGATTATTCCAAAGTAGTTCAATCGCATCTTTTGTTTCTTTTTCTAAAATATTCAACTTTTTAAGAATATCATCAACAACAATTTGATCTACATCAGAGCCAAGTCCTCCGGGTTTAATAAAGCCTCTACCAAACCTGTTCCCGCATAATAACCCGGTAAGATTTAAAAAATCTCCCCTGATTCTTCCGCAAAAACTTGCCGTAGGCAAAAATCCGACATCACCGGACAATGCTCCGAGATCTCCGACATGGTTTGCAAGGCGTTCCAATTCAAGAGCTATTCCGCTTAAGACCTGCGCACGGTAAGATTTATTTGTATTTGATAATGCTTCAATGATCTGACAGTATGTGGATGTATGACCAATTGTTGTATCTCCTGAAAGTGTTTCCATATAATGTAAACTTTTATTGTCCGGACCTCCGATCATAGCCTCTTCAACGCCGCGATGCTGAAAACCAAGAGCAATTTCAAGGTGCATTACTTGTTCTCCGTTACATTGAAACCGAAAATGCCCGGGTTCAATGATACCTGCATGTACCGGCCCAACGGCGACTTCATGTACTTGCTCCCCTTCAACACGATAAAAATCTCCGACAGCAGGTAAAATAGTTTCGCCAGCGGTTCGATTCCATGCATCTCTTTCATTAGAGGATCGAATGTACCTTAAGGGTTTTAGCCATGGATGCCCTATTGGTTTAAGACCAAACTGTTCTGCGATTTCCCGCTCAAACAAATGAACTTGAGGACATTTTGGTGTCAGTGAAGTGAAGCTATCCCCTTTTATTTCTGTTCTACCGGTATAGAATTTGTTATTCTCATCATCTGTTATTATTACATACAATAAAGTTGTATCCGGATTTTCTGCCGGAGTGCCAAAATAGGAGATTATCCGTTGTGATTTCTCAACACAATCAAGAATAGTTCGCATAAAATCTTCTACCGGAAGTATGGGAATTTCTTTTAAGGGAACAATCGATGCATTATTCATTATAGTAAATTTATTTTTATTTAACTTCATTATTGATTCTCCAAAAATCTTGCCGCATTGCGCAACATAGCTTCTAGAGGTGGGGGAAGAAACAGCCCAATAATTAGAATAATAATTAAAAAACAAAAAATCGGCGCGGTCGTGCTGAAAGTGTCGTGATAATCGGATTTTTCTATATTGTTTGGAACACTTCCCTGTACTACTTTCAGTACAGTTTTCCCCATTCCGATAAAAACCAGTAATAAGAAAAAAAGAAATAGAATGCCGGCTGTAAAATGTCCCGACATAAAGGCGCCGTTTAAGATTGAAAACTCACTGACAAAGGGACCAAACGGAGGAGAACCGGTTATAGCCAAAAAACCGATTAGAAAAAGAGACGCTGAAACCGGTAAACGCCTTAATGCACCCTTTACATGATTAGTATTTTTGCTCCTGTATGAAAGGTTAATATTGCCTGCAGACAAAAAAAGCACCCCTTTTGTCATGGCATTGCTTATGATGTGGAGTAATGTTCCAAAAAGAGCCGGTCCGCCTATACCCAACCCCAAAACAAGAACGCCCATATGTTCAACACTGGAATATGCAAGCATACGCTTGAAATCTTTCTGGTCTATCATAAATACACCTGCAGTTGCCATAGAAAATAAGCCGATGAAAATAAGTAAACGGGACATAAATACTCCTTCTCCCGCGGCATTACAAATCTGGTACATGCGTAAAATGGCAAGAAAAGCACCGCTTGTTACTCCGCCGGCAAGAATAGTACCGGTTATGCCGGGCGCTTCACCATATGCATCTGGTTTCCATGTGTGCATAGGCGCAAGACCCATTTTAGTTCCGTATCCGACAATAAATAAAATACAGGATGCTCTAAGCCATATTTTTGACAACGATGGAGCTTTCAATAGAAGAGTTTCAAAATCCAATGTAGGCTCAAGACCTGCATAAATTGCAGAATATGCAAGAAAAAATGTTCCGAGCAGTGCTATGGCAATCCCAACTGAGCCCACAAGAAGATATTTCCATGTTGCTTCAATACTCCGCTTTGAGTGGTTAAAGTAAATCAGGGGAGCTGTTACAAGTGTTGTTCCTTCCATCGCAACCCACATAAGCCCCAAATGATGAGAGCATAACATAAGACTGATAAGTCCCAAAAAAGAAAGCATGCAGGCTGTAAAAAATCTATTTGACCGCTCTTTTTGCTTAAGATAACCTACTGCATAAAAAGATGCAAAAAAATATAGAAATGTTATTGAAACAAGAATAATTGATGAAACAGGATCAAACTTTAACCATGATGTAGTACTTTCCCATTGGGGGTTTATCAGAACAAATATGGCAGTTACAATATGCACAAGGGCTGTAAAAGGCAATAGCCATGGGCGAACTTTGTTTGAAGGAATGACAATGGATAAAATGGCCATAGCTAAAGGAAAGAATATAAGAATAAAAACCATGTATTACTCCTTCAGAGATGAGAGATTACGAGTGTCCAGGGAAGAAAACGCTTTATTAATATGATTAGTTATTATTGAAATAACAAAAATACTGACAAAAAGATCAAGAAGCATACCCATTTCTACAACAATAGGAATAGCTTCGATCAATAATAAACTAAAAATATAAATGCCGTTTTCAAGCACAAGATAGCCTAAAACCTGTGAAATTGCTTTAAATCTGGTAATTAAAAGGATAAATCCGATTATTACTGTTGCAAATGATGTGGGAATTAGAAAAGAACCTCCGAATTGCCCAACAGTCTTAAATTTACCCGATATAAAAAAAACAAGAGCGGTAACCAATGCCCCGATAATAATTGATGGCAAGAATCCAAGAATCGGTTCAACCTCCCGTTTAATTTGAGCATCGCGCAATGCTTTCATCATAATTAATGGTATAACAAATCCCTTTAAGATGATTGCCGCGCCTGAAGTAAATAACATTGTAGGGCTAAAATGATGCTCTATGAGAATGGGTAAAATGCCGAGGATTATGCCCTGTACTGCAACAATACGGATAATACTCAAAATACGGCTATTTCCGAGTGCAAAAAGATTGAGTATTAAAATAATAACATAAAATATATTGAGTAATTCATTCATATTATCCCCTTAACAAAAGTATAAAGGATGACCCGCATAATAAAATTGTCGAAATCAATAAAACAGGGACTCGCGACATTTGAAGACGAGCCATAATTGATTCGGTAATTCCGACTATAACAGACAGTATAAATATTCCTGAAACAAAAATAAGATAGTTTAACCATAGTGTTGTATAAAAAGATGACATTATAATATTAATTAGAACTGACCCCAAAACAAAAAACTTCAAAGATGATGTATATTCAATTATACCCAATAAAGGACCACTGTGATCAAGAATCATAACCTCGTGAATCATTGTAAGTTCCAGATGTGTGTTAGGGTCATCAATGGGAATTCTGCTGTTTTCTGATAAAAAAATGATAAAAATACCCAATGTAATCATAACAAGACTTGCAATACTTCCTGTGTGAGTTGATAAACCTGCTTTAAACATTCCATTCAATGAAAGCGAACCTGAAAGCTTCACCAGTGATAAAAAGGCAAAAAAAAGCGCCGGTTCGGTAAACGATGCAAAAGTCACCTCTCTTGATGCCCCCATACCTTCAAAAGCAGAGCCGGTGTCAAGCGCGGCACATGTAGTAAAAAATCTCCCGAGACCAAATAAGTATGCAAAAAGTAAAAAATCTCCCGTAAAGGAAACAATTGCGTTTGCTCTTCCTATAGGAATCAAAAAACCCGCAATAATAACACAGGAAAACGAAATAACCGGGGCTATACGAAAGACCCAAGTTGTCGATGTACTTATTACCATGTTCTTGTGTAAGAGTTTAAAAATATCATAATAAAGTTGAAAAAAAGGAACACCTGTTCTTCCGGCGAATAAAGCCTTAGTTTTATTGATAATGCCAAATAGAAGCGGTGGTAATAGTAATAATAATAACAGGTTAATACCAATGTTTATCATAGATCAACTCCTATTCCACTAAAAATAAACATTAATAAAAGCATAATTATAACATACAAAACATATAAATTTGGTTGTCCTTGTTGAATAAAATACACTTTAGAAAACATTTTTTGTGCGAAATAAAAAAACGGCAATAATATTTTATTAAGAACAATATCAGCCACGGTAATTTTAAATTTACTTTTTTCGGGAAAATGCTTTAACTTTGAATGTTTATCAATATCCGGTAATAAAATAAATGAAAAGATTTTTGTAATGTTTTGAGCGAAAGATGTCCCGGTGTATTGCATTTTTGCTGTCGGTTCCGCATACCCGCAGTCCCAAGTTATTCCCCTCTTTTTATTAATTTTTATTTGCCAAACAGCAATAACGGTAGTCAAAACTATTAATAAGATACCGATTACAGAAATGAACTGAATCGGAACAAGTTCTGAAATAGATACGGGTTTACTTCCTATCCAAGCAGATACAGCTCCTTCTAAAAAAGGAGTTACAAGCAAAGGAAAAACACCTGTTATAAAACAAAAGATAGAAAGAATAATCATTGATATTTGCATAGTAAGTGCCGGATCATGTGCATGATCTGTCATGTTTGAACGAGCAGAGCCCAAAAATACGATACTATACATTTTAACAAAAACAGCAACGGCAATTGTGCCTATCATAGCGAGTGCAACGGCTGCAAATCCTACAAATGCCGTATCGGATATGCCGGAAAGCGGAATAAATTTGAAGAAACCCAAATAAATCAGCCATTCGCTTGCAAATCCGTTAAGTGGGGGGAGAGCGCTGATTGCAACAGCTCCTATTATAAAAAGTAAGGATGTCATTGGCATTTTTTTGGACAAACCACCCATTAGTTCGATATCTCTTGTGCCGGTAGCGTGTATTATTGCGCCGGAATTAAAAAATAGTAATGCTTTGAAAACAGAATGGTTCCATACATGAAAAAGTGCGCCGCTCATTCCAAGTAAAACTATCTCCGGTTTTGCATAGGCGCGGCCTATTAGTGCTAAACCGATTCCCATACCGATTATACCGATATTTTCTATACTGCTATATGCCAATATACGCTTGAAATCTGTTTGAGAAAATGCAAATATGATTCCCAGAAGACCTGTAATCGCGCCAAATACTAATAAAAGTGTCCCCCACCAGGGTTCGCAAACAGTAAGTAAACCGGAGAAACGGATTATTCCATAAATACCCATTTTTAACAAAACAGCGGACATTATCGCTGAAACATGGCTCGGAGCAACCGCATGTGCGCCCGGAAGCCATATATGAAAAAGCATAAAACCTGCTTTCAAACTAAACCCTACAAATACAATCAAAAATATAATCCCTGCCGTCTTAACAGGTAATCCGACAATGGGTTCAAGCGTAAAAGCTCCGGTATTAATCTTCCATAAAACAAACAATATAAAAAGGATCAGTGTTCCTATATGTGCACAAACAAAATAAATAAATCCGGCTTCTCTTATTTCTTTTTTATGATCTTCTGTTGTTAAACAAAAAAAAGCGGCTAAAGCCATAAACTCCCAGGCGATTAGAAAGAGAACACCGTCATGGGATATAACAACAAGAGCGATACTGCCCGATAGTAAACCGTAGAAAAACCCGAGTTTTTGTCCGGTTTCGGTATGCTCACTTTGTTTCCAGTAACCAAGACTATATAATGAACCAAAAACGGTAATAATAAAAACAGGAATCAAAAAAAATGCACTGAGTTTATCAACGGTAACTGAAAACTCTCCCCATGGAATAAACCACGGAAAATTCAACGCCGGAGCCGCAGAAGTTCCAAAAGACATAAATGCGCCGAATAATCCTATCAGACTACCGGTTATAAAAAGAGCAACGGTTATGCGTTGCCCGATTTTAGATGATGACGATAAGAAAAACGCAGGCACACCGCTAACTATAACAACGGATAAACCTATCAGAATCAATAAAACAATCAACATCACTTAATTCCTTTAATTCAAAATAGTCTCTTCAATTTCTTTTAGCAGCTTTAATATTATATCAGGCGATTCATGAGCTATCAATGCATTTGTAACACTTTGATTATGTAGTATAAACCCGATCCGAGATAGAAGACGCAAGTGAACTCGAACGGAATTGCTTATTAAAACAAATAAAATGTTAACCGGTTTACCGTCCGGAGCTTTAAAATCGATCGGATTATCAATAAAACAAATCATTACCAATGGTTTATTTATACTTAAAACGACAGGATTTCGAACATGCGGTATAGCAATGCCGTTACCGACAGCGGTAGAACCCAATTCTTCTCGTGATAGAAGCACTTGGTATAAAAATTCTCTATCTACATCTTCAGGTAGATTTAATAAATCTACGATGGACTTTAAGACTGACTTTTGGTCATTTCCTTGTATATTATAAAATATACCGCCATCTATAACTGCATCTAATAAATTCGGAAGATTTTCATCGTTATCAGAGTTTTTTGAAGAAAACCCGTTTATTATTTTTTTATTATGAGATGTTGCCCACTCCATTATTTCAGTTTGACTAAAACGATACTGATCGTTTATTTTATGATGCGGAATTTTATCTTGCTTAATCAGGCGATAAATTGAATTCTCAGAAATTCTTAACATTTGCGCTATTTCATTTACCGTTAACAGCATATCAAATTCCTCCTGTATTCACTTTCAGCGAATTCTAAGTCTTTATCAAAATAATTACAAGATTTTTTAAAAAAAAATCACTTAATCATTTTTTTTACTTTCTAAGTGATCAATTAATTCAATTATTTCTTCGTAACTCATACGGTTTCTAAGTGCAACTTGGAAGCTTTCCTTTGAAAGTAGAAAACTTAAATGGGCAAGAAGACTTAAATGTTGTTTAATCGTTTGTGAAATAACCAAAATTAGGGTATGAACGGGTTTTTCATCAAGAGAATTTAAATCAAGTTGCTTTTTTGGAAAGAAAAACACTATTAAGGGTTTATTACTTCCAAGCATTAATGGAATTCTGGGATGGGGAAGTGCTATTCCGTTACCTATTGCAGTGCTCATAAGTTCTTCTCGTTTTTTTAAGAGTTGAACAATAATTTTTTTGTCAATATTTTTCTCGAGTTTAACGAGATTTATCATTTGAGCAATAAACTCTTTTTCATTAATTTCGCAATCATAAAAAAAAGATGAGGGATTAAGCATGTCACTCATTGATTGTATATGATACGCGCTCATTTTTTTATGCTTTGAAAGATTAAGCGGAATACTTCTTGAGAGAGCCCATTCTACGATCCGGTGCTTGTTAAAGAAAAAATGGTTATGAATCTTGTGACATGGCAACTCTTTATTTTTTACAGAATCGAGCACTTGTTTCTCGGTATATTGAAGCAATAAAGCTACATCATTAACATTAATATTCTTAGAATAGCGTTTATCAGCTAAGTTGACTGATTTATTTTTGATTTTAAAAACATGTAATAAAAATGTAATAAAATTGTTAATAAGTGAAAAGTTAAACGAAAAAAAATGTAGAATGTTTTGAGAATAGCTCCTCAACCTATGCCTTTTAATCCATATAAAAAAGTAACCTATAGATAGGATAAAAGTTATTGTTATTGGAATAAGAATTGTATTATTTCCCAAAAAAGGAAAGATTAAAGCTGCCGGAATACCGCCAATGATAAACCCTGATACTAATATGATTTGAATATTGACTTTTTTAGAATCCATGGGGGTTCCGTGCAGGGCATTACCTATTTCAATACCAATATCTGTTACAATTCCTGTCATATGGGTAGTTCTTACAATAGCTCCGCTATATGTTGTAGCCATGGCATTTTGGAGTCCACAAGAAAAAGAAATAAGAATATGGCTTATGTTGGGCGAACTTTTCATTAAGTACCATGAAGCCGATAAAAAAAAGGATTCAATTAAAAGCGCGACACCATATCTTCTCCCCAATCGCAATTGAGAATCTTTTATTATAATGCCGCTGATTATGGAGCCGATAAAAAAAAATAAAATAATTAATGAATAATGAAGAATTAAAATGCCGTTTCCACTTCCTATGGCTATTGCAAGATTGGTTGATGATCCGGTAATATGTGATACAGGTTGTTTGATTATACACAATATTGAGATAGCATTGATGCACCCGGCTGTAAATGACAACAATAAAGCCCCTGTACTAATCCATCCGGGCAATTTTGAAACCATAAACATCTCCAAAAAAATTTTATAAAACATTCGTTCTTTTTAATAAAAAAGTCAAGATTTTTATGGGTCTCTTGCAAAAATTAATTTTGAATTTTTTGCGAAGTCAATTTTTTTTAAATCCGGCAAAAAAAACACCCGCCAACTTTGATAAATAATGCGGTTATTATTCTTTATATATAAAATTTGTCACTTAACCCGCATTATGCACGAGAATTCTACTGGATCTCGTATCTTGCTGATTATCCACGAGTTACTCGATTTTCGATTCTCACATAGTGTTACTATGCTGCGAGTCTCAAATCTTCATAACTCTAAGCTAATCAACAATCTACTTCGCTTCGCTACGATTATCATGCATAATGCGGGTTAAAAGTATTGAGATATAAAAAAATATAATAAAAATAATTTATTATTGTTGTATAAATATTATTTTGTGCTATAATGCGAGTAAATACTTAAATTATTTTGGAGGTTTTTTGTATGAAAAGAAAATTCTTAATTCTTGCTGTAATGATAGTAACACTATCTCTTGTTTTCGGCGGCTGTGTTGTTATAGGCGACGATGATGTTCCGACAATTTTTGGTCAGGGTTTAACAGGTTTCTGGTTCCTTACTGCATCAGATGCTGACACATTAGAGATAACCAACGACATCAAAGACGGCGTTGACATTGAAGAGATCCGTCTCGCACAGGTTACAGAGCAGCCTTCAAGCTGGGCAGCTTATTCGAACAGATTATTGGCTAATTTGGAATACGGTATAACCAATACGGATCTTACTGTTGACATATCAGAGGATCATAACTACTGGATTAAGATCGTTGACTCAAACGGCGACTACCTTATAGGCGGCTTTACTGCAGATTCGGCTAATCCAAATGGATGGGGATTGACAGTGCACCAGGATAAATAATTATTCAATATTATTTTTAGTTCCAAAGTAACGATGACTGATCAATCCGTCATCGTTACTGTTTTTTAATAAGGAGGATCATTTGAAAAAATTATCATTATCGATTATATTGCTATTAAGTTCTTTTTTTGTTTTTTCACAGGCAAGAACTGTTCAGGTAAGATTTACAAGTACACCGGCAGGTGCAACTGTTACAGTTCAAGGAGCCGGTACTGTAATGGGTACAACACCTTTTAGTGCTAATCTTACACAGAACCGTAATTATACTGTTGTGTTTTCAATGAGCGGGTATCGTGATGAGGTTGTGGGGTTTAAAGCAGGCGAGGGCCCGGTAAATGTAAATATGCAGTCACTAAACCCTACCCATAGTTTATCTATATACCAGCAAGGTATATCAGGCGGAACAGTTTATCTAAACAATCAGGCAATGGGGCCTTTGCCGCTTAACACAACAGTTAATCAAGGAAGATACACGGTAAGGGTTGAAGTTCCGGGGTATAGGCCATTCTCAACAGAGATCAATGTAACAGGTGCAACAAACCTTCCTATAAATCTCGAGCTTCTGATACCTATGCATAGAATATCTATCTATCAGCAGGGTGTTACGGGCGGAACCGTTTATCTAAACAATCAGCCGGTAGGTCAGTTACCTTATGAAACAGACATTGCTCAAGGCAGATACACGGTAAGGGTAGAGGTTGCGGGTTACAGGCCATTCTCAACTGAGATCAATGTAACAGGCAGAACAAATCTCCCGATTACCCTCGAAAGGATATTCTCGGCTAACATTATTGTTCCAAAAGGTGCCAGACTGTTTATGAACGGTAATGAGATTACCCTAAATAACAGGCAAGCCGATCAAACAATCAGACTTGAGAGTAATCAGCTTAACAATACTATCAGAATGATGTTTATTAATTATGATTTCTCTAAGGTGCTTCAGTTTGACGGAAGTAATTATGGCGTAGGAATGGATTTAGTTAAGAGAAATTAATTTAATTAAGTCGTTGTTAATTAGAGCTCATCAAAAATGATGAGCTCTTTTTTTTATTTTGAAATTGTAATATCTTATTTAATGTGCTATACTTATTTTAAGTTTTTTGCAAAAATATCACAATTAATGAGGAATTACGAAATGAAAAATTTTTATTTGGCAGCAATACTTTATATTTTTTTGGTTTTAATTACGGCAAGTTGTTCTCTGCCGACAGACAATGATAATGATGATAACGACAACAAACTGTCAAGCACTAAGGATATCACTGAATTCTATTTTGATGATCAATTAAATAATGATCTTTCTGCTGATACTTTAGGAATTATCAGCGGAACAACTATAAAAGTGAAAGTTCCATACAATACAGTTGTTACAAATCTTACGGCAAGTTTTACTACAACAGGTAAAAGTGTTAGTATTGATTCTAATATTCAAACAAGCGGAGAAACGGCAAATGATTTTACTGAAGTTGTAACTTATTTGGTAACTGCAGCGGATGGTTCAACCAAAGAATTTATCGTAGAAATCTGTTTTGTACCCTCCGGATACTCAATATCATTTATCGATGATTATTTAAACAATACAACCAAAACCTCCGCAGAAATCCGATTTAATAATGCTATAATTGGAACAACTTATAATTACTCTATAAGTTCTAATGCCGGCGGTACGCCCAAAACAGGAAACGGTGCTATTACCGAGAAAGATCAAACGATAACCAATATTGATTGTTCTGCCCTGAATGACGGGACATTAACAGTTAGTGTTACACTGACTGATGATGATAATAATACAGGAATTGCCGCAAGTGATACTATTATCAAGGATATTGTTACTCCAACAGCTACGCCTTCAAAAGCTGACTTGTCAACAATAAATGATACTGCCGATTTAATAATTGATTATGACGAGTCAATTAAAACAACTACTCTTGTGGTCAACGGAACAATAGGGGATACGACTTCAGACTGGTCAAATATTACTTTTAATAATGACCGATTAACAATCAGTCCTGAGTCTAACTGGACAGAAGGAGATGGTAAGACATTGAGTGTAACTTGTTCTGATTTGGCAGGTAATTCTAAAGTGCTTAATTTATCTTATAATGTATTTTCAGGAAGTGTAGTTTATGTTAGGAAAACCGGCAATGATTCAAACTCGGGTTCAAGTGTAAGCCCAAAATTAACTATTCAATCGGCAGTTGATTTTGCATCAACCCTATCAAACGGCGAAGTCAGGGTAGCAGCCGGTGTCTATGATGAGAATGTATATGTTTCCGGTGAGGTCTTGATTAAGGGCGGTTATAAAGCTGACGATTGGGCTACCCGAAATGTTTCTGTTCATACAACAACAATTAACAGTACGAGTTCAACAGGCGGTTCGGCACAAAATCCCACATATGCAGTCTGCTTTTACGGAACGGGCAGCGGGTCAGGTTTGGATGGTTTTGCTATTAATGGGAAGGGTGGAAGCTATTCTTCAGGGGTATTTATAAATCAAAGTTCAGGAATAATATCAAACAACATAATTGACGGCGGTACCGGATCAGATAGGGCTTATGGAATTTACATAGGTAATTATTCATTCCCTGAAGTGGATGGTAACACAATAACAGGCAATACTACTGCTGACGAGAGTTATATGTCGTATGGCGTTTATGTCTCTGTTTCGAGACCCGCGTCTTTTCAAAATAATACGATAAACGGTGGAAACGGAACCGGTAAAAGCTACGGGGTTTATAATTATGGTTCTCCGGCTTATTACACAATTGATGGTTGCAATATTAACGGCGGACATGGTAATGAATCTTACGGCATATACAATCAAGATATTAATAATCAGCCGATTGTAATACAAAATTGTGATGTAAATGGCGGTGATTCTGTAAACGGATCAAATGATCATGTATCTTATGGAATATTTAATTATGCATCATACGCAACTATAACCGGAAATTCAATTGATGGGGGTACTGCAGATTATAAAACTGTAGGGATAAAAGTTACTCAGTCAAATGGCCCTGATGTATCACAAAATAGAATATTTGGCGGAACAGGTAATTATACTTGCGGAATTGATTATGAATCTTATTCAGGTGTGTTAACCGGAACTGTTAGGAATAATCTTATTCATGCGGGAACCCATGTTGATGGATCCTGGTATTACTCTTACGGGATCAATCTTTATTCAAAAGGCAATTGCACTATTCAGAATAACACAATCTATATAGGGGGCGGTCCGGCTAATCCTACCAATTATTGCTCAAATAAGGGTATTAATATTTTTGTAGATTCATTACCGACCATAGATAATAATATTATTTTCGGATCAGGCAGCGGCATGTTTACGACAACAATAGGGATTGCAGAAACCCAAATTAGTGCAAATCCTGCAGATGTAAGAAACAATAATATCTATATAACCGGAACAGCAGGAACTAAATGTATGTATCAATACCATGATGGAACAACTACATACAATTTAAATACCATATCATCAGGTAAGTTCTCCGATGGATCCGGTCATGAGATAGGAGCAGACAATGTAAGTGCTGATCCGTCATTAAATGATGTTGATGGGGCAGATAATCTCATTGATACAATGAATGATAACGACTGGTCTTTAAGCGGAGCTACACCGGTCTCAATTTATCAGGGGGGATATGATCATTCTGCTGTTATAACAAAGGACTTCGAAAATGCAGATAGAACAGCACCTATGTCTATTGGAGCTTATGAAAAGAATTAGTCCGTATAATTTTGGAAGTTGATAAGGATCACCTTTCATGTATCCTAAGTGCGTGTAAAGGTGCCCTTGAATATAAAAAAACCGAAATTACTGTCTCCAATCACAACTGTTTCTGAAATTCTTATTGTTTATTCTCTTTGTGTATTTATTATACTTAAAATAAAGAAAAGCACAGTTTAAGATTTGCTTCCTCTGTTTGTGGTTGCGAATTTATTTATTGACAGAGTTAAATATATTTTCTATAATTTACAATTACTATTTAAGGAGGAGTACATATGAAAAGTGTATCTTCTTTCATTCAGACTCCGGATTCATATGAAGCAGGCATTGAAACAGCCGAGAGATTGAAGAGTATCTCTCCGGAAATTGTTATTATATTTTTTTCTATTCATTACTCATTTGAAGAGTTTTTTGAAGCTTTTTATAGTGTTATTTCAAAGGATAGTGTAATTGTTTGGGGTGGAACAGGTGACGGGATTTATTCACAGGACGGCGTATTTAACAATGGAATTAGCGCTGTTGCCGTTAATTCTAACGGTAAAATAAAATGGACTGCCGATGTTTGTGATAAAAAAGAATTAAGCTCTTTTAACCGAGCAAAAGACTGTGTGAATGAAGTGATTAATGATTCTCCTTCTGATTTAAAAGCCGGATTTATTTTATCGGACTTTATCAATGATGGAGTTGAGATTGCCGACAGTATCAATTCTGTATTAGATATACCGTTTGTCGGCGGATTAACAGGAGATGATTGGCAGTTTAAAGATGGTTTTGTAATATTAAATGGCAAATCGCATCAAAATGTTGTTTCTTTTTTGGGGTTAAGCGGTGAGTTTGAGTTTGCATCTAATTGTGCAAGCGGCTGGAAACCGATAGGCAGAACAGGAAAAGTAAAAGAATCAATCGGTAATTTGATTAAATATATTGATGAAAAAACTGCATATCATTTTATGGAGGAGGAATTTGGTTTGCCTCCAAGTGAGGCAGAACTCGGGGTTATTCCATTTGCCGCTTATGACGAGACCGGTAACTATTTTTTACGGGCTTCATCGGTTATCGATATGAAATCAGGGTTTATTACCTGTTTCGGTTCTATTCCAAAAGATACAAAAGTCCGTGTTTGTAATGCAACAAAACAGGATGTAGTCGAAGGGGCAGAAAAGTGCCTTAAAGATTTAAATATCAATAATTTTAAACCGGTTTTTGGTATTGTGATAAGTTGTGGTGGGCGAAAATGGATTCTTCAGGATGACATCCGGAAAGAGGTGGAGATTGTAAAACAAAAATTCGGCGCAAATTTTCCGTTTACCGGTTTTGCATCTTTTGGAGAGTTCGGGCCGTTTTCGCTTGAGAATGAGAAATATTCTAAGTCGTATTTTCATAATGTTTCATTTTCAATTATGATTATAGGAGAAAAAATTTGAAGGCCGCTTATTTTTCATTAATCAATGATAATTATCACGGCTTCGAGTACAAGAAAACGCTTGAAGAATCAGACCTTAGGCGGTCTTTTTTTGCATTGATAACTGATGATGTTGAATCATTTTACTTGAAATACCAAAGAATCCTCCATAAAATCAAAGGGATTATTCTTATTCCTGGAAAGACAATAATTATTGAGAAACCATTCAATAATCTGAGAGTAATCTGTTTTACACAAGCAATGTCAGCAGAATTATTCTCTTTTGCCCAAATGTATCTTGATACGCTTGAGGAGAGCATCAATTTAAAATCAAGTCTTGATCTTTTAAAAATAGAATCGGACAGGACTCTTATTCAATATAAAAGGCTTCAAGGTTTTTATGAATCGGTTCAAGAAAAGACCCGCCAGGATATTCAAAATCAAAACAAATGGACGATAGGTGCATTACTGAAACTCATTGAATTCCGAAACACAGATCTATTAAATGCCGGAGTTGAAGATTATTTTAAGACGGTTCTCTCCTTTTTTTCTAATAATTATTTTGATTTCAATGGGGTTGCCCTGATGAGAAATTGCAAAATCAAGCCCGAAGTTGTTTTGGCAATCGGCGATGTTTCAGAAGCTGTCAAGGAAAAAACCGGATGTAAAAACGAAATATGTTGGACATCGGTTACTCCTATGAATATTGACAATAAAACCGAAAACTTGTTGATTGTCGCAAAAAGCAGAGATTACTATTTCAAAGAATATGAAAAGTCTTTTTTTCTTTTGTTTTCTGAAATAATTGTTGCCGCATACAATGAAAAACTTAATGAAAAAGCTTTGATTGTTGCCAGAGACGAAGCGCAATCCGCAAATAGAATGAAAACTCAATTTATGGCGAATATGAGCCATGAGCTTCGCAATCCTTTAAATGGTATTATAGGTATGATAGGATTGCTGAAATCATCGGGATTGAATCCAATTCAATTACAGCAAATCTCATTACTCGAGTACTCCTCAAGGTCACTCGCAGTTATTATAAATGACCTTCTTGATTTCTCCGGTATTGAGAAAGGGAAATTTAAACTCAGCAAAGAAGCTTTTAATCCAAGAGAACTTTTAGAAAAAAGTATCGATGTTTTTGAATTGCCCGCAAAAGACAAAGGATTAAGATTAGAGTTTAATAATAAACTGGAAAAAGAGTACTGTTTGCAAGGAGATCCGAATAGATTACAGCAAATTATTATAAATTTTATCTCAAACTCGATTAAATACTCAGATCATGGCAAAATAACGCTTCAGATTGAACTTATTAAAGAAAATATAAATGATGTTATTTGCCGATTTAGTGTTTCTGATACCGGAATAGGAATTCCTGATAATAAAATCGAAACCATTTTTACGGAATTTGTTCAACTTGAAGACACATATACCAAATCGCATAAGGGACTGGGGTTGGGACTTGCCATAGTTAAATCCCTTGTAGAAATGATGAATGGTAAAATTGAAGTAAAAAGCAAAGTCGGTATAGGCAGTACTTTTTGCGTTGATATTCCATTTAAAAAACTGCCTATTGAAAGTGAAATCGCCTCTATCAGTGATCAAAAGCCATCTAAGCCGCAAAGAAATCTAAAGATAATAATAGCAGAGGATGAATTGATAAACCTGGTTTACCTTGATCAGGTTTTTACAAAAGAAGGACACACTGTAGGGAAAGCAAGAAACGGAAAGGAAGTTTTGCAATTACTCGCTACCGAAAGTTACGATCTGATTTGTATGGATATAGGAATGCCTGAAATGAATGGCCTCGAATGTATCAAAAAAATTCGTGAACAAAACATTTCTACACCCGCCTTTGCTCTATCTGGATATAATACCGAAGCTGATAAAAATAACTTTATTAAAGCGGGCTTTAGCAGCGTTTTTTCTAAGCCGGTTGATATACAGGAAATAATTCACGCTATAAATTTGATATACTGACGGCTTAGTCAAGACGGATTAAACTAAATATAAAAAATATTTAAACCTTATTCATGTTTTTTCGTATAATACAATGCAATATTTAACCCGCATTATGCACGAAAATTCTACTGCAGCTCGTATCTTGCTGATTATCCACGAGTTACTCGATTTTCGATTCTCACATAGTGTTACTATGCTGCGAGTCTCAAATCTTCTTAACTCTAAGCTAATCAACAATCTACTTCGCTTCGCTACGATTGTCATGCATAATGCGGGTTAAGAAGGGTTGTATAACTCAAGGTTAATTATGCCGGTCAAGAAAATAATATGAAAAAATTAGTGGAAAAGTTTAATATATTTCTGAAATCCAATTTTTCAATTGATTCAAAAAAATCTTTATATGAATATATTTGGATTACTTATCACAGAAAATTATTATTTTTTATTATAACCCAAACTCATGCAGGCTTTGAAGAGTCGGAAGACATAGCTCAAGATATTATGATAAAAATATTTAATAATCTGCATTTATATAATCTAAGAAACTCTTTTAACACATGGTTTTATTCAATAGCAAGAAATCATTGCATTGATTATTTAAGAAAAAAAAGATATGAAACAAAAGAATTCAAGGAAAATGAATATTATTCTGAAGCAAATGATAAATTACTAAGCAATGAGATAAATACCGGATTAAATATTTTCATTAAATCCTTAGAAGAAGAGGATCAGGAGATTATATTTCTGTTTTTCTACGAGGAAATGACATATAAAGAGATTTCAGTTCTGATAAATAAACCTGTTGGAACACTAAAATATAAAATATTCGAGATTAAAAAAAATCTTAAAGATTATTTAAAACGGGAGGAACTATGAACACAAAAAAGATGCTGCAAAATTATTTTAAAGAGCAAATCAATTCGATACCAATAAAAAAAGAGTTTAATTATATAATGAAAGAGGAACCTTCTTTTAATTTTGAAATAATATTAAATATGTGCACATATTTAATATTATTTTTATTTGTTTTTTGGGGATTTTCAAATTATGATAAAACCAAATATGATTATGTAAATAGGGAGTTTATCATCAACAAAACCTCTTACGAAATAACCAACTTTAAAACTAATTTTTTGAGTTTACATAAATATTTAATCGAAAAAGGAGAAAAGTCATGAGAAAATTGTTTTTTATTCCGGTTTTATTTGCGTTTGGTCTTTTTATTTTATCCATTTTAATCGGTGGATTTTCATTGATGCTTTATACGGATATTATTTGTTTTGGGATTAATATTCTTATTCCGTTGTTTTTACTTATGTCGAGTTTTAGTTTTGCAGAGATGGGCATTTATTTTAAAGTATCGATGAAAAATACCACTGCAGATGAAAAAGATTTAAAAAAAGCATTGGTATTTTTTAAAACTATCGAGAAATATCAAATATCTGTAGGGGTGGTCGGAACAATGTATGGTTTGGTAGGAATGTTAGCAAACATGGATGATCCTTCCCTAATTGGCAGGGGGTTGGCAGCATCTTTAATAACAATACTTTACGCTGCTTTCATAATATGTTTTTTTACTACACCTTTTAAAAGTGCTATAGAAAAAAAACTTGTTTAATCCGCATTTGTAATTAAAAAATACACGCTGATTTAATTCAGTTAATTATTTTTATTGAAAATAATTATTATATATACTAATATCATTTGTAAAATCTAATTATTAAGGATTTTGCTGATGCTTAAAATAGAAGGTGAAAGAATATATCTTCGAGATCATCTGAATACAGATCTTAACAATTATCATAAATGGCGTTCAGACGAAGAAATAATGAGGTACAGTTTGCTGCCCCGTAGCCTGTCCCTCGATGATTCTTTTGTTTACCTTGCCTATGATGTTAAATCGGCTATTCGTACGGACCGCAAATATTTCTTTCTTGCAATTGTATTAAAACCGAATGATATCTATATCGGTGATGCGGGTTTTATATTAGATAAGGTTAATGAGAATGGCGGCGTTGTCGAGATCGGTTATTTTGTTTATAAAGAGTACTGGAATAAAGGTTATGGAACAGAGGCGACCATTTTAATCATAGATTATATATTTGAAAACTTCAATGTTCATAAGATTATTGCAAACTGTGATGCACGAAATCTCAGTTCTGAAAAGGTGATGATAAAAGCCGGCATGATTAAGGAAGGGTATTTTAAGAAAGAGAGATTTTTAAACGGAGAGTGGACTGATAATATAAAATATTGTTTGTTAAAGGAAGATTGGTTAAAGAAATTTAAATAGTCTCAACGGAGAAAACATTGAAAAAAAATAGAGTTAAAATACCGGCTTCCGCAAAAATTGTTATTATTTTGTTTGCTGTATTAGTTGTACTTATGTTTCTTACGGGACTTATTTTTTTTAATTCTAATCTGATTGATAATTATTCGTATCTGATTAATGAATCCGGTAAGATCAGGGGCGGGGCACAACGGTTTACTAAATTGACGCTATCAGGAAACAACACAACTCAATCAGCTGATTCGATTGATGAGATTCTGGATCATCTTATTAACTTTGAGGAAAAAACACCGCTTTTCTTTTTCGACAGGAACAACAAAATAGAGCTGGATTTATTGCTTCAAAATTGGGAAGTTCTTAAGAATAAAGCCGAAGAATACAAAAAAGGGGCAACAACAATCGATGACTTGATAGATGTCAGTGAGAAATTTTGGGTTCAATCTAATATTGTTGTAAAGCTGATCGAGGATAACGCTCATAGATCGATTAAAATATTCTATATTGTTCAGATAGCGATAATTTCAAGTATAAGCTTATTGATCTATATAATAATTATTACAAAGAAACTAATAAGGGACAAACTTGAGATACAAGCAGTTTATGATAATCTTACCGGACTTCATAACAGGCATTATTTTAACGAGGTTATCGATAGACAGATCCAGCTCGGTAAAAGGTATGAACGGAAGTTTTCGATATTAATGTGTGATATCGATCATTTCAAAGTAATAAATGATACATTTGGACATAATGCCGGCGATAAGGTTCTCATGTCAATTGCAGGTGTTATGAAAAAGATCAGCCGTGAGTCTGATGTAATTGCCAGATTTGGTGGTGAAGAATTTATAATTTTATCTGAGAGTTCTGCCGGTGTGGATCTGTTAAATTTTGCCGAACGACTTAGGGTGTCGATAGAAGAATTGTATGTTCTAAACAAGATTAAGGTTACTATAAGTATAGGTGTTACTGAGTGGAAGACGGACGAATCGGTTGAACAGGTTATTGGAAGGGCAGATAAAGCACTTTATATGGCAAAGGATAGCGGCCGTAACAGGGTTTATTTAATGTAAAAGGAGTTAATAAATGAACAAAACTATAAAAAAATCAATTATTGTTGTTTTTATTATTATCATGATACCGGTGTTGTTGTTTTGTATGATGCAGCTCGTTATTAAGTATGAGTTATCTAAACTCATCCCATCAGAAACTGTAATTGTTGATGAAAGCGTTTATGTTATTAAAAATGCCGGTATAGTAAATCTGTTTCTTATAAAAACCGAAAACGGATTTGTTGCAATAGACGCCGGCGATAGTATTATAGATCTGCAAAATGAACTGTCTAAATTTATGATAGACCCGCTATTGGTAAAAAGGGTTTATTTGACACATACAGATCGGGATCATACGGGAGGTCTTAGTTTATTCAAGAACGCAGAGGTGTTTATATCTGAGAATGAAGTGCAGATGATTAATGGAACTATTAATCGTGCACCATTTATGAAAACAAAGTTTCCTTATAATTATTCTGTAATTGATAATTTTGATGAAATATCGTTTGACGGGATTAGAATTAAACCTATTGAAACACCGGGGCATACTCCCGGTTCACTTTGTTATCTAGTTAATGATCAGTATTTATTTACCGGGGATAGTATGAGTATTAAAAACGGTAAGGCGGACATATTTAATGTGTTTTTTAACATGAATTCTGCGGATCAGATAGAATCAATTCGTAAGCTAGCCGGGCTAAAAGGTGTTAAAATGATTTTTACCGGACATTATGGTATAAGTGATGATTTTGATGTGATTTTTGGCGATTATAAATAAAAATAAAATAATTAAGGTGGTTATTATGAGAGAAGGTGTTTTTGCAATTAAAAGAGATATTGCTTCCGTGGTGATTTTATTTATGCTGATTTTACTTACAAATCTGCTTGGTATGATCAACCTGTCAACTTTTTACGGTTTCAAACTTCACTTTTTTCAGATAGGTATATTTGCCGCAGCAGCATTCGGCGGTCCTGTCGGCGGACTGGTTGCCGGCGGGTTTGGCTCGATTTATAGTACAATTATCATGTCTAACCCATACATTCTAATTGGTAATATTATTCTCGGGGTGTTTACGGGACTGTTTTATCGTGTTTCAGGTAAAATGGTTGTTTCTGTTCTACTTGCGCTTCTTATTCAACTTCCATGGTTGTTTTTTTCGGATATTGTTCTTATGAAGATGGATGTGATGGTTGTAGTCAGGATTGCTGTTGCGCTTATCATTACAGATATTTTATGGGCAACTGCCGTAAAATTCGGGAGATCATTGTTGAATAATAAATAGGGGGATTTATGTATGAATATCTAAATGATATTATGTTTATTTTGTTAGGATTTTGGTTCTCATTCACCAATATTTTTTCGTTGTTAACGGCTGTTGTAATAGCAGTGATTATATCTGTAGTAAATAAAAAACATCTATACTTTGCTGTAAATCTGATTGTTTGGGGAATTACCGCTGTTATGCTTTTTGTTCATAGGTTATGGGCACAGTTTATTTTTGTTAAATTCCCGTTTTTTTTTAATGCTTTAATATTTTTTTTGTGCTTAATGTGTATATTAATGGTTATAACCCCTTTAACTGCATATTTAGTGTCATTAATAAGGTTTAAGCTTAACAATTGGCGATATTTTTTGCTGTATCCTGTGTTTTTGTTGCTTTATGTGGTTTTATTAATAATAAATTGGGGTTACTTTACTTATATACCGTAGTTGTAAGAAAAACACTGCATCTGAGATGTCATTAAGGAATTAAATATGAATAAAAAAGTTGCAATTATCGGCGCAGGTATTTCTGGACAGATCCTGAAAAATTAAAGGATGAATTATTACGAATCGCTCCCGAAGAACATTTGTTTATTAAAAGTCTTATTACCCCGCATTATGCACGAAAATTCTACTGGATCTCGTATCTTGCTGATTATCCACGA
>CAZSQU010000052.1:0-21519 GCA_964608985.1 uncultured Spirochaetales bacterium
GGCGTTTCCGCTCGTTTCTTTTATGCTTTATTAAACTATCAACTGAATAAAGTTATCAAAAAATAAATTCACCACCATTTTAATAGATTGATAAATTATTGCTTGATTAACCTAAACTAAAGTATTATAGTTATTCATCTACTATTTCTTTCGGAGGTAATTATATGGGACTTTGGGATACCGTTAAAGGACAATTAAGATCGGTTATTCAGTGGGAAAACCCGCAACCGGATGTTTTATTTATAAAATGGAGTGAACGGGGCGACGAGATAAAGAATGCTTCAAAGCTTATTGTCGGTCCCGGTCAGGGGTGTATTTTTGTTTATCAAGGAAAAGTTGAGTCTGTTTTTATTAGCGAGGGTATCTATGAACTAAAAACAGCCAATATTCCGTTCTGGACAACTATAACAAAATTTATGCAGGCGTTTGAAAGTGAGCATAAAGTCGGAGTTTATTTTTTTAAAACAACTCAGATACTCGATCAAAAATGGGGAACAAACTCACCGATAAAATATGATGATCCAAAGTATAAATTTCCCGTAGGTCTTAGAGCTTTCGGAAATTTTTCTATGAAAATATCTGATCCCGGCAACTTTTTTGCGAATGTTGTAGGTCAAATGTCCCCATTTTTAATTAGTAACTTCAGGGATGTTGTTGTTTCAAGACTAACACAACCGATAACAGACTATCTTGCAGAACAGCAATTGAGTTATGCACAGATTGATGCCAAAAGAGAGGAGATAGCTCAAGGAATAATCACAAAGATTACTATTGATTTTAAGAATCTCGGTTTTGAGTTAAGCGATTTCAGGATAGAGGGAACAAGTTTTGATGATGATACCGTAAAACGGATCAACAGGATATCAGATGTTACGGCGGAAGCAACGGCGGCAGATATTGCCGGATTATCCTATGCTCAGCTTCAGCAGCTTGCAGCGATGCGTGATGCGGCAAATAATCAAGGTGGTGCCGGAATGATGATGGGGATTGGTTTAGGGACAGGTTTCGGGCAACAGATGTCTAGTCAGCAGACAGGTATGCAGCAGGAAGATCCGACCGTAAAACTAAAAAAACTAAAACAAATGATGGATGACGGGCTTATTACAGCAGATGAATATGATGCAAAAAAGAAAGATATCCTGTCTAAAATGTAGGGGTTAATATGATAAATAATAACTATAAAAGAAATTTCTTTTTTGTAATAGCAATATTTCTATTTACACTGATATCAGCAGCAGCTTTTGCCGCCGCTGGCGGGGGCGGGGGCGGTAGTTATGGTGGCGGCGGCGGAGGAGGAGGTGGAGACGGTGGTGGTGAGCTAATCTTCTTTCTGATTGTATTTTTGATCAGAAGCGGTCCTCCGGGTTGGATAGTATTGGCAGTAATAACAGTTGCAATTATTTATTTTATGAAAAAATCCAAAGGTAACGGATCTGTTTATAATTCATTTAAAGCAACAGAGAGTATGAAACCTATAAATCAAGTGCCAGGGTATCAAAGTTTTATGGCGGCTAATCCGGATTATAATCACGAAGCGTTCATTGAGTCAATCAAGAAATGCTATATCAAAATTCAAGAATCGTGGTCTAAAAGTGATCTAAAACCGGTAAGAAGATATCTCTCAGACGGCGTTTATCAGAGATTCAGTACACAGCTTAACATGATGGCTTTATTGAAACAGAAGAATCCCGTCAGTAATATTAATATCAAACAATGTTTCGTAACAAATATCGAGAGGGACGGCGGGTTTGATATAATTCATCTGTGTATAACAGCGATGATGAACGATCAGTTTGTATGTGAAACCATGCCCCATCTTAATTCACCCGGCGGTTATATACAGCTTACAGAGTATTGGTCATTTATAAGGCGGCGTGGTGTAAAAAGTATTGACAGCCACTCAAATAATAATTGTCCTAATTGTTCTGCACCCCTTCCCGAAGATATTGGTGAAGCAGGTCAATGCTCTTACTGTAAAAGCTTTGTTAACTCGGGCGAATATGATTGGGTGTTATCAGAGATAACTCAAAAAGATGATTATGTAATAAACGGATTCAATAACCGTAAGGTAAAAAACCTTAGTGAAAAAGTTGTTGATCTGGTTCAACAGAATGATGACTTTGCAGTTCAATTGATCGAGGATAAGGCAAGTAACGGTTATCTTCAAATATTGACATCTATAGTTAAAAAAGACCCTACAATAATGAGGCGGTTTTTATCGGATCAGCTTTTTGAAAAGATTATGTCAAGATCAGGGGACTCCACTCATATCTACAACAGATTATACCTCAACAATGTTACTTTAATAAGCATAAGGGAAGTTGATAACAAATATATTATCGGTGTGGCAGTAAAAGCAACCGTTCAGAGGGTAAATAAAACAGGCGAAAATAGAGCAACACTTATTGACGCGGTACCTTACTCATACAATGAGGTTATACTCATGGAGAGAAGCTGTGACTACAAAGCATCAAAAGGCTCACTTTATGCCCATATCTGTCCGGCTTGCGGTGCACCCGTTAAGGACTCTCTCGATGTAAGTTGTCAATATTGCGGTGCAAAGTTCAATTCCGGTGCAAATGATTGGGTGATAAGTGACCTTATGAGTCCGGCTGAGTATGCTCAATATGAGGAAGTTCATAAGAAAGAATTTGAATTTATGGTGAATCCCGCATTGTTGACTGAAACAGCGACCGTTAAGGACTTTGCTCTGAACAATATCATGGTTATAATCGGCGCAGACGGGATATTTGATGAAGAGGAAAAACGGCTCGCAAAATACCTTTCAAGAAGGTGGGGTTATAATTATAACAGAGTTGAACCGCTTTTTGCAATGGCGGCTCAAAAACAACTTGTTATCAGGATGCCGGAAGATCAAGCGAAGAGAAAAAGGATATACGATTTGATGTTGAAGGCGGCTGAAATAGACGGTAATGTATCTAAAGAAGAACAGGAGATATTGAATTCGGTGAATGATAAGTATATTGCATAGCTAAATAGGGTTTTAGTTAAAAGGGCAACCGTGATCTATTTACGGTTTGCCCTTTTTTTATAGATTATGATGCGGCGGTATCAATCCTTTTGATCGCCAAAGTTGCATTGGCAGTTCAATATCTATGATTTTTCCTTTTGAGAGATCGAGAACCCATCCGTGTATATGCAAGTAGTTTTCTTTATCTTCTTCTAGAGCTTTTTCAAGTATTGATGATTTTAAGAGGTTTTCTAACTGCTGAATTACATTGATTTCAGAAATACGATTAAGTTTTTCTGTGAGACTCTCGATCTTATCGAGCTCTTCTCTGTTACTCAATATAATATCTTTGATCGGGCGAAGCCAATTCTCAACAAGTCCTGTTGCTGTATTATGATAAGCGGCTTTGATCCCCCCGCAGTCGTAGTGGCCGCAAAGAATTATGTGTTTGACCTTAAGTGAAAACACGGCGTATTCGACAACCGACAAAAGATTCATATCTGTTAAAGAGACATGATTTGCTATGTTACGATGAACAAACATCTCTCCCGGTATAGTTTGAGTATATGTGTCAAGCGGCAGTCTGCTGTCTGAACAAGCAATATATAAAAATGGAGGTCTTTGCGCGCCGGCGAGTTGTTTTAGAAATTCAGAATGATTTGTTACCATTCTTTCTGACCATTCTGAATTGTTTTTAATCAGATCGTCATAACTGTGATAATCTATCATTATGCCACCTTAATAATATAGTCCAACAATATTATTATAAAATCATTTAAAGATCAAATTTATTTACATTTTATTCTGACATAAAATTATTATCAAAAATTATTGTTATTTTTTATTTTTTATATATAATTTAAAAGCTATATCTGGAGGATATATGATAGACAAAAAGATACTTGTAATAAATTGCGGCAGTTCTTCCATTAAGTATGAGGTGTACTCAATGCCTGAGAAACTCACCCTCGGCAAAGGTGTGGTCGAAAGGATCGGTATTGCCGGCTCAAGGATTATTCAAACATCCAACAAAGGGGAATATCGGATTGAAGCTGATATGCCCGATCATAAGATAGCGATGTCTTATGTTCTTAAGGCAATAACCAATCTTGAAAAAGGGTTTTTGCTTGCTATCGACGAGATTAAGGGGGTTGGACACAGGGTTGTCCATGGCGGTGAAAAATATGCCGCTTCTGTAATAATTGATCAAGGGGTTATTGATGCAATTCGTGAGTATTCTGATCTTGCCCCGCTTCACAACCCTGTCAACCTCATAGGAATTGAGGCGACTATGGAGGTGCTTGGAGGTATCCCTCAAATTGCTGTATTTGACACGGCTTTTCATCAGACTTTACAACCCCATGCTTATTTATACGGAATACCGAGGGCTTTTTATGACCAGTATAAAATCAGAAGATACGGATTCCACGGCACAAGTCATAGATATGTAGCGAATATGGCTTTAAATATGCTAAAAAGGGCACCAGAGAATACCAATCTTGTAACTTGTCATTTGGGAAACGGAGCTTCTATTACTGCTATAGAAAATGGATTGTCGATAGACACCTCTATGGGATTTACCCCACTTGAGGGACTGATGATGGGGACCCGTTCCGGAGATATTGATCCTGCAATAATCGGATTTTTGGTAAACAAGGGTATTCCCATACAGGAAGTTATGGACATTTTAAACAAAAAGAGCGGCTTGTTGGGGTTATCAGGCGTATCGAGCGATCTTCGTGACCTTGAAAATGAATATGAAAAGGGCAATAGAAATGTAATCGAAACCCTTGACAGTTTTGCGCACAGAGTAAGAAAATATATTGGAGCGTATTGCGCTGACCTTGTCAAGGTTGACGTGCTTGTTTTTACGGGCGGTATCGGTCAACATGGTCATAAGATGAGACAGCGGATATGTCAGAAACTTGAGAATCTCGGCATCGTTATGGATTACGGTAAAAACAGGCATGTGGGGTCTAATGCGGGTATTGTTTCAAGAAGGTATTCCCCTACGACTATAGTTATAATTCCTACAAATGAGGAACTTCAGATTGCATTGGATACTTTTAATCTGATTGAGGGCATTGAACAAAACGGGCTTTAACCCGCGTTATGCACGATAATCGTAGCGAAGCGAAGTAGATTGTTGATTAGCTTAGAGTTATGAAGATTTGAGACTCGCAGCATAGTAACACTATGTGAGAATCGAAAATCAAGTAACTCGTGGATAATCAGCAAGATACGAGATCCAGTAGAATTTTCGTGCATAATGCGGGTAAATAATCTATCGGCGGTATTTAATATTGTAGTATCCGATCTCATTGATTAAGAGGGATCTAAACCTTTCGTCATTGTTTAAAAAACTCATTTCTTCAGGGGTAATTGTCCCGTCAATAAGAGCATTTTTATAATGCTCTATTTCATTTTTATATGTTTCTTCAAAGCCGAGCTGTTCCTCGATAGCTGATATTTCCCTTATAAGTTCTCTGTGGTTCATTATTACCTGATATTTTGTTAATTCACCGTTAGGATCAAAAGTTAATCCGTTTAATTCAAGAATCTTTGCGTTTGCAAGGTGGTAGGTTGTAGCTGTGTCAATAGCCGAAACAGCAGGTACATTAAGGGTATGTGTAAGAAATGCAAAATAAACAGGGTCACTAACATTTCGCTCAACGGGTATGATTGCCTTGCCGTCAACCGAAGATGGTGCAAATAGTATCAGCCCTATTACACCGGCGGCAAATAAAACAGTATAAATTACCCCTTTGACAGTATCACCATTTCTGAAATGACCTATAATAGGTGAGCCAAAGTCGGGTAACGGTTCAGAATCTTTATCAATCTTGATTGTCAGACAACCGTTAATAAAAAAAAGCAGTGTAACAATCGATATAATTTTAATTAATTTGGGGTACTTTAATATCATAAGCGCATTATTGCAGACAGGTCAAGGTTTGAATTTGCATCCACTCCGATGTCCGGAATCAGTTGATACTTTGCCGCAAGTGTTTCGTTGTATCTGTCAATAACAGCTTTGATCCTTCTTTCGTTGTAACGCAAGTCATACAGAATAGCACCTGTTACAGAAACATCAACAATCAGTGCAATTATCGATAGTATTGTTAGTGCAAGAGTTGCAAGTCCTGTAATAGAATACGGTTCGGTAAATATCGGGACATTAATCTTTGTATTAAAAAAAGCAATTGATGGTATCAAAAATGCGACAGCAGTTACCCCCAGTCCGATAGCCGTACCATATCCGGCTAATTCTGTGTCTTTAATCTGTTCATCAATGTAGATGAGTGTTTCATCACCGGTGATCTCTATCAGTTGATCCCTTGTAATCTGTTCTGTGCCGCGGTAAAAATAAAATTCTTTTATATTAAGCGGATTCATCTGATCAAATCTTTCTTTGAAAGAATAAGTGATCATATTACTCCTGTATTCATCCATGCTCTGGGCAGATATGAACTGTGTGCCTATAATAAATATAATAATTATAAATCTGTTTAACATAGTGATACAATATACAAAATAATTTTATATGTCAAGATGGACTTAGAAATTTAGTTCGCATGGGAGCTGTTTTAAATTCACACCCGTTCGCACCTATCTATAATTACCGCCATTTGCAATAAATTTCTTGACCCATTCTTTAATCTCATTCCTTACACTAATTGTTTTAGCATAAACCTCTTCATCTGTTCCCGAAAATGAAGACGGGTCAGTAAATTCTTTATGTATTCTTGTAACTTTACCGGGAAATATCGGGCATTTTTCTCCGTTTACGCCATCACAAACCGTAACAACAGTATCGAATTCACGGCCGGCTCTTATTAGATCAAACACCTTTTTCGGCTTGTTTTGTGAAATATCTATTCCATCATCTGCCATAGCTTTAACAACCATACTATTTAAAGAGCCTGGCTCCAATCCGGCTGAATCGGCTACATACTCCTCAGCGCCCAAACTTTTAAGATAAGCCATGGCCATTTGACTCCTTGCAGAGTTATGAACACAAACAAACAACACTTTTATTTTTTCCATAAATTCCACCCCTTTTAATAAATTTTATTATATTTTTGTTAATTAATTATTAATTTTATTAATAATTAGTGTTATAATCCAACTTTATTCAGCCAAAGGAGTTTTTTATAATGATAAAAACAACGGTTTTGAACTTCAGCCCAAAAGGTGATTATAGTACAACTCTTCAATCGGCAAAATATTTAAAAAAGCACTTTGATAAACTTGAGTTTGAGTTTTTTAATATCGGTCAAACAATTAAGTCATTAGAAAACAATCCGGCATTAATTAACAATGTTATTAAAAGCATTAAAGAATCTGAATTGATTATCTGGTTATACCCGGTTTATACATTCCTGCCCCCTTATCAGCTTATCAGGTTTATAGACTTGATCTATGATAGAAATCTGACAGAATCTTTCTCCTATAAATACGGAGTTCAACTTTCTACCTCTATGCACTTCTTTGATAATACTGCTTATAATTACCTTTGGAACATTATAGAAGATCTGCAAATGAAACATATACCCGGCCACACAGGTTTTATGACCGGCTTAGACAGCAAACAAGGGCGGAGATTATTAATTGATTTTGGTAAGGAATTGGTTTTTTCCGTTGAAAATGCAATTGTTTTTCCGCCAAAGTTTTTAAATAAAACGCAAGGAGTCAAATCCGGCACATTACTCCCCGAACCCATAACGGTCAAACAGACCGCAAAAAGCAAAGAATATAAAATTATTCTATTAACAGAACATTCTGCACCTGAGTCAAACCTCTCAAAAATGATAGAAACATTCACCAATCTTATGCCGTATCATATCGAAAAACACTATATTGACGATATTAACCTAACCGGCGGATGTCTCGGCTGCCTGAATTGTACTTTTGAAGGAAAATGTATCTATAAGGACAATTTTGATGTTTTTCATAAAACAGAACTACTCGGTGCCAACCTAACCATATATGCAGCGCAAATCAAAAGACACTGGTTTAAATCAAAATGGAAGTGCTACGATGACAGATTGTTTTACAACGGTCATAGAATAAGTTCGATGGGGAAATCTGTCGGCTACATTATTTCCGGTAATCTCTCAAATGAGGCTAACCTGAGAGATGTTTTAGAGGCGCGATCTGAGGTTGCAGATACATATCTTGTCGGAATTACAAGTGATGAAACACCTGAAGACACATACAATATAATCTGCGACATGGTTAAAAGATCTGTTTGGGCATTAGAAAATAAACCTCTAAAAAACAGGAGTTTCTTAGGTGTAGGGGGGATGAAAATATTCAGAGACCTTATATTTGTTATGCGCGGACTTATGAAAGAGGATCACAAGTTCTATAAAAAACATAAATTGTATGACTTTCCCCACCTGCAGAAAAAAATGATTTACACAGGGATATTGTCGGGGCTTCTTATGTCATTCAAAAATGTAAGAAAGAAGATATTACCGCAACTGAAAGAGGTTATGGTAAAAAAATATGAAAAAATTATTGAGAAATATTAGATATTTTTTTCTGTATTTTTTCTTGATTTTTAACAAAATTTATATATAATTAACAAAAAAGGTATAATAATATTTATTATTATGGAGAATAAGATTGAATAATAAAAATATTCTGATAGTAGAAGATGAACCTGTTATCTCAATGGTAACAGGAATAGTGCTGTCAAATATCGGTTATAATATATATAAAGCCGCCACCGGTGAAGCAGCGATTAAAAGTGCGTTACAAAACGATATTGATCTTGTATTGATGGATATTAATCTCGGAACAGGTATTGACGGAACAGAAGCGGCAAGAGAGATACTTAAACATAAAAATCTTCCCATAGTTTTTCACACATCGCATACCGAAGAAGAATATGTCAACAAAGTTAAAATGATAACAAAATACGGCTATGTTATCAAAAATTCAGGCGAATTTGTATTAAGAACTTCAATTGAGGTGGCATTTGATCTTTTTGCGGCTCATAAAGATCTGGATATTAAATCGCACGATCTTAGAGAACGGAATAAGGAACTTAAATGCCTTAACGAGATTTCAGGAATAATTGAAAAGAACCCAACCCATTTTGATGAAATCGTTAATAATATTATTGATATCATTCCAAATGCATTTCAGTACCCCGAATTAACCGGCGTTGAGATTATTATTGGTAATAAAAACTATGCAACAACGAATTTTAAGGCCTCTCAAAAATTTATAAAGTCAGATATAAAGATTAGCGACTTGCTTACAGGAGAATTTAAGGTTTATCTGTCAGACAATAACGGCAAAGAATTTTTAAAAGAGGAACAAGACCTTATAAACATTATTGCCGAACGGCTTTCAAGGGTTTACGAAAGATATTCTATCCATGATCAATTTCTAAAAGAAAACAAACTCAACAAAAACCTTCTCTCTTTTGTTGATAATATTCTCGAGAAAAACAATTTTGAACAAACAGCAAGATTCATATTTGACAAACTAAAAGAGGCAATAGGTGTTAAAGCCGGGTATGTTGCTCTAATCTCTGATGACGGCACAGAGAATAAGCTGCTGTTTCTTGACGACGGCGGATTCCCCTGTTTCGTAAACAAGAATCTCCCTATGCCGGTCAGGGGACTTAGAGCAGAAGCGTACAAAAATGGCAAAGCTGTTTACGATAATGACTTTATGAATAACCATTGGGTCAAACTAATGCCAAAAGGACATATGGATCTGCCTAATGTTCTATTTGCACCGCTTAACATTGACGAAAAAACACTTGGAATAATTGGCGTTTCACATAAATACGGCGGTTTTACCGAAGAAGATGCTGCGATCGCTACAAATTTTGCCAAATACGCCTCATTATCATTCAAAATTAACCGATTTGATCTAAACAATCAATGAACCACAGGAGCCGGCATAAACGGCATCATAAGAAAGATCATACCCCAAGCTATAAGCCCCGTTACAAGACCGACTAATGCACCGATTTTGATCCACTCGAGGAAACCCACATGTTTTTTGTATCTTTTTTCCATCATACCGAGAGCAACAATATTTGCTGTTGAGCCGATAGCGGTTATATTGCCTCCAAAACACGCCCCAAAAAGCAATGCCCACCAAAGGGGGGTTGAGTTCAATTCTTTTATAACCGGAATAAAAGCGGCAACAAAAACAATATTATCAACAAACGCCGAACCGATTGATGTAATAAAAATAATTACCGGTGCCAAGATCCGCGGATCATCTCCGAATACCCCTCTGAAATTATGAGCAATGTGCTCAGTAACACCTGTATGTTCTAATGCTCCGGCAACAGCGAACAGCATCATAAAGAACAACAAAGTCCACCACTCTACTTCTGCTTCTATATAATGGCGCGCTCTATTTGATCTCCAGATCATAAGTATTCCGCTGATCACAAGAGGCGCAACTATCAAGAGTGTATTCTTCTGAACACCGAGCACTCTCTCAAGTGTATGATGGAGTGCAATTAATGTAACTGCAGAAATAAGAATTATCAAACCGCGTACAAACGGAATTCTTACAAGCGGCCCGAGACCAAGCTGCATCTTCCGTCTTGCCTCTAACCTCTCTGTCAAAAGGACAATATCTTTACGGTACCAGAACATAATTAAAATAATTGCACCGGTTAATGAAACAAGCATCACAGGAGTAGCCCATAACAGAAAATCATGAAACGAGAAACCGGCTTTAGTACCAATAAGAATGCCAACCGGATTACCAAGCATCGTTCCTGTAGAACCTATGTTTGTTCCGATAACAGCTATCATCACAAAAGGAGTCGGCTTGATCTTAAGTGTATCTGAAACCTGAAATATCAAAGCAAGTATAAAAACTATCGATGTAACCTCATCTACAACACTTGCCATAACGGCAGACATAGTCATTACAATTAATACAAACCTTCTGCCGTTCATCCCCTTAAGGTTTATTACAAGCTGAATGATCCATGTAAACAAACCGAGATCCTTTAGAACCCCGACCATTGTCATCATGCCAACAAGAAATAAAATAATATCAAGCTCTGCCGACTTAACCATTTGTTCAAGTGAGATAACATTACCGCCGAGAAGTATTGCTATACCGATAAATGCTATGGCCAACCGCGAACTCCAAAAAAGTAAGGTTGCAGAAATAATTAAAATAAACACTGAAGCCGCCATAATCTGTTCTTTGCCGTGTAACCCCGACATATAAGTAACATAACCCGCAAGAAATGTTACACAAAACATAATCGATGCTCTGATTAGAGTTTGCTTTAAAGTCATTTTTCCATTTTCACTATGCATAATATCACTCTCTCAATACTTTGTTCAAAAATTGTTGAATTGTTATAACCCCGACAAGCTTCTTGCCCCTAAGAACATACGCCTGTCTTGTATTCTTCTTTGTAATCTCTTGAGCCACCATTATTGCAGGGGACTCCTCATTTACAACCGCATAATTCTCAGAGATGATCTCAGCAAGCCATGTGCTTGTTTCGTTCTGCAATATGTGGGAGAACGGCTCGAAATTAATAATAGGCGAAAGATCATCCATCCAGAGAATATAATCGGGAAGACACACCCGTAACAACTCGAATGCATTTACTACACCAATCAGATCGCCGTCCTTGTCAACAACCGCTATATCATGTATGTTTTTACTTACAAACAGATCGATTGCGTCTTTAAGCGTTTGCTGATCTGTCAAGCAAACCGGATTAGGAGTCATTATATCTCCTGCACATATATAATCGGGCAGATTCAGATTTTTACGATTAAAAAACTTCCACGCCTCATCGGGATCCGCAAGATCAACTACAGTAGGAATAATTTGTGTCTCTTTTAACGCCTTACTTAATGAACTTAACACCTGCAAATATAAAGAGGGTTTATCCTTAGGAGTCAAAATAATCACTATCAAATTAACGGGTTTCTCATCTTCTCTATATACAATGCCGTCTCTTGATATGGCAATTCCGACAATTATATCGTCTATAGTAGAAAGTCTGGCGTGCGGCACTGCAATACCTTCCGATAAAACGGTTGAACACACCGATTCCCGCTCCAGAACAGACTGAAACACCTCATCCACATTGCCGATCCCGCGATTATATGCAAGAGTTTTTAGAAGTTCCATAAGCACTTCATCTCTTGTCCGGCTCGCAGTATTACAAATAATATCTTTCGGCGTAAAAAAAGATGAAAAGTAAACAGTCTCGCTTTTTTTACTCATTTTATCCCCCGTTAACTCAGAACCACAATACATTTATTATTGTGTTAACAAAAATATTATATTTTAGAAATTAAAAAATTGCAAATAGTTTTTTATTATACTTTTTTCAAATTATGTATTGCTTTTTACGAAAACTGTTGTAAAATGCATAGCATAAAAATAGAAAGGAGTTCTAATTATGGAACAAATGGATTCAGGTGATGCCGCCTCATTAATACAAGCCCCGGCAGGTTCACAAGACGATCCCGAACCTTCCGGGCATAGTTACCGGCTCTTATTCAACAATTTTAGCTATGAAAAAAGTGAAACCATCAAATCAAAGCAACAAATCGGCAAACAAACAGAAGAATTCAGAAAATTGTTTTATCCCCATGCAACAGAAGAACAGTGGAATAACTGGCATTGGCAAATTCGTAATTCTATAACAGATTATGAGGCATTGGAAGTTTTTTTTAATGACAAATCACTTTATAGTGACCTTATAGAAAGGAAGCTGCCTTTTCGAATAACACCTTATTACGCATCTGTCGCTTATTCTTCACAATCGCTTCAAAAGACTGTAATACCATCGATGAGCGAACTGATATTATCCAAAGGCGAGTCAATAGATCCGCTTCACGAGGATCATGACAGATCGGCACATTGCGTAGTTCACAGATACCCGGACAGAGTACTGTTTCTTGCAACAAACTTTTGCTCAACTAACTGCCGCTACTGTACACGGTCAAGGATAGTTGCAAGTAAAAACTTTCATAAAAAACAGATCACTTCGTGGGATGCCGCATTTGATTATATAAGAAATCACAAAGAGATAAGGGATGTAATAATATCAGGCGGCGATCCGCTGACACTTTCTGATATATCTTTAGAGTACATTCTATCTAATCTCAGAAAAATCAGCCATATCGAAATTATCAGAATCGGATCAAAAGTACCTGCTGTTCTCCCGATGAGGATTAACAGAAAACTTGTAAAAATGCTTAAAAAATACAACCCGTTATTTTTGAGTCTACATTTTACACATCCTGATGAAATAACAGCTGAAACAAAAGAAGCCTGCAACCTATTAGCGGATAATGGCTTAGTAATGGGCTCTCAAACAGTCTTACTTAACGGCGTTAATGATGACCCGTCAGTAATGAAAGATTTATTTCATAAACTCTTAATGATCAGGGTAAAACCGTATTATCTCTACCAATGTGACCCGGTTGCCGGATCATCTCATTTCCGTACGCCGGTAAGTAAAGGGATAGAAATAATTGAAAAATTAAGAGGTTGGACAAGCGGATATGCAATACCCCATTTTGTTATTGATGCTCCGGGGGGTGGCGGCAAAATACCTCTTTTACCAAACTATAACCTTCCTTCGGATAAAGAAGGATTCGTGACGCTTCGTAATTACGAAAACAAAATCTATCATTACTACGACGAATAAAAAGGAATCTTTCATTTATGAATATATGTCAACATTGTTCCACCATACAAAAAACCTGCTGTCAGCAAAGTGATATAATTGCGACAGACAAGGATATTGAAAGAATCAGTTCTAAGGGTTATAAAGATTTTTACGGTTTTTATAAGCCGCAATCTTATGATTACGGTCAGGAAGAAGATCCAAATTGGGATAAATACACGATTAACAAAAACGGTACGATGCAGATGATTAATAAAACTCCGGAGGGCAACTGTATTTTCCTCGGTAGTTACGGATGTCTCCTTGACCTTGAAACAAGACCGGTTATCTGCCGTATCTATCCGTACTACTATAACGAAGAGCAGATACTCGAGCTCGATCCTTATAAGTGTCCAAAGGGTGTCATACAATCAGATGAGGAATGGCTCAAAACCAATCTGTCAGTTGACAGTCAAAGCGCCGAGAAATGGCGTAAACAATTTTACTTAGAATTAAAAGAGGGCAAAATACACAATGAAAATCGGAATATGTTATGATTTAAGGGATCATTATCTCAATGAGGGTTATTCTGAAGAAGAAACAGCCGAATTTGACAGAGAATCAACAATTGAGGCATTAGAAACAGCTATATCAGATAACGGTCATAAACCGGAAAGAATCGGGAATATCAAACAACTCGTTAGTGAACTTGCAAAGGGCAACAGATGGGATATGGTATTTAACATCTGCGAAGGGCTGCACGGCCAGTACTCCCGCGAATCACAGGTGCCGGCACTACTCGATGCATATAAGATACCATACACATTCTCTGAGCCATTAATAATGTCAGTTTCACTTAAAAAAGATATTACTAAGATTATATTAAAAGAATTCGGGATTAAAACCCCTGATTTTTATTTAATTAACAACGAAGCGGATATTTTCAAGAAAAATCTGCCTTTCCCATTATTTGTCAAGCCGGTCGCTGAAGGCACAAGTAAAGGTGTTACCGACAAATCAAGGGTTAACACAAAAAAAGAGCTTGAAGAAACAGCCAAACAACTTTTAGTAAAATTTAAACAACCTGTTTTAGTTGAAACATTCTGCACGGGAAGAGAGTTTACAACCGGACTTGTAGGTACGGGAAAAGATGCAATTTATGCAGGCGCGCTTGAGATAGTACTTCTCGACGGTGCTGAGCAAAACGCATATTCATACATAAACAAAGAGCGGTGTGAAGAACTTGTCGATTACCGACTTGTTACCGACAAACAACTAAACAAGTCATTGGAAGATTTATCACTTAAGATATGGAGTATCCTCGAATGCAGAGATGCCGGCAGGATAGATTTTATGATGGATAGTTCGGGCGAGCTTTCATTTATTGAGATCAACCCTCTCGCAGGAATGCATCCTACACACTCCGATCTGCCGATACTTTGGGGTAAAATCGGCAAAGAGTATAAGGATTTGATAAAATTGATTATTGATTCTGTTGCTAAGCGATCATAATAATGAATAAGAATGTATTGATACTGACTGATCCGACCGATTCCGGCGACACTCCGGACAGCATAGATAATAAAATTCAGGCAGATAATATTGAGTGCGCTTTAAAATTACTCAATTACAATACGGCTATACTCTCGTTTGAGACCGACATCGCAAAGCTTTCAGATAAAATACTCAAAGGTTCACCGGAGATCGTGTTTAACCTTGTCGAGGATGAAAGATACATTTACTATCCGCCGGCAATACTCACCACACTTGAGATAAAATACACCGGAGGTAGCCCGTCGCTTTTTTACAATACTAACAGTAAAACCCGAACAAAGATGATCATCGATAAACACAAACCGGCTTCATTTAGAATACCCCATGCTGTTACACTAAAAGGCAACCTAGGAGAGCCGTCCTTTCCATCCGATTATATTATTAAACCTGTCAGTAAACACGGCTCATTTGATATTACGGTGGACTCGTTAATCAAAGCGGATTCTACCACACAGGTAACCGATCTACTCAAATTTAAATCACATAAAAACGGAATCGAATATTTTGCCGAACAATACATCGATGGCAGAGAGTTCAATATCGGTTATCTGAACGGAAAAGTCCTTCCCTTTGCAGAGATCGTTTTTAAGAATTACAGAAACGATCAGCCGAAGATAGTTGATTACCGGGCAAAGTGGATCGAGGATTCATTTGAATACAACTCTACTGTAAGAGAGTTTAACTACAACAATAAGGAAAAACTTGAGCCGCTTTTACAAAAAGCATGCGAGGAAATAATCAATATTTTTCAGATAGACTCATTTGTACGGCTTGACTTCCGTGTAACCGAGGATTTTAACATCTATCTTCTTGAGGTAAATGTAAACCCGTGTTTATCCCCTGACGGCGGATTCTTTGCGGCGTGTTGCAAAGCCGGATTTGATTATAAAACCATGATCCAAACAATTATTAAGGAGACCATACAAAAAACATGAATATTACAATTAGAACTGCAGTAACCCAAAGTGATTTGTCAAATATTGAGCGCATAGTAAGGTCAACCGGATTTTTTACTGAAGAAGAGGTTGCAATAGCGATTGAGCTTGTCGATGAATTCTTAAAAAAAGGTGAAAACAGCGGTTACAGGTTTATTTTTGCCGAAACAGATAATACAACTGTCGGATATTCATGCTATGGGCTGATCCCTTGCACACAGATAAGCTTTGATCTCTACTGGATAGCCGTTGATAACAATTACAGATCAAAAGGGATAGGCAGAACCTTGATGAACGCTACCGAAGATGCCGTCATAAAACTCAAAGGTCATCAGTTATTTGCAGAAACCTCCGACAAACCACAATACCAACCAACCCGCGATTTTTATGAGTCACAAGGGTTTGTTAAAGTCTCTCAAATTAACGATTTCTATGACTATAATGATGGCAGAGTAATATATAGAAAAATCCTTAAATAACTTGTTATTAGAATATTTTATGGTATAATCTAATATCTAATGTCATTTTATATAAGGAGTTGACTATGAAAAAGTTGTTGTTACCGATTTTAGCAGTCTTGTTATTTTCTTTCTTTGCAGGTTGCCCGGGTCCGGACCCAGTAGATACGATTGATAGTATAAGGTCTTACGGTGGCAGTATTCCGATAGGTGATCTGGTTACAATTTATATTGATTCTGCAAAGTCAAAGGTTAAATGTATCAACAACACAACCGATGAAGACTCAGGGTGGTTAAGTTATACAGTTTTACCTAAAAATGATCAGCACAACTCAGGATTCTCAATATTAAAAAAAGCCGTTATTGATGAAACTAAATTTGTAATTTTTGCCGAATATCCCAATGCGGCAGTGATATATCAAATGTTCGAAGACGGTGAAACAATAGGCGAACCCGTTTATGTTGTATCAAGAAGTATGATTAATAAAAACACATTTAAAGATAAAGCATACAACTGGATGAAATTCCTTATAGACGCAACAGATGACGAAGAATCCGATATGAACTGCGGTTTTGTCGGATTTGACACTGATACAGACGGATTAATGTATGGTGCAAGTTATAGTCACAACTCAAATATCAACGGTGATATTAATAAAGGGCTTTCTGACATAAACACAGGCGGCGTTGTTTCTGTTGCAAACATGACAGCAAATGCCGCAAATTATTCAAATGAATTATGGCCATCAGGAGATACAAGCGATCTTGCAGATGCAGTCTCACTTATCGGCACACCATCAGGGTCAATAATTCTTGATTTTGGTATGAATACCGGCGGCGGTATGGGTATAGCAATCCCTCAATCAGATATAGAGCTTACAGATGTTGACGGAACATATTTTGCCATGGTTTATTTCTATGAGGCCTCAACAGACACGACTTCTGTTGATCCGATGAAGATTGTTGTCAGCAGCACAGGGATTCAGGTCTTTAATTATAGTGATTCAATCTCTACAGGGACCCCGGTTTTTGACGAAAATTTAACAAAACTTGCAGAATACGCAGGGGGACCGGATAGTAAACCAGTTTGTACATCTTTTGCTGATTATGCCGGGAATAATTCAGCAACATCGACAACGATTCAAGATGCTAATAATTGCAGAGGCGCTTACCTTGCAGGTAGTGAGGATGCCATTGTTAATGTTATGTTTGACCCTAACGGCAAGTTCTTAACTTTTACAATGTTTATGGGTAGTGATCCTGACGATCGTTCAATAGGTTTCGGTTTCGGTATCAGAGACAACAACTATACTGATCCGCAATAATATCTATTTTTAATACCAACAAAAGGGCTGTAATAAGCCCTTTTTTATATGGCTTTTTCAAGTAATTTCTGTTATAACTATTTATAAATTATGAAGAAACTATTTACATTGTTCCTTTTAATCAACTCGGTTTTGTTTATACAATCCAACCCATTTTATAACATTGACAGCTATCCGGCTTGTGGTCAAAGCTATATTTTTTTACCCGATAAAGCAGTATTCTCAAACAGTTATAGCGGATATTTTACAGATCTGTCTTGTTACAGGTCAGACTTTACTTTTTTCGCATCAGTCGGTCTATCCCGTATGTTAAATTTTGATTCTACATTAACACTATCAGATTATTCAGGTTTTAAGAATCTAATGCTTAGAATACACTTGATACCTGTTGATTTCTTTAAATTATCTACCTCATTTACGATAAACGGTTTTTATCATTACAGTATTGCCGAGTACCACCTAACTCTAACGGGATCATTTTTCTATAATTCCAATAAATATATATACTTCGGCTTTACAACGGGACTTGATTTTAACTTTATTGACTATAATACAAATGATATTCTAAACGAATATAAAACCGATCTGTATCTTCAAGTGATCTTTTTGTGGAATATTCACATTATAGTTAACCCTACAAACTCAATATCCGTAGAAATATCAGCAGGAAATTATGATTTTATAGATATTTACTCTGTGAACTACCTGTTTCTAAACACAAATATTTATTACCACTTCAAGTACGATGTCTCTATTTACAGCGGTTTTATGATAGACAGCACCGGAGCATTACCATTTGCCGCAGCAATTCATTCGATAGGTTTCACAACAGGGATTAGATATGAACTTAAAATTTAGAATAATAGTTTTTTTATCTATTTGTTTCATTTCATGTGACTATTTTGATCCATCGGGATTATTTTATACAACACCGGTTGACACACGCTTCAACGACTCAATTAATTCTACAGCTCTTCAGCCGCCCGCGGTTGACAACTCATCTGATTACAGCTTTGCTGTTGTTGGAGATACTCATTATTACGAATCCAATCCTCGTTATTTGAATAAAATCGCTGCCAATCGATCATATCTCGGTATTTCATTTATAATAGTTCTCGGGGATCTGACTCAAGCAGGAACTAAAGATCAATACGATTATTTCTATAATGATTATTCAACATGTCCAATACCGGTTTATGTTATCCCGGGTAACCATGATCTATATAACAACGGATACGAGCATTACAAGAAACTCTTTGGACCGACAGTTTACCATTTCAAAATTGGGGACACACTGTTTGTATTCCTTGACACAGCAAACGGAACTCTCGGCGACAAACAGATTTTATGGCTCGAAACTTTACTGCAGGCAAATTCACACAAAACAAAGCTGATATTTACACACTACTCTTTCTTTGACCGTGAGATGCAGTCACCCACCTCTTACGGTATCCCCGAAGAGGCATACCGGATATTCGATCTGTTTGACAGACAAAATGTAGATTCGGTTTATTCGGGGCACCTTCACTTCACCGAACAAAGAACAATACGAGGAGTAAACTATAATATTGTCAGATCCCTTGCCGATGACAGCTCTAATAACCTTGTTGTTACAATAAGAAACAATACGGTCGAAACAAAAAAAATCAGGGTGTTTTAACACCCCGATTAAATCAAATGTAGTATTACGAGGTGCTCTTTTATTTAATAAATTATTGTATTATAAAAAAGCCTGTAATATTAACATCATTAGGAGGCACATTTAATGGAGTGGTAGCCAAATTAGGATAAACTACCGGGCCTTCCCACCGGTCAAACCCATATCCCGTATTCGGGGATGCACATAGATTAATTTGATGCCCTACCTGATACTCCTGATCTAAAATCGGGATTACAGTACCATATGTCGGACTCCCATTAATAATTCTCACTCGTACGGTTTTAGTAATTGTAACTTTATAGGTCTTAATAGCGCCGTTTGTTGCTCTCACCTCGATTTTCAAAATATTCTCCCCGGTGGGGTCTAATAAACTGTAATCTTGCGAGAATGTACCGGATTGTACTATCTGACTATTCATATCGTTCATACTTACAGTAATTATTGCATTTGGATCAGATGCTGCAGGCTTAACAGATACAGTTGAGATAGTGCTGTTTGCCGTTGCAGTGTAATCTGTATTATTCATATTGAATGTAGTATCGTAATTAAACCCGTTATTAAAAACAAATCCGGTCAAATTATTATCATTAGATGCCAACTCCCATTTTGCATAGAGCGTAAAATTCTTATTCTGTGTAGTAGCACTATAAATATTATTATTAAAGTAAACATTAACACCGGTGCCATCCTCTTTAGTGTTCCAGCAGTTAAATACATAACCGCTTTTTACAAGACTGCCCGGATTATTCGTAATATAAACACTATCACCATGATAATAGGTGACATTTGAGGGAACTGTTCCGGTATCTGCTCCGTTAGCACTATATGTTATTGTATATTGGATTCTCTCCCACCATGCATAAACAGATCTTGAGTAATCAAATGTTGTATCTTCTGTAATTAAATCTCCCACTCCGTTATAACTTGAATACCATCCTTTAAAAATCTCACCTGTTTTAACCGGATTGGTTGGAAGCTGCCCGATAGGATCGCCGGGGTTATCAATAATTATTTTTTGAGGATTCGGGTGGATATCAACTTCTCCGCAATCAAAATTAATAATAATCACCTTTTCTATTGTAAAACTATACAATGATACATTTGAGCCGTCTTTTGACACAGATCTGATCTTCAGTTTAGCGCCGTCAAAAGAAGCTATGGATATGCCGCCGTCAGTCCCGGTTATAATCGGCTGAAAATTATCTGTTGTTGAATCGGGATTTGTACTATAAGCCCATTCAGTTTTTGCCCCTTCACTTAAAGTCCTTACATTAAATACCAAACTTGAACTATTATCAGGTATCTTAATAGTATAATCAAATATTTTTGAAGAAAACAATGGACTTGTATCTAGTCTCATGCCATTAGTACTGAAATTTACCTCAGACAAGCCCGATTCTGTCTCATAGGGATTGGTTCTATCGATACCAAGCCAATCATCAAGAGACATTCTGTCAATCATGTTACAGCCGCCAATTAACAGTACCAAAAAACCTATAAATACAAAATTGAATTTTTTCATAGACATTCCCCTTAGAAAAGAGTATTAACCAATTATAAAAATATACCCACTTTATAAATTTGTCAATTTTTAAATGATTTTTTTTTAAAAAATATCATTTTATTATGATAAATACTTCAATAAGTTATAAAAGGGCTCTGTTTTCAAAATTAGCCGTAGATTATCTCTCATTTTTATAAGTTTGAAATTGATTTCTATTTAATAAAAACTATTAAAGACATTTATTAAATTCAGAAAATTTACGACAAATAAAATATGAAAATGTTTAAGGATTCAGCAAAAATATGAAAAAACAAATCTACGATACGACAGCGATGTTTCTAAATGTTCTTAAATGGATACTTCTATCCACCGGACTCGGTATAATTGTAGGGTTTACGACCTCACTATTTATTAAGTCCCTTAACCCGCATTATGCACGAAAATTCTACTGGATCTCGTATCTTGCTGATTAT
>CAZSQU010000053.1:0-21017 GCA_964608985.1 uncultured Spirochaetales bacterium
AATCAACAATCTACTTCGCTTCGCTACGATTATCGTGCATAACGCGGGTTAAGTGACTGTGCATATACGCTAAAGATTAATATTACAGATCGAATGAGGTTTTTAGATTCGCTCTGTAGATAAGCTGTTTAAAAGGAGTGATCTTATGAATCAATGGTACGAAACATTATTTGAAAATTACGGCGAAAAATACGACAATGAATGTTTTGCGCAAGGAACAATTGGAGAATGTGATTTTATTGAGAAAGAAATTAATTATAATAAAGCATTAAAAATTATTGACATCGGTTGTGGTACCGGGCGGCATTCCATAGAATTATCTAAGAGAGGCTATTCACTAACCGGCATTGATTTATCAGCTTCATTACTTAAAAAGGCCGGAGAAAAAGCAAAACAAAACGATTTAAAAATTGATTTTTTAAAACACGACGCAAGAAACCTCCCGTTTGAAAAACAATTTGATGTTGCAATAATGATGTGTGAAGGAGGTTTTCCTCTAATGGAAACAGATGAAATGAATTATGAAATTCTTAAAAATGTTTCAAAGTCATTGAAGGAGAATGCAAAATTTATTTTTACTACGCTCAATGGTTTATTTCCAATATTTAACTCTATTGAGGAATTTTGTGCCTCAAATACAGATAGTGGGAATGCAACATATCATAAAAATAATTTTGATTTAATGACATTTAGAGATTACAATGTAACAAAAATTAAAGATGACAACGGGATAGAAAAAGAACTCGAATGTAATGAAAGGTATTACATTCCATCTGAGATTACATGGTTATTAAAATCAACCGGTTTTAATAAAGTTGAAATTTTCGGAGCAAAACTCGGTGCTTTTTCTCGAAAAGATATATTAACAACAAAAGATTTTGAAATGTTAGTAATTGCAGAAAGGTAGCAAATTAAATCTGTTGAAGAATGCGGGTTAAAAATTTGTGTTTATTCTAGATTAAAAATGTCTTTTAGTCCACATCAAAATAAAAAAAACGGTTTAGTTTCCTAAACCGTTAAATTAGCAGGAGCTCGATTTGAACGAGCGACCTTCGGGTTATGAGCCCGACGAGCTGCCAACTGCTCTATCCTGCGTCGTTGTTTGACATATTACTATAATATACTCTATTAGTCAAGTACAATTGTTCAATTATATTGTAACAAGCTAAAATTATCTTGAAAATATTGATTGAATAGTATATTATATTTTTTCTAACGCTATATCATGCAAGATTTTTTAACAAGGATGTGTTTCTGTGCTAACCCTGATACTTGATTGCTTGTTTTTAGAGTCAAATCTAAATCCTGTCTTTAACGGAAAGTCCGCGCTTCATCATTTGACTTCAGGCATTGAAGGTTATGACAGGATTATTGTTTTACACAATGGTTTGGTCAACGATATCCCAAAAGGGGCGAAAGGGGTATTAGTAGAAGATTTGTCGGCAATTAATATCTTGTCAGTTATTCTAAAAGAAGTAAAACAATCGGAATTGGCTGTTATTATGAACGGCGGCAGTCCGTTTTATGACAAACAATTTATTGACGGTATGATAGATAAACACCGTAAGTACGGTGCAGATTACTCAAACTCAATTGGCTATCCGGACGGGCTTGTACCGGAAATAATAACTAAAAATGCTCTTAAACAAATATGTTATCTGCTTAAAGATGATAATAAAACGGATAGAAATTACTTGTTCTATGGGATAACAAAAGATATTAATTCATTTGACATCGAGACAGTTATATCCCCGGTTGATATGAGGCTTTATAAAGTCAGGATCGGCTCCGATGATGCCGGACAGTGTATTCTTACAAGCAGTATTTATCGGGAAGCAAAAGATGATGGTTATAACGGAATAGTAGAATATATAAATAATAATAAAGCTGTTATATTTACATTGCCTTATACGGTTATACTTGATATCACCTCGAAAAGGTTGGATAAGCCCATATATCTTCCGGAGTTACAAAAACAATCAGAAATGAGCTTAGATGATGTTGAAGAAATAGTTTCACAGCTTTCGAATATAAACAGTTCTTGTAAGGTAATACTCGGCGGTATCGGAGATCCGGTTTTGCATAAAAACTGGGTTGGTATTGTAAAAGTTATTGTTAAAAAAGGGTTTGATCTGATTATTGAAACGGGCGGTATTGAACTTGACGAAAGCGATCTTGAGCTTTTAAATGAATATTCTGATCAGATAACATTTGTCGTTATGCTTGATGCTGCAACTCCGGAGGTTTTTAGTGCGGTTAGAGGCCATAACGGATTAGATGTTGTTATTAAAACCATAAGTTTACTTCGCAATAAAGGTTTTACCGTTTACAGGCAGATTACAAGATTAAAAGAAAACGAGCTTGAAATTGAAGGATTCATAAGAAAAAAGGACACAGATAATCTGATTATTCGAAAATATTCGAATTATTGCGGGTTTCTGCCGGACAGGTCTGTTGTTGATCTTTCCCCGGTTAACAGAATCCCTTGTTTTCATTTGAGGCGGGACATATTTGTGTCCGCCGACAAGGCTGTCCCCCTTTGCAAATATTCGATTATGTCCGGAAAAGAAAGAGGTGATAGTTCTTCATTAACATCTATAATCGACAGGCAAAGGGATTTATTTAAGAAAAATGTTGCCGGCGTTTATCCTGATTGCTGTAAAAACTGCAGTGATTATTATATCTTTAACTTCTAAATGGGGTGTGTATGTCATTTGATATTCAGCGCGTAGGGCTTTTCCTACAAGTAAGGTTAAATTCAACAAGAATGCCCGGTAAAGCTATGCTTAATCTTTGCGGCAAACCGGTTATTGTACATGCTATGGAAAGACTTGCAAATGTTCCTGCAGATGTGAAGGCTATACTGACAACAGAGGAGAGCGCTCCGGTACTTGAACCGCTCGCTGCTGCTTACGGTTGGGATATTTTCTGCGGTGACAGATCAAATGTTTTAAAAAGATACTACGATGCTGCTTGTAAATATAGAGCTGATATAATAATCAGAGCTACAGGTGATAATCCGCTTGTTTCATCTGAGTTTGCTCATGCTACTTTGGATTTATTCAAAAAAAGCAGATCTAATTACGCCGGACTTGAGGATATACCTTACGGGAGCGGAGTAGAGGTTTTTGACTTCACATCACTTGAGAAAGCTTTTAAAAACGGCACAACTCTTTATGAGATGGAGCATGTAACTCCTTATATCTATAATAACCCGGATAAATTCAAGGTTATATACGAAAAATACATTCAGCAGGATGTGTGGAGAAGCGATGTAAGGGTTACCGTGGATACATTAGAAGACTACGAATTTGTTAATGCGATAGTCAGGCACATCAATAATGAGGGTGGCGGATTTAGGATTAATAATATTGTTACGGTTTCAGATAAGATCAATCGATCAAGGTTCAAGAGGATGCTTGTAATTACGAGCAATAATTCTGACAATGCCTTAATAATAAGTAAAATGAAGAAATACAGTGAAATATTTTGTGAAGACTTTGATCTTACTTTTGCCGTTAAACCGCCATTTACTATAAATATCGATGAACCTGCGGGTTTTTCAGAATTTAATGTTATTGATTATAAAGATTTAGCAGGTAAGGGATTTGCCAAGTGTACATTTGACAGGGTTATTGTAGATGGTGTCAATACAACGGTAGAAGAGATGCTTCTGTATATGGAATTTGGGCCTGTAATAAGTATAAATGACAAGGGAGTTGGGGGACAATCTGTTTTATTTAATATAATCACTGATCAAACTGATAATGATTCGGTGGAATATTCATATAATATGACAGACTGCATTTATCCGTTTGATGAAAATACAGATCACACTGATAATCAGCTTGTGAAATTAATTAAAGATTTTCAAGCAAAGATATCACTTTGCCCCTATTGTAGTTCTTTAGACGCTCTTCTGGTGTATCGTAATATAAATTGGAATGCTTATAAATGTCCGAGATGTGGCCTTATTTATACACTGGGGTTTACTGAGAATTCTAAAGCATATAATTCTGATTATTTTCTTGATGAATATAAGAATCAATATGGAAGAACTTATGAAGATGACAAGCCGACAATCGTACAATTTGCAACTCGTCGTTTAAAGATTATTAATGAATACCGCCCCGGCAAAAAACTTCTTGATTTTGGTGCAGGGTTGGGATTTTTTGCAGAATATGCAAGGGGCAACGGTTTTGATGTTACAGGTGTAGATATATCGGATTATTGTGTTGAATATATGACTAACAAACTAAACATTAAAGCCGTCAAATCAGATCAATCTTTTTTTGAAAAAGAAACAGAAAGTTTTGATGTAATAACCGCTTTTTATGTGATTGAACATTTGTATGATTTTGAGAAGTTTGTGTTTGGCATAAAAACCCTGCTTAATTCAGGCGGTGTGATAGCATTATCTACACCGAACGGGTCCGGTATTACAATAAGAAAATCCTTGAAAAATTATTTTAAAACTCATCCTGAGGATCATTACAGGGTATTTCCCGTGAATTTTATGATTCAAGTACTAAAAAAAGCCGGTTTCAAGAAAATAAGAGCTGTTTCTACCGGGATTCACCCGGAACGATTTATCTCAAATCCCAATCTGTTGTCAATGAATATAATAAGATCCGCTATAACGATAATTGCCAAAATCTTCAAGCTGGGGGATACCTTTGAGGTTTATGCCCAAAAGCCTTAAAATAATAATATTATTTCTAATAATAACAGTTTCTGTTAGTGCTGACAATTCTGTTGAGGATTACCCTTTAAGCGGAATAGCTGATTACATTAACGCAGCTATTAACTATGATCCGTTATTGTCAATTACGACAATATCAGAAAATAACAAGACCGTATCGCTGTTAAGCGGTTCACCGTATATTATGATTGGAGGCGCTCCGTTTTTTACCGGTAAGTTCTTGACACCGTCTAACGGCATCTGGTATGTTCCAAGAGAAGCCGCTGTGAGAATCCTACAGTATTTTAGGCCCGATGGAGGCGTTTTTGCTATTGCTAACGGGAATATAACCTGCAACGGGAATGTTATCAACCCTGAAAATAGTTCTTCCGATTTAACAAACGGCACGGCAATAGTTATCTCAAATAATCAAGTAGATAAAATCGATCTTACTGACGAGGATAGCGGGACTCCCGATAATATAAATATTTCTACTAATTATGATTTTTCGAGGGTAAATGCAATCATTATTGATCCGGGGCACGGCGGAAATGATCCCGGTGCAGTTGGCTATAACGGAATTAGAGAGAAAGATATAGTGCTAAGAACCGCATTAATGCTTTCTGAAAGACTCAGGCAGTTGTACCCCGAAAAAAAAATAGTTCTTACGAGGGACAGAGATGTTTTTATATCACTTGAACAGAGGTCAAGGATAGCTAATTTTGTACATCGAAGATATGGTACAGCAATATTCATATCAATACATGTCAATGCATCTTTATCCAATCGGGCTTACGGATTTGAAACATGGCACCTTGTAAAGGACTATACCCGAAATATCATAAAAGATATGCAGTTGACAAATGACAGAGAAATTGCTAATATAATCAACTTAATGCTCAATGATGATATCTATGTCGGTTCAAGAGATCTGGCCGAATTTATTCAGGACGGACTTCAACGACAGATTGGAGATGTTTCAAGAAACAGAGGCATTAAGGAAGAAAGGTATTTTGTTATCAAAAACTCAATTATGCCGGCTGTTCTTGTAGAAATCGGGTTTAATACTAATCGTGATGAAGGAATTAGATTGACAAATTATCCTTATTTGAGTAAAATCACAAACGGTATTATTGAAGGTGTTCAGAGATTTTTTAGTATCTATGAATAGATATTTAATTATAAATAGCAGGGGTTTATTTTGGAACCGTTCTTAGATTTTATTTTAGAAAAAAAATGGAAAATTATCAGTACGATCTTATTTGTTGTGGTTTTTGTTTTGTTTCTTGTTCTCAGTAATGACAGTATGGTTCGTATTGTTTTGCCAAAGGCAGATGGAACGGGGTATTTTTTTGAATATAGATTAATTGCCAAACAGCACGGACTTAATAATAAAATAAGAAGGATAGTTGAAGAGGTTATGTTAGGTTCGTCAGAAGAGCTTTATCGTAACCCTTATGCTGAAACAGCAAGATATATATCGTCATTTATAGTTGATGATACTTTATATCTGAATTTAAATATAGATACAGTAAATCAATATCGTGAGGCTATTCCGGGTTCAGATAACACAAGTTTAGCGTTGCTTAAGGGGTTAGTTAATTCGGTTTGTTTAAATGTTCCTTCTATAAAAAGGGTAAAGTTTTTGTTTGATGGAATAAGCAGTGATTATATAGGCGTTGACGGGCCATTTAAGGATGGTATAGAACCGGATTATAGCATATAATCGTTAATAAATTTGTTGTTTGCAGTATCAAGAAATTCATTTATGAAAAAAATTTTAATGGATTTTAAAGTTAATGTTGTTGAATGACGAATTCTACTAAAGAAAATTGTGATATTTTTTAAAAATTTTTAAAAAAAAGTTGACATTAATAATAGTAATCGTATAATGTCGGAGTACGATTATTAATATATTTTAACCGGGCTTATAAAAAAAGGAGAAATAATATGAGAAGATTGTTTTCTGGTTTGGTTGCTGTTTGTATTGTAACACTGTTTACTACCACGGTGTTTGCAAAGACATCAGTTCTGATTGACTTTGACAAGCTGAGGGCTAATGGTGATGGACAAACTCCTGGAAGGAGCTGGACACAAGATCAAATGAAAGAAAAAGCGGCAGGTGTTCATTATGATAGTGAATTGAGGGGTGCTGATCCAAGGTTAAGACCACAACATATGCCTACTCTACTAAAGTACAACTCTATGGCAGGGTCAAACATCTCTGCAGCTGAAGCAGTATTTATGGTAACTTCACTTGCAGCAGGTAATTGGAATGTTGTGCTTAACTCATCTGCAAGAACTGTTATGAATAGACAGTTTTCTTTTACAAAAGAATGGCACACAAGATTTGTTGAGTTATTATATGATGCTCCTGATGTAAATGAGTTGTTAAGACAATATGAAGGTGACAGCACAAAAGTAAACGATCATATACAGCAAGATAGACAAAGAAGAGAACAAAACGGATATACAATTCTTGGTGTTAGAGTAAGATTCCCTGAAACTATATTTAATAACTGGGCACTTGTTACACCTCCTTTTGAAATACCTGCATATGAAGATATTGCATCGGATTTCAGCGGAAAAGACTTTGATCCGGTTGAAGATGCAGATACAATTGTAAGTCACAGAGGAAAAGGCGAGAAATTCCTTGATGGTTATGGTGTTGTAAGAAATGTTGGTCAACTTAAGTCAATGGCTATAAGAGTATACGGATGTCAGTTTAACAACTCAATTTCTATACTTCTAAAAGATGATAATAGTGTAGTTACAGAATACCAAATGCCGAGATACTTGAATTATGACGGATGGGCAGAAATTGTATGGCAAAATCCTAATTATATCACAAGAGCAGAAAACAGAGATCTATATGTAGTTCCTTTATACCCAAGAAATATCCCTTATGTAAAACTTGATGGTTTTAGAATATACAGACAAGGTGATCAAATCGGAGGAGACTTCGTAACTTACATCAAAGATGTTAAGATAACCTATGATGAAGCTATATATGAAAATCCGGATCCGGAAAATGTACCTGTTATAAACCATGAAGAAGCTTGGGGTATATTACAAGACAGAAATGAAGCTGCAAAAGTTAGAGAATACAGCAAGATAAGTAATCAGGAAATTCTAAGATTCTTAGAAAGACAAAGGATGCACTCAGGATCTAATTAATAGATTTAATTAGTTTACTTGATACTTTTGTCGTGAAATAATGATAAAGAAAGCAACCTTTACCGGTTGCTTTTTTTTAAATTCAATAAATATGTTTTAAAAAAAAATATGTATAAAAAAAGGATATACCGGTGAAATATATAATAGCAAAATTTGGAGGTTGGGCAAACGCCTCTGCTGAAAGAGTAAAACTTGCGGCAGATCTTTTTCAAGACAATAAAAACAGAAGAATAAAAATTAACTCTGCGATAGGTAAGGTTGAAGGTCTTCCAAAGGTAACCGATCTGTTAACGCAAGGAGTAGAGATTGCTTTACTAAATGGAGAGTTTCCGAAGGATATCTTTGAGAAAATAAAACAAAATCATTATGCTGTTTTTGAGCCGCTTGGTATTGTAAGAAAAAAAATTGATGAGATAATGGATATCTTGTACGGCTATATACAAAAGAAAGATGAGGTGTCTGCTGACCATTACAGAGCTTTGATAATCGGTTCCGGGGAGGAGTTGTTTTCAAGACTAGATGCTTATTATATTAATGATATAAGGGGTATAAGGGCCAGATATGTAGATCCAAGAGAGATCGGGCATTTCTTAGTCGGCCATCCGCTGGATGGAAAAGTTACAGATATTACCTACAAAAACTTGAACAAGTTAAGAGATATTGAGGAAGTTGTTGTTTATCCCGGTTTTTTTGGGGTGTCAAAAAGCGGTTTATCTATGATTTACAGTAGGGGCGGATCAGATAAGACTGCCGCAGATTTGGCTGTAGCATGTAAAGCTGATATATATGAAAACTGGAAAGATGTCGAGGGAATATACTGTGCTGACCCTCGTATAGTTGATAATCCGATGATGATGGATGAGGTAACATACAAAGAGATTAGAGAGCTTTCATATGTGAGTTTTAATGTTCTCCATCAGGAAGCAATGTTACCTGTAAAAAATGCAGATATACCAATAAATCTTAAGAATCTTTTGAAACCTGATTCTGTTGGTACAATGATAGTCGGCAGCCGAAAAATAAATAAGAAATATCCCGTAGCGGGAATTGCTCATATAGAAGACATTTGTTTTATTAATATAGAAAAAACCCTAATGAACGAAGATGTTGGTTACGCTAACAAAATTTTAAACATTTTTAGAGAGCATAGAATAGCCATCGAACAAATAACAACCGGGATTGATTCTATATGCCTTATAATATCCGAAAAAGAATTTAAAGAAAAAAACATATATGTCGGCGTATCAGAAGGAATTAGAAGAGCAATTGAGCCGAACGAGTTTATCAGATGGTTAAAAGAAGAAGTGGACGCAGAATCGATTAGTTTAAGAAGAAACAAAGCACTTGTTTGTATTGTTGGTGAAGGCATGAGACACACTGTCGGAGTCGCAGCAAAGATTACATCTGCTATGGCAAAGAATAAAATTAATGTTGAAGTAATAGATCAAGGGCCGAGTGAAAGAAATATAATTATTGGTATTGATTGCGAAGAAGACAAGTCAAAGGCTAAAGAGGCAGTCAAGGTTCTATATAATGAATTTTTTAAATAAATTTGGAGAGTAGGTTTTGTTAAAGAAATACAACAAATTGTTTTTGGCGGCTTTTATGATGATAGACTTTATTATAATCAGCGCCGCCTATATTTTAAGTATATATTTAGAAGTCGGAGATTTAATTTTTACACCTAAATCGATTGTTTTTGGACTTTCAATTGTAACATTCTTTTTTGTTTGTATGCTTAGAATTGAATTCTTTGATTTATATAGAACATATAGATTCAGGCCATTAACAAGTGTTTTAAAAAATGTGATAGTTTTTGAAATGCTTGTTCTAACGGTTTTGTATTTTTGCGCAATTACAGAGATTCAGACTGTGACGAACCAATTTAGTAAATATTTCTTTTTCATTACAATCTCTGTGTTTACAATAGAAAGAACGCTGATAAAGATATTTTTAACAATTTTAAGAAAAGCCGGTTTTAATTATAAGAGATATTTAATTGTAGGTGGTGGGGAGCTTGGTTTTAGGTTTTATCAAAAGATTCAGGAAAATAATCTATACGGAATTAAAATAATCGGTTTTGTAGATGATTTAGAAAATGAAAATTTAAATGAAAAATCATTTTTATCAAAATTGGGCAATATGGTTTTAGGCAGTACAGATCAGATCGAACAAATAATTATTGAAATGAATATTGATAGCGTTATTGTCGCTCTACCGCTTGAAAAACGGGATAAAATTATTACAATAACAAATATTTGCGAGAAGTGCGGAGTAAAAGCAGAACTCGTGCCTGATTACTATACTATTATCAGTGAAAACCCTTCAATAAGAAATATTTCAGGATATCCTGTTATCGGTATTAGAAATGTACCCCTTGAGAATATATTTAACAGAGTTATTAAAAGAGTAACTGATGTTAGTCTGACACTGATAGCATTAATTTTCTTAATGCCGTTTTTTTTAATAATCATGTTTCTTATAAAATTCTCATCGAAAGGCCCGGTATTTTTTAAGCAAAAAAGAACCGGTTATAGGCAGAAAGATTTTAATATTCTAAAGTTCAGAACTATGGTTGTAAATAAAGATGCTGACTTATTACAGGCGACAGAGAATGACCCTCGTAAAACAAAGCTAGGGTCATTTCTTAGAAGATATAATATTGATGAGTTGCCTCAACTGATAAATATTCTAAGAGGAGACATGTCAATAGTGGGCCCAAGACCACACATGCTAACACAAACGGATGAGTTTTACAATAAATACGATAAATATCACATTAGACATTGGGTTAAACCCGGCCTAACCGGTTGGGCGCAGGTAAACGGCTGGAGGGGGAGTTCAGATATTGCTATGCGTGTTAAATACGATATTTACTATATTGAAAACTGGTCTATATGGTTTGATTTTAAGATTATTTGGTTGACTGTATTTGGTAAAAGAGTTAAAAATAATGCATATTAATCATATTTAGGAACTGTATAATGAAGATTTTCGGGGTAGATTTTTATGAAGGGACTAAGGAAGATCTTTATGCAGATGTCAAACAAAGAATTTGTGATAAGGTAAAAACCCGTATTGCTTTTTGCGATTTGAATATGCTTGGTGAAATATCATCAAATATTGAGTTCAGAAAAAAACTTGCGAATTTCGAGATTGTAACAGCTGACGGAAGTTCGGTGGCTATTATAAATAAGTTATTTTCAAAAAGTAAAGGGTTAAGAAGAATACCCGGCCCCGATTTTTTTAAAATGTTTATAGAAAGAAACGAATCTGTGTCTCAATTTCTATTTGGCTCAACTCAAATAACCTTAGATCTTTGTGTTAATAAAATAAGTAAATATACAAATATAAAGACAGCCGGTTTTTTATCACCGCCTTTCGAAAAAACCTTTAGTGAGGCCACAATAAATCAACTAAAAGACACTTTAAACACTTCTAAACCCGATATGCTTTGGGTTAGTCTTGGTTGCCCAAAGCAAGAAAACTTCATTGATAAGTATTATAAAAGCCTTGACGCTTCTGTTATTGCCGCTGTCGGTGCGGCCCTTGATTTCTACGCAACAACAGTTAAAAGAGCCCCCAAATTATTTAGACTGCTTGGATTGGAGTTTCTATATCGTTTCATAAAGCAACCGAGAACCGTAAAAAGAATATTCAAGGGTTTAATCAGAGTAATGGTAAATTTAAAATATATAAATAAAGAACATTATTAATATGATTGTTCTTCGATAGAATTCAAGAAGGTTTCCATATTATATAGAATTTGAAAAAGTTTCAAGGCTTCTTCATAATCTTTAAATATTGAACCGGAATTTCTTACACCCTTTAAATGATCCGGAAATAGAGCGTCTGTATAGTTTGTATTCCATCCAATTGAATCTGCGATCTGAAAAGTTGTGTTTAGATCTACAATATAGTCTTTGTTAAGATAAGAATAGAGTTCCGGGAAAAGAATATGTTTAGTTGCGTTATAAAATGAAATATTCTGATCTTTGTCAAAAAGATCGTATAGATAAAAATCAGGCAGGTTTAATCCGTGTAGAAATTGATTGACAGCATTAATTCTATCGACTCTGTTTTTTAATAATTCTTGTCCACGAGTACCTTCATAAATTGTGTCTGAATATCTTGATTGCCCGCTAATAACATCACCGATAAATACTTCATTATTTAATTTGGGATTTGCTATGTTACCGCTTTGATCTATTTTAAATGATACTTGACCGCCTGATTCGTGTTTACCGTGTGTCCACCCGCCATTCCAATTAAAAAAATATTCAAAGTTGTCAATGCTTAGAACCATATCACCGCTTGCGTCCATATTTAGAGTGCCTGAGAAAAATGCAGGGTAAATTAAAGTTCCGGTAAGCTCCCCTTTTAATGTCCCTGAGCTGTCTTTAATAATTGTTAGCTTAATTTGTTGGCTTGAATTAATTAAATCCATTTTGTATGGTGTGCGGATTGTTGTGCAGCCGAATAATAATATAGTTAAAATAACAATTCTAAATTTCATAAAAACCCTCAATTAGAAATTTACCTTGATACCTATGCTCGGTATAGGAAATCCGATGTTAAAAGAAGCTGATTGACCCGTAACCTCTCTTCCGGTGTATTTATCAATAGATGGCGGATTTAGATTGGCGGAATAAGTCATAACAATTATATCCTCAGCGGCAATGTATGCCTCAAATTTGATTTTGGTGAATGGAAAATAAAAATGGAATCTAAAAGCAAGATCTATTGGGATACTAAAGCCGTTTCTAATAGAATCGCCGTCTATTTCGTGATATTTGCTAATAGTTCTATACATCTCAAGAACTGTAGAGCCATCACTGAGAAGTGCGGGAAACATTTCAGATGAAAGTTTGTTGCGAGGATTGCCGGATGCGAATGACATTGAAAACGATATTGTAAACCAGTTGACTGGCTTAATGTTTAGAACAAGGTTGAGATTATGCCATCTGTGAAAAGACGGGTAATACCAAGAACCGGTTGGTTCCCCTCTGAAAGTACGCGGATCATTTTCATTGTCAGTTGAAGGGTTAAAATATTTTGCAAATATAAAAGAGTATGATAACCAGCCGTCTATCCATCTTGAAACCTTTCGTTGTATTAAAATATCAAAGCCGCCTGCATGACCAACGCCATCAGAATGGACCTTAAATTCAGTTTGGTTATCACTATTAACAACCGTATTAAAATAAAATCTATGGAAGTAGAATTTGTAATATCCCTCTAATTTTATTTTAAAATCTAATGGTAGATTGATTTCAATACCAGTTAGTGCAGTAAGGGTTTTGGGTTGTTGAACATCAAAATCACTGATGCCAAATCTTTCCTCAATAATTGAGCTTTCGATCGGAATTTTTGAGAACAAACCAACACCCAAGCTAAGGACAATACTTTCTAAATATTCAAGATTTTTGACGGGAGTAAAAGAGAGCATTAATCTCGGGTTAGCAACCGGATATGTATTTAAAGTTACTCCGATACCTTGCATATAAAAATGATCTATCCTTATTCCTGTTTCCAGTTCTAAAACTGATGGTATAATATTGAATTTAAAATTCAGATAAGTAAATGTATTAAAAACCTGGTTCTGATTTACGGAGAGATCAACTGAAACCCTTTTGTATAATGGTAGTGAACCTGTCGGAATTATTGTGAAAACCTTGCCGTTCTCAACATGGTTTATATAATCATACAACAATCCGCCCCCTAATGAAAAGAGTAGATAATCATTGCATGATATATCAACATCAATTCTGTGTTGAAAACTGTGAGCTATGTTATAACTTGTATATGATGTTTTTAGGTTATTGACTGAATATGTTGTGCCAATCGCGGGCAACAGCGGGTTTATAAGTTGAAATTCTGAATACCGGTCGATAAATTCATTAGAGTATTTTTTGGTACCGTTTTCTGTAAAAGAGGCATTATAACCGTCCAAAAGAAGTTCATATCCGGCTAAAATGTGTATATATACCCTATCATGCGGTAAAAGTTTTATGCCGGACATAACAAAAAAATCATATTTATAGTAGTTTAAGAGAAACTCAGATGTTATTGTTTTTGATAAATCATCGTTTGATTCAGAGCTTCCAAGACCAACCCCGTCTGATCCGAAGAATGAGTTTATATACCACTCTACCCTTTGATGAGGTTTCCAAAACCACTTTAGATTTGCTTCCCTTATATATGGCGCAGTTTCGATTTGTGTTCCGGTGCTGGTAACCGCTTTTTCGGCAAGCATTAATACAGGGTCGAGGTAAGTTACTCGGCCGCCCATAAACAGACCGGAATTTTGCCATAATGGTATTTGTAAAAAGAGCTCCGCTGTAGTTGTAGATAAAACTTGATCAAATTTAAAACCTTGATCGGGTGTTAAAGAGTTTATTTCAAGCAACCCGCTTACTGCCATCCCATATCTTGCACTGAAAATTCCGTTTGAGAATTTAATGCTATCTATAATATTTGGATTAAAAACTGAAAATGCGCCCCCCCAATAATATGGGAATCTGATTAAATATCCGTCGAGAACTGCAGACATTTCAGAAGGGTGTCCTCCCCTAATAGAGGGTCTTGAACTAAATTTACCTGCATAGCTGACTCCGGGTAGGGTTTTGATTGTTGTCATTATGTCTTCGACGGGTCCCTTAGTTGTCTGTTTGATCTCTTCTCTGTCAATAATTGTTGATACGCCGGATTGTGCATCAGTATTAGTGTTAGCTCTTCCTTCGATAACCAGCTCTTCTCCTTGCAAGACACCTTGTATCGAGAGGAGAATTGTTTGGGTATCTGATTGATTTTTTAGAATAAATCGTCTTGTTTCATATCCTATAAGTGAAGCAATTGCTATATATTGTGCTTGACTCTCTTGAATACTGATTCTTACAATTCCATTAGCGTCTGAAATCTGTTGTTGATTGGAGTTGATTACAGACAATAAAACTCCTTCAAGCGGAATCTCAATGTCTTTATCCATAAAAACAACTTCAATTTCTATTGATGATACAAAACTGATGTTTAGAAAAAACATTAATAATCCAAGAATTTTAAATAATCTCATGTATTATTGCCCTTTTTATAAATCAAGTGTTTTAAATGTGCGGGGTACATCTTGTTTCTCGCTACTTTAAAAGCAAATTTTTTTATATCATCAACATCAACATCCGGTCCGTGTTTTTTATGCATAATCATAGTAATTGTTCTTATAGCGTCTTCACTAAGAAGAAGGTAAATTAGACGGTCCCTTTCTTCCGGTGTCATATCTTCATACTCGACCATTAATCTTCAACTTTCCCGATGACAGATAGTCTTTGTAAAACCCTTAAACCATGCGGTGATCTTGCTATCTTTGCGGTTCCGTCTTGTCCTGCAGTTACACCACCATGCGATCCGAAACGCCATTGAGGTGAGTTTGTTGCATCATAAACTAATCTGTCAACAATAAAATATGCTCTTCTCCCTTGTTTTCCGTCAAAAACTGACACCTCTGCTCTTGTAAATGACCTTACAAGTGTTCCGATTTTCTGCAGGTTTTTTACTATATCAGAAGCAGATGTTTCAAGAGTTGCATCTGTTCCTGCTGTCAAGCCGTTATAAGTACCGTTTTGAAAAACCCCGGATACATCATAAATAAAATTTTGATAGGCAATGTAAGCCGGTTGTCCATTTTGTCCGTTATAAGCCGAAAGTTCCTCTTGAGTAAGATAAATTGTATTTGCAGAAGCAAATAATACTGACATAATAATTATTAAAAACACTGAAACAAATTTCTTTAACATAAAACCCCCCTAATAATAAATACAATATAGAAAAAAAAATAAAAAAATCAAATATATTTATTCGTTAATAATCATAATTAAAAAAACATCGCAAACATTCGTGTTCGTAGGTCCGGTTTTAAAAAGTAAGCCGTGTTTTTTTAAAAGGTTGTATGAGTCGTTGTTTTCTAAAGATAGTTCTAATTCATTGTCTGAAATATTTATTTTATTTGTTGCAAAACCTCCTGCGGCATCGGTTGGTCCGTCAGTGCCGTCTGATCCTGAAAAAAGAGCATAAACACCAATTTTCGGGTTAAAATCTTTAACAGTTTGAATAAATCTAAGAGCCAATTCTTGTGATCGTCCGCCTTTACCGTTTCCTTTAACTTCAAGTGTTGCCTCTCCTCCGCCGATAAATAACAATTTATTGAATGATTTTAGATATGCTAACTCCTCTAAAATTGTTTTTGAAATTCTCGTTGAAACATTTAATATGTTTTCTGTAAAAGATCCTAAATTTATTATTTTATAGTTCGACTTTTCAGCATAGGCAATTGCGCTGTTAATTAAAGTATTATTATCGGCGCAGATTGTGTTTGATAAGTTTGATTCGTAAAATCCGGAAATGACTACAGAAGTATTATCGGACAAAACGGTCATCCCGGAACCGATTGTTTTCAGGTCGTTGCCTATAACATCTGATAAAATAAGAGATTCAACTTTAGCAGGATATGCAAAATTGAGAATCCCCCCATCTTTTATAAGAGAAATTATTTTTCGTTGTTCATTGATTAATTTAATTTCAACGCCGGAGTTGACAACTCTTCTATTGAGTTCCTGCAGGTCATTAAGCGTGAATTCATTTTTAAGGCATTCAACAAGTGAGGATGTCCCCCCTGAAATAAGAAAAACAACAAGTGAATTCTCTGTTAGATTTTCCAATAAACGGATCATTTCAGAACCGGCTTCCAGTGAATTCTGATCCGGATACGGATGGGAAGATTCTATAACCTTAATTTTTTGTAAGGGGAACTCATTCTGTTTATAATGGCCATATTTTGTTATAGCTAAGCCTTCAAAATTTACTGTATTTGCGGCAGATTCAAAACCGTAGGACATAGAAATTGAAGCTTTACCGGTTGCAATTACCACAATTCTGTCTAACCGGTCAATTCGATAACTATTTTTATTAATAATAATCCTGTTGTTTTTTACGGTTATGAACTGTGGGATAAATTTTAAAGGATCAACTGAAGTTAGAGCTTGATAATAAATTTCTTTTAATAAACCAAAGTAATAGGTGTTGTTATTATTCATGATATTAAATTTAATATAAAATAACTAATTATTCAAGTTGTCATTGTAATAAATATAGCCAAGACTTGGTACAAATTAAATTTAAATATAAAATATATGGATTTAATTGGCAAAAAATATTATATATTTTATACTATAAAAAGAATTAGAGGTGTCTATGAATCGTTTAAAATCAATGTTTATTTATATTTTTGTATTTATTCCACTGTTTTGTATGGATGCGCAAAGTTTTATCGGCAGGTGGACCGGTGAAGCGGTTGGAGTTTCAGGGGCTTTCAATATTGAATTTATTGATAACACAAATATGCGGATTATGAATGAGGCGTGTAAATACCGGATTACAACAGTAGGTGAAGACACTCTGATAAATATAAAGGACAGTACAACAAATATTTCTTTGAAATTAGTAACAAATGATAATCAGCTCGAATTCTATATTATAGAAGAAACTCAGCTTTACGATATGTTTATGCAAGGGGTTGGATCAAACATGGGGTTATCGAATAATGCAAACAGTTTAACGACCGCTTTTACGAATGCATGTGTAGCAGCGTTGTGTGAGGTCATTCCAAAATTGCCATATATTATAGTTAGAAGATCAGAATAATTATTTTTAATAACTCATGGAGAAATTATGGATAAAAAACCTGTCTATCATTTTTTAAGAAAAGTTTTTGCAATTAATCTATTTGTACCGCTTGTTATTTTTCTCTATAATTCCTTATTTTTGACAATTTATAACCCTTATATAAATCAATCTGTCGCGGAAAGATTTAAAATCGGTATTATCGATAACATATTCATTTTTGTGTTTATTGCAATAGCAACTCCGTGTTCCATGTTGATTGCTTTTAGTCTGAGGCCTGTGAAGTTGGCAATAGACAACCCGTCTTTGATTGAAAAAGCCAAAAAAAGAATTCTAATTGTGCCGCTGTTTATATTCATTGTTCATATGTCGGGTTTTTTGTCCGGTCCGATTGTTACTTATCTTCTCCCATCTAATATTCCTTTGAATGATTTCATTTATGTTTTTATGGTGTCAATATTTAGCGGTTTGTATTCCTTTGCGTTTTCATTTGGTTTAGTTGACTATGAACTTAACAGAGTTAAAAGAAGATTCGCTATACATTATTTGTCCGGTTCAGACAAAGATATGTCGATTGTTTTAAAGTTTTCTATAACTATTTTTTCTGCTGTGGCTCTTACTTGGTCAATATCACAATATATCGGTTATTATTATTACAAAAGAGGGTCTGCCGCTGATATGGGCGAATTCTTAATGAATTCAACAATCAATATCCTTTTGATATTAATTGCATCTTTGATTAATATCATAGTCAATGCAGGAAGTATAACAGCTATGATTAAAAATGTCAGAACCTCACTTGCTGATATTTTTGAGGGAAAAGGTGATTTGACAAAAAGATTGAACTTAAGCTCCTTTGATGAGATAGGTGGTCTGATTTCTGATTTTAACAAATTGCTTGATTTTCTAATGGGGATGATAAAGAGTATTAAGGATGCATCTGAAAACATTGAGAAGTCAAGTGTTGTTTTATCAGATTGTGTGAATTCCAGTAAATCGGTGTTTAAGGAATACATAAATTCTATCAAAAGTATTGATAAAGATGTTAAATTGAATTCTGATCTGTCAAATGAGTTAATTGAGGCATCAAATTCAATGATACAAACAATGAGTATTGTTAATGAAAATATCGGTTCACAAGGTAAAACCGTTCAAGTAACATCATCTTCTACAGAACAGATGCTGACCGGTATTAAAGATATAACTGAGACTGTTGTTAAAACAAACAGTGAAATACACAGTGTGCTCAACAAAATTACCGCGAGTAAGAAGTCTCTTCATAATACGATAAAATTCATACAAAAGATGGGGGACTCCAGTAAAGAGGTCTTAAGGCTCATTGATGTAATCAACGATATTTATGAGAGAATAAAACTTCTTGCTATTAATGCTTCTATAGAGGCTGCAAGAGCGGGTAATCATGGTGTCGGTTTTGAGGTGGTTGCCGGTGAGGTTAGGAAATTATCCGATGCAAGTGCAAGCGGTGTTGCCAATATTGCGCTTCAGGTTAAAGATATGAATAAAGAGATCTATTCCGGCGCTGAACTAGTGAATTTAACAGTAAAAGAACTCGAAGAAGGATTTGATGTTATAGTGAAAAATATTGAGGCTTTTGATAACATATCTGTTTCTATGGAAGAACAAAATTCAGGCACAAGAATTATAATGAGCGCTATGAATGAGTTGGTAGGTAATAGCGAATCTTTAACAAAAGTTTCGGTTGCAAGTGATGCTCATTGTTCAAAGTTAAATAGTATTGTTACAAATCTAATGAGTTCATCTAAGCAAATATCAGGACAGGTTGACTTACAGCGTTCTGAAACCTTAAAATTAATAGAAATTAATCAGAATTTAATTAATGCTTCGGCTAATCTTAATACGAGTTTTGATACATTGAAAATTATGCTTGAAAATTTTAAACTTTAAAAGCGGTTTTCAAGACGGTCTGTGGCAGACTGCTAGTTGATTCTTACAAACTCTTTGTTGTCGTTTATTGAATATATAGGATCTGTAATATAAACTGAGTGTTCATAAAATGAGCCTATATGAAACGGAATACCCTCTGTTCCCAATCTGCCTATAATAGCACCGTATGGTGCACCAGGAAAAGCTCTTAATGAATTTGGGTCAATATCGTTTGAGTTTATTCCGGCAGGTGTAAAATAAATAAAGTAATTTGAATTTGCCGGTTTTATGCCGATAGAACCGGCAAAAACTTTTATAAGAAATTTGTTTCTATAAGTTTGGGTTACTTTAATGTTTTCACTGTTAATTATCGATGAAATAAAATTAAATTCTCTTACATTTTTATCATTAAAGCCCCATGTTAAAGCCCCAATAAACAATGATCCGTCAGAAATATCTGTATTATCAGGCAAGCTGTAGCTTACTGTTTGATCAATGATGTTTTCCTTGAATTCAAGTCTATTGTTAATCATTATGCTTCTATTTAAACCGTTTAAAAAAGAAAGAGGTGTTGTACGAAACTGGTTAGTTTCTATAGAGTCAATAGTTGCTATTTCTTTTATAATAGTATCATCATCGGTCTTATTATTAGTTATTAAACTGCCGAAATGAATTCCAAAACCACGCAGAGGGTTGACTTTAATAGCGGTATTATACCATCCGTTACCAATTATATCTGCATTTAAACTTGTGAGTTCTGATGTATTGAATTCATCTTTAAATTGATAGAATATTTTACCGGTAAAAACCGAGTTGTTACTATTTTGGTTTGTCGGCGGTAAATTAAATGATACATAAAGTTCAGGATTTACAGGTTGTCCCAGTTGAATTATAAGCGCTGTTTCCTTATATTCTATATAATCATATACAGATAAAGTAATTTTATAATAACCGTCTTTAAACGATGATAAAATAGCACTTTTACCGTCATTTGCTATATCAAGAAAATATTCTCTTGAAATAATCTGTGCAGAATCAGTAGTTTGATCAGAATTAATATTTTCTATTATTATTTGGTTAACTTGCCATTCATACAATAGAGGTATATTGTCAGTGTTTTCTATTATTGGTTTGATTAATACATCATATTGAATTTCATTTTCTTTAGGTACAATTAAAGAAGCATCTGTAATCTCTATTCCGCTTAATCGGATACTTTCAACTTCTTTGTTTTCTTCTGTAGAACAACCTATTAGAAGAAGGAAAAAAATAAAATAAATTAATTGTCTGGTTGAATTTTTCATTAGATAGATTATACCATCTAAAAAAATAAAAGTCAAATATATAATAAAAAATATATTGACTGTTTGTTAAAAATGTGTTAAAAAGCTCTACGATTTTAAAGGGTACTTGATTTAGATCGGCAATAGATCTTGCTGAAAAATAATAAAATAATCCTAAAAAATTCACTTGACAAATATTGGCTGTTTTGTTACATTGACAATCCGCGAATAACAATATTTGCATTTAGTTCTTTGACATAATCTATAAATGGAAGGTAATAAAATTACCTTTTTTGTGC
>CAZSQU010000054.1:0-20353 GCA_964608985.1 uncultured Spirochaetales bacterium
AGTTTATTAAAATTATAAATGAATTGCCGGTTAAACTAAAATTATGTATAGCAAACGGAGAATACCGGTTTTCAGGATTGTACCATAAAAAAACAGAATTAATACTATCATTAACTAAATTGCCAAAAATTAAATTTGCACTTAAGTATTTAGTATAAAAAAATAATGTCTTGATAATTTCATACTTTTATAATAATGTAGAATCTTGAAGGAGGTTAATATGAAGAAAGAGTTCAGCGTATTAATTGCAATCGGTATTTTATCGATTTTATTTGGTGTTGTTACTTTTCTACTCTTTGTCACCGGCGGAAAAAACAGGTTTTTTCTCGCAAAAAAGCTTCTAATTGGCGGGTTGCTTATATCGATGACAGCCGCTTGCAAGGGAGGTCGTCCTCCTTTTGTTACATGTTACGAACCAGTTGCTTATTTTCCTACCCCGCAGGTGAGAATTCTCGACGATTTTCAAACGGATCCTCTCGGCTCCCTTACTTATTTCAAGTTTTCTCAAGGCGAATCGATAAGATGCTTTGCAGAAGAAATCTACGGCTTACAGGGCTTATCCTATGTTATAAAAACTATTGAAGGAGACAACGAAGGAGATTTATTGTTTTCCGGAAACATTTTACCACCTGATAAAGAGTCATTCAAAGTTGACCAATTTGAATTCGTTATCCCTCTAAACCCTGAACTGTCAAAAGGTAGATATTTATTAAAAATTTATTCAGTAAGTTCAGCAGGTAACAACACTGATTCTTTTATTACTCAAACAGTCATATCAATAGAATAAAAAAAGGTCAAGCATTTGCCTAAGGCATAATGTTTGACCTTTAATTTTACACTTATATATTTTACTATTCGGCAAGTCTGTTTCTTACGGGATCCCATCTCTTCAGTGTTGATTTGTCCGGTATATTAAGTTTTGTACCTGCCATTATTAACCTTGGACTTCTTAGTTGCGGATTCGCTTTAAATAACTCAGGATAATACCACGGATCCCCATAGTATCTCTTACAAATATTCCAAAGGTTGTCACCCCTTCTTACAAAGTGTTGAGTACCGCCGGTCTGTCTGACACCTGTAACCTCAGATCTGCTGCTTGAACTCGCGGCACTGCTGCTTACTGATGACCTCGATGAACTTCTTGAAGAACTGCTTGAACTTAAAGGTATTACAATAGAACTACTGCTTGAAGATCGGGGCTCAATACTTCTGTCACTGCTCGATGAAGATGAGCTCGATTCGCGATTATCATTTGCAGAGTTGTGAATTCTATTAGCTATTTTATCTTTTATAAAATTTTTGTAGATAAATGTAGCCCCGAAGAAACTCAACAATCCAAGCGCAATTATTACAAATATTATTATTGCCATAATAATTATATTCTTTACAATAGATGGCTTTTCATTTTCTTCATTAAAAGATTGAAACTCCGAATTTTCGTCATAGTAATTTTCAGTGCCCTTAAGATTCTCAATCTCAATATCACTTAAAGTTTCCGGGTAGATCCTTTTTGATGATCCCTTATGCTTGATCTCTATGGAACACTCCTCATGACTATCAGTATCCCATGCTTTGGCAAAAAGCATACCGCTCTCATCATTTCTCAGGTGTACCTCAATCGCCGGTTGCCCTTTCTTAGTTTCACGATTAATCGGAATAACTAATTTTCCAAGAAATGTATTGTTTTTACACTTGTCGCTTGTTCCTTCATATAAAGAAACAACTGCCTTTTTTTGACCATCATCGATTGTTGTTAATGACAATTTTCTGCTTTTCTGCTCATCAGAGTTTAAAACAGGAACAAATGTGTCATCATATAACTTGATACCTATACTTTTAGGAAGATCCACTTTTCTCCTCCACCTTAAAAAAATTTAGAAAAACCGGCTCTAATAAACAAGATTAATGAATTAATAAGAGCTAAAACTTGTTTAATTATCGGCGTTTTTGTTAATAACTTCATATCATATATAAATAAATATTTATTTCTTGTTATATAAATTAGAAATTATCTCTCCATACTTTGCTTCTATTACTTTTCTTTTTTTCTTCATCGTATTTGTCAGCTCAACTCCTACTTCAAAGTCACATTCTGACAGATAAAAATCTTTTATTAATTCATGATTCAAGAAACCTTTTTTTAGATTAACAAAACTCTTTATCTCTTTCTTGAACTCAGACACAATTTCATTATTATTAATGATCTCAATGATTGATAATTTTTCTAAACTATATTTTTTAATAATTGACTTGAGATTGTCAAAATCAGGAATAATAAGACAGGTTAAATGTGGCATGTCCTGGCCAAATACTACTGCATGTTTGACTAATTCTGAGTTTTCGAGCATCTGTTCGATAGGCTCAGGTTCAACATTCTCCCCGTTTGATAAGACAATAGTCTCTTTAACTCGTCCGACAAACACCAGATCGCCCGTAATAGTTTGTTTTACCAAATCCCCGGTATTATACCATCCGTCTTCCGATAAAACCTTCTTTGTTGCTTCAGGGTTCTTATAATACCCCTTGAATATCTGCGGTCCTTTTACGAGAAGCACTCCCGACTCATTTGCCGCTACTAGGAGATTAGTTTCAGGATGTCTGATTTCATACTCAACGCCCTCCATTATTTTACCTATTGTATATTTTACATAATTCTCTTCCCTTATAGTTACTAAAGTTGCCGTCTCGGTAGAACCGTAACCATCGATTATTTTTAATCCGATAACCTCAAAAAAATCCTCTGCTTCCTTGGTTAGTTTACCGCCGCCTGAAGTGATGGTCCTCACCTCACCTCCTGTTGCCTCAAGAATCTTACTGTAAATAAGAGATTTCCCGATCAAATGAAAAAACGAAAGGGTTAATATAGATATAAACGCTTCTAAATATTCAAATATTCCGGTTTTAACCGTCTTTGCGATTTTATTTGTTAGAATTCTTTTAGAATTGATATATTTCAAACTCTTGTTGTAAAAGAAAAATAAAAGTTTATCTTTCTTTTTGTCCTTAAAACCTTTAATAATTGCATCCATTATCCTCTTCCAGACAAGAGGCACACCCGGTATTAACTGAGGTTTTTCATTTTTCATATCATCGCGCATACTATAGATCGATGATAGTATGATAGTAACGCCGTTTATTATACCCATAAATTCAAAAAACCGCTCACCTATATGCCAAATCGGTAAAATACTCATCCATTTATCCGTATCGTAAGCCGTAATAAGTCCGGGGACTCCGGCAGGTGCATACTTGAGATTATTATGGGTTAACATTACGCCTTTTGGTGTGCCGGTTGTACCGGAAGTAAAAATTATTGTTCCGACATCGTTCGGATTTCTTTCATTTACCGCTTCTTCAAAAAAGTCTCCGTTTTTAATTAAATATTCTTCACCGTTTCGACAAAAGCCCTCGAAAGTATTCATGTTTTCGGGTAAATCAACACCATAATCATCAAAAATAATTAAAGGGACAGGCCTGTTAATATTTATTCTTCGAATCTTCTCATAGCTTTCTTTATTTTGCAGACAAATGAAATCCGCATCACAAAAATTGATAATATACTCAAGCTCTTTATCGGGGCAATTAATACCTCTCGGGATATCTATACCGCCTGTACCCATATTCGCAATAACAGCTATCATCCATTCAGGGCAATTATCAGAAATAATTATCATTTTTTTACTTAATAAACCAATATTTTTGAGACCTGCGGCAAATTTCTTCACTTTAGAATAAAAATCACTATAAGAAATATCAGTATAGTTGCCTTCTCTTTTTTTATAACGGTAGATAGTTTTATTATTGTATGATTTTACTGAATCAATAAACAGAGCTATTAATGTTTTATCATTATTATATTTATTAATTAGTTTCATTCTTACCGCCTTATCTGATTATGTTATTGTTATTTTAATATATTAGAAATAAATAAGCAACTCATTGATAAGAATATTTAAACTTTAAATTTCAAACAACTTCTTGTTCCGTTGTCATTTTCAATCGTATAAGTACCTTTAAGCTGTTCTGAGAGCATTTTTACAATGGTAAGACCAAACCCGGGCGTTTTATTTTCTAAAGCCCGTTCATCAATGCCGATCCCGTTGTCGTGAATAGTAAGAGTAACGACATTTTCTATCCTGTCAAGCTTAATTAAAATACGGTTATCAGTTTTACCTTTAAATGCATACTTGAAAATATTTGTAAGAAGTTCATTTATGATAATACCGACAGAAATAATATTTTTTGAGTTTATACTAAAATCAGCAATTTTCTTTTCAATGGTAATATTTTTACTTTCAGAAAATACTGCAACAAGAGAATCAACAAGACTCTCTATATAGCTTTTAGCTGAAACATCCTGATAGTCTTTACCGAATAAAAGGTTTTCATATAGAACACGAATGCTTTGTACACGAGAAATCGCATCCTGCAAGGCGTTTTTTACTTCGGAGTTCAGAGTAGAATCTGCCTGCATTGACAAGAGTCCCTCAATTGACGCAATGTTGTTCTTTATACGATGATGAACTTCCTTAAGCAGGTTTTCTTTTTCTGAAAGCTGGCGCTTGATCTCTATTTCGGCTTGTTTGCGTTTTGTGATGTCTCTGGATACAATTAAAATTTTTCCTGACTTAACATCTAAAGGAACCATATAATTGTGATAGTATCTTTCTGTATGTCTATCGCCATAAGCATAATGTTCAAAAGTATGAAATTCGTTTATTTCTCTTGTTTTATTTATAGCATCGGTAAAAACTTGTTTCGATGAATCTGAAATAAAATCTAAAACCGAAACACCTATAACGTTATTTTCATCAAAGCCTTCAGCAAAATTGTTAATAAAAGAAAATTTATTATTCTTGTCAATAATTGCAATCCAATCGGGAATAGAATGAACTAGGGTTTTCCATTTTTTTTCGCTTTCTTCTGCATTTGCTTTGGCTGTTTTAAGTTGATTTTCTTGGCTTTTCCGTTCGGTTATGTCTTGGAAAGTGCCATGCAATTTGATTGGCTTACCATTTTCTTTTACACAAAAGCCCTGTACCCTCACCCAGATGTGATTACCCTTAGCTGTAATAAATGGCCATTCCCTATCATAAGCGGTGCCATGCTCGATTGCCGTTTGTACTGTGGCCTGAACTTCCGGCCACACTTCGGGAGGGTAAAACTCCCTTCCCTGTGACAGTTTAGGTGGCACATATGGAAAATCGACTTCATGAATAAGTGCTGCTTCTCTAGAAAATTCGACTTGCATGTTCGCCAAATCCAATTCCCAACCACCAATTCTGGCCATTTGACCAATGTGCTCGAGTTGTTCAGTGATATTCAAAAGTGTTTTCTCCGCCTCTTTGCGTTTGGTGATGTCCTGAAAAAGTCCAATACTATAGTCTTTCTCAAAAAAAGCGGAAATTTCAATCGTTTTAACTTCACCATTTTTGCAAGTAGTTAGATATTCGGCGGGAATGGTGGCAACATTATTTTTTTTGGCATCTTTAACTCGATTGCTCCAATCATTCATTACAGAATTTCTGTATTCAATATCAGGATATGCTAAGACAAACCATTTATCAATTGTAGGTATATCTTGAAGAGTATATCCGAAAGTGTCGATAAAATATTTATTATAAAAAACCAGTTCTCCATTACTTTTAGCTACCGCGATTGGAACAGGTGTAAACTCCATTGCTTTACGGAATTTTTCCTCGTTTTTACGCAATGTATCTTCCGCTTTTTTCCGCCCATCGATATTTGCAGTAGTCATCGCGATGTAACCCTTTTGAGGAATATAAAGATTTATCTCTGTATAAGTGTTCATAACACTACTGAAATTCTCAAAGTGAAGAGGTGAGCCTTTCAAAAAAGCTTCTTTCATCTTATCTATCCAATATGGTTCTGTTTCAGGATAAACTTCCAGCAATGTTTTGCCAATCAGCTCATTTGCTTTTTTACCAACATATTTTTCATAAGCTTGATTTACCATAACAAATCTAAAATCACAAGGAATCCCTTTTGCATCCGTTATAACTTCATACATGGAATTATATGAATCCATATTCATAAATTGCAAACGATACTTTTCCTCACTTTTGTTCAGAGCTTCATTCTGAAGTTGCATTTCCTCATTTGCAGCCATCAGTTCTTCAGTTGCAGACTGAAGTGCTTCGACCGTGTTATTCAATTGATTTTGTGTTTCAAACAGTTTGAATGCCATCTTAATCGATGCGCCAAGTACGGTTACCGAAGAACTCTTAACAACATAGCCGTATGAAGTGATTTTCTCAGTCTTTTCAACAATCTCCGGTTCAGTATGTGATGATAAAAATAAAATTGGAATATCTTTTTGTTTTAATATTTGTACAGCGGCTTCGGTTCCGTCAATGCCGGATCCAAGATCAATATCCATAAGAATTAAATCTATGGGCAGACTATTTTCAATAATAGTTTTAACGGCTTCTTCTCCGGTACTAACACGATGAATAACATAACCTAAGTTTTCCAATTGCTTTTTTTCAACCATCGCGATGATGTTTTCATCTTCAACAAGAAGAATTGTTTTTTTATTATCACCGTTCATATTTTGTTCCTTAAATCTTAAATTTCAAAACACTCTTTGCTCCGTTGTCATTTTCAATTGTATAAGTGCCTTTTAGTTGTTCGGAAAGCATTTTTACTATCGTTAGGCCAAAACCCGGCGTTTTATTTTTAAAAAAACGCGCGTCGATACCGATCCCGTTGTCTTTTATTGTAAGCGTAACTTGGTCATCAGTTTTATCAAGGGTGATTGAAATTAGCCCGTCAATCTTACCTTTAAATGCATACTTAAAAATATTTGTAAAAAGCTCATTTATGATAATACCGATAGGAATCACTAAGTTTGAATTAAGTGTGAAATCGGTTAATCTCTTTTCAATTGTTACATTTCTACTGTCAGATAATACTAACACAAGAGAATCAACAAGACTTTCGATATAGCTTTTAACAGAAATTTCTTGATAATCTTTTCCTAACAATAGTTTTTCATAAAGAACCCTAATGCTTTGTACACGAGAAATCGCATCCAGCAAAGCGTTTTTAACTTCTGTGTTCTCAGTTGAATCAGCCTGCATTCTCAACAATCCCTCTATCGATGCAATGTTGTTCTTTATACGATGATGAACTTCCTTAAGCAGGTTTTCTTTTTCTGAAAGCTGGCGCTTGATCTCTTCTTCAGCATTCTTGCGTCCGGTGATGTCTTGGAAAAAACCTATAATTTTACGGTTTGGCAAATCTATTTTTCCTATAGTGTGAACATGCCGAAGATTGCCTTTTGCGGTTATTATTTTTAATTCCAGATCAAAAGGCTCTTTAAACTCAATTGCCCGTCTTACTGCATTTTCGATTATAGGTTTTGAGTCTGCAGTATAAAAATTAATTCCGTTCTCAACTGTGTGATCATAATTAAGATCAACTTCATGAATATGGAATGTTTCTTCAGTCCAATTTTGTTTCAGTGTATCAATATTGAATTCCCATCCGCCGACCTTCCCTATCTTTTCAGACTCTGACAATAACTGCTTTGTTCCATTTAAAGCTTCTTCTACTAGATTTTTTTCGATAATCGAAGCTATAAGAAGTGCTGTAGTATGCAAACGCTTTTTAGCCATGTTGATTATATATTGTGGGCGTATTTCATATTCAGAAGACTTAAAAGCCAGTTCTTCACAACTTAAATGAAATTTATCAGCAAGCTCCTGCTGTTTTTCTCTGCTTACGGGCGGATTACCGTAACCGAAATTAATCGCCCCAACGGCTCTCCCCCCCACAATGATAGGTTCCGCATAAATTCGAATTCCTCCGGCACACTCAATGTCAATAGGCATTTGTTGCGCAATCGCTTCTTTTGAGCAAGCCCAACAGGACTCATGGCATAACCATTTACCTGATTCTAACGCTTCTTTATTATCTGATGTATTGCATAGTTTACGCGACGCAGAGTCCATCATACGGCACCAACCCGAAGAAAAAATTCCAAATGCATAGTCGCCGTTTTCTTCGTAAATCGCCGAAGAAGTGCCAAGCAGTTCCAGATAATCGTCAGCAAAATTTTTTAAAAGTTCTATGCCTATTGATTTCAAAATAAGACCGTCATGATTCAGTGCAATAAGGTCTCCATACCCCTGGTCATGTTCAGACTGAAAACTGCTGACTGAAACCCTGTTTGAGGAGAGCATCCATTCTATTTGTTTCAGATTTGATTCTGCCTGTTTTCTTTCAGTGATATCGTTAAATGTAACAATTAGACTGTCAGATAATACCGTTGCATATAACTCACAAATTCTAACTGATCCATTTTTGCATGTAATTTGATATTCTCCTGCGTTGACTGTCTTACCTGAGCTCCTTGCTTTTTCAAGAAAATTTTTCCATCTTTCAATAATGTCTTTCCTGTAATCAGGATCAGGGTAAGCCATCATGTACCACTCTGAAGCCGTGCTTGCATTATGTCCAAAAAGTTCAAGTGCGCTATGGCTCCAGAAAAATATTTGATCGTCCTGTAAATCAACAATAGCAATTGGAAATGGAATTTTATCAAGCGTTTCCCGAAATTTTGCTGCACTATTCCTTAACGCGTCTTCTGCCGCATATTTTTCTGTAACATCAGAAAAGACTAAAATAACCCCTTTAATGATCCCTGCATTATCTCGGATGGGTGCCGCACTGTCTGAAATCTGATATTCATTGCCATTTTTACTTATCAGAACTGTATGATTAGCAAGCCCGATAATTTTACCTGTACCAATAACTTTTTCAACGGGATTTTCAACCATTTCGCGAGTAAATGCATTTATTATTTTGAAAACACCGGGGAGCGGTTGACCTTTGGCGTCTTGAAAATCCCAGCCGGTCAATTGTTCTGCTGTCGCATTCATTCTGGTAATATTGCCCAGTATATCGGTAGCAATAACGGCGTCACCTATTGACTGAAGTGTTATTGACAATGTTTCTTCACTTTCACGAATTTTTACTTCTGCCTGCTTTCGTTCTGTTATATCCCGCCATGTAGTATGAAGGAATATTTCTCCCTTGAGCTTTATTGGCATAAGTGATACTTCTACAATGAAATTTTTGCCGTCAGTACTTTCGCAAGTCCACTCAAAACGATGCAAACCCTTCTCGTACGCGATATCAATCATTCTAAAAGCTTTCTCTTTGGAATTTTGCCCGTCAGGTTGATATTCCGGGGATATCTCAACCGGTGATTTAAACAAAAATTGATCTTTTGTCATTTTTAGCAGTGATAACGCCGCTTGATTACATTCTACAAATACCCCTTGTTTATCAATTAAAAGAATAGCATCTGCGGAGTCTTCAAATAATTTTCTGAATGTTAACTCGCTCTCCCTGAGCTCTTCTTCCTTCTGCTTTAGTTCACTAATATCGCGGTGGGTGCCGATAAAACGCTGCGGTACCCCGCTGCTGCTTCGTTCAACTATTATACCCTTCCCCTGTATCCATTGCCAGCCCCCGTTTTTTTTTCTAAATCTAAATTTTACATCAAAATAATCGGATTTTCCGTTAAGATGTTTTTCTGCTTCTTTCATTACATATTCGACTTCAGCAGGATGAACACGCTTTTGAAATTCTTCCAGAGAATGAGGGAATTCGTCAATTTCATAGCCGGACATTTGGTAATATCTGGGATCAAAATACACTCTATTCGCAATCAAATTCCAATCCCACATTCCGTCATTAGCGGCAAGCATTGTTTTGGAAAGCCTGTCTTCACTTACTTTAAGTAATTCATGTTTTATTCTCTCGAGCCTTTTTGCCTCAAAAAGCTTAAATGCCATTTTTATCGAAGCATCAAGAACTGTTATAGAAGAGCTTTTTACTACATATCCGTATGAGGTGATTTTTTCTGTTTTCTCAACAATTTCAGACTCTGTGTGTGATGATAAAAACACTATTGGAATATCTTTGTTTTTTAATATTATCTCAGCGGCTTGGGTACCGTCAATACCATTTCCGAGATCAATATCCATAAGAATTAAGTTAATTTCAGGGTTTAGCTTAACTGATTCTACCGCTTTTTCACCGGAATTAACAGTAATTACATTATATGCATAATTTTCGAGAGACACTTTTTCGGACATTGCCAGTACAGCTTCGTCTTCAACAATGAGGATAGTTTTTTTGTTTTCACTACTCATAAATTAATCCTTCAAATATTATACTGTTTCTAACCCGCGTTATGCACGATAATCGTATCGAAGCGAAGTAGATTGTTGATTAGCTTAGAGTTATGAAGATTTGAGACTCGCAGCATAGTAACACTATGTGAGAATCGAAAATCGAGTAACTCGTAGATAATCAGCAAGATACAAGCTGCAGTAGAATTCTCGTGCATAATGCGGGCTAAGTAATTTACCGCTTCCGGTTGTTCGGTTTTTACGGCGATAACAAATTATTATATATTTATTTTGATTTTATGTTAACTAATTTTACATAATTAATCTATCTGGGGTTGAACTATTGAATCAAATTTGTTATATATATAAATATGCTGACTTCATTTGTTATTTCTTCTTTCTATAAAAACTTTTCTGTTTCAATAAAAACCGATCAAATTATTTCACTTTGTTTTACAGAAAAGCAAGCGGACTCCGATACAGATTGCAGTTTTTTGATTGATATCCGCCTACAATTAACAGAATACTTTTTGCACAAAAGAAAATCATTCAATCTTAATTACTCAATCAAAGGATCGGCATTTAAACTCGCTGTTCTAAAAGAAGTCGCTATGATTCCTTACGGTCAAACGGTCACCTATAAAGAGATCGCCGTAAGATCGGGGTATCCTAATGCAGTACGGGCAGTTGCAAATGCGGTTGCATCTAATCCGGTATTATTGATTATTCCGTGCCATAGGGTCATACTAAGCAACGGACAAATCGGCGGTTACTCAGGTGGGATTGAAACAAAAAAGTATTTATTAAATCATGAAAAAAGCATCTAATTGCAATGAATTAGAATTGCTGATTATTATCAAGTAGTTCTATAAAGATCCTGAAGCGTGATCTCTTTGTGCATTCTTATTAGAATCTCACCTGTTTGCGTGTTAAATATTACACTTCTACCGATCTCGCCACCTGTATTCATCATTTTTACTGATATACTAAACTTCTTAACAAATTCCTGTGCAATATCTATATTTTTGTCACCCACAAAGAATATTTCTTTTTCATCAAAAAGTACAAATGAACCGCCCAATATTGATGCATCGAGGTGTTTTATGTCTGAACCGTAGCTTTGAAATTTCTTCAGCAGATATGGCATAGCTATACTACCGTATTTTGTACTCGCCTCCTGATTAAACGGCTTCGGCAAAAGATAATGGCACATCCCACCGACCTTTTTAACTTTATCATAAAGGCAGATGCCGACACATGAACCAAGCACGGTTTTAACAATCAGCGGCTGATTTGAAAATATTAGTTCTCCCGGGTTAAGAAACACGCTATTTAGTGCCATTCTTTATCCTTAGACTCAATTTTCTTATAAACAGAGTATTTTAACTGTTTGTAAGGCGTATTCAGTCCAATTAAAGATTCTGCATGCCCAAGCACAAGATATCCCCCATTTTTAATCACCTTATATATTTTATTAAGAATAAGCTCTTTTTCTTCACTGTTAAAATATATTAATACATTTCTAAGAAATACAACATTAAATTTAAACTTAAACGGATAATTCCCAAGCAGATTAAGACTCTTCAAATGAACAAACTTTTTTATATTATCTTTTACTGTTATTGTGTTATTTGTGTCATCAACCGTAAAATACTTTCTGATAATATTTTTATCAAGAATTTCCTTGTTCTTCTCATAACTATATGTACCCTGCTTTGCAAGATCAAGAACCCGTGTTGAGATGTCAGTTCCGAGTATTTTGAGCCCCGAAGAATTAATTGTACTCAAATGTTCATTACATGAGATCGAAATACTGTAAGGTTCCTCTCCGGATGAACAAGCGGCACTCCATATCCTAAGGTCGGTTTCTTTGCCGTCAATATGATTAAGATACCATTTCAGAAACTCAAAATGTATATTCTCACGAAAAAAAAAGCTGTAATTCGTAGTCAACGCATTTACAAAAGTAATCATCATTTCAGGGTCTTTGCCGGAAACAAGCTTCTTATAGTAATCCTCATAATTCGATGCGATTCGTCCGCTTCCTATATACTTACTAAGTCTATTAACCAGCAGATACTTCTTTTCATCCTTAAGTTTGATTCCGGTTTTTGTATAGAAAAGGTCTGAAAACTGCTTAAACAACCTGTCGTCTATCATAGTTAAAATATTATTGTTCCTTCGCTGAATTCAGAGTCATCCAACTCATCGGTTACAAAATCCTCTGCTATCTGTACACCGAATTCTTCAGCGTATTTTCTGATAACCTGTTTTTCGTTATCAGTTGTTATCATATTATCGATCTTGTCAATTATATATTCGTTGATATGCTGCTTTTCTTCAGGCAACAAACTGCTCTCTATCTCAATATCCTTAGTAATATTATAGTACAAACTCGATATGTTTGTTATATACTGAATTACATGGCTTGATTCCTGACTTGTAACATCATGATATTGAAGTTTACCTATTGTCTGCTTGATCTTATTTGCAATATTAGTAGAAAACTGGTTCAGATCGCCAACTACACTTTTAAACTTATCAAATGAGTTTTCAATAATCCCCTGAAACGGCTCAATAGTCTGACTCATCGAATCAATTCTTTTGTTTACCAATAGCATCTGTTCGATATACTTATTTTTAAGTTCTTCTATGTTTTCGATAGTGTTATTAATAGTGTCGTGGGTCTCTTTGGCAATCTTTGCCGTCAGGGTAGCAAAATTGCTTATATCTTTACCAAGCACCTTAAATCCCGAATTTTTATTATCAAGATGGGCTGCTTCTATACGGACATTGATAGAAATAAGTTTAATTTTCTCCGAAATTTCCTCTATGGTAGTAGCAGTCTGCTCAATCCCTTTTAACGAATTTACACTGTTTGTCAGAAACATATCCGATACACCCTGGAGATCCTGCATCGATTTATAAAAATCCTCAAACTGTTCCTTAATAAGTTTTGTTTCCTTTGATATATAAGCAAGACTGTCCTTATTTGTAATATTCATAAAATCACTTATGGTTTTCTGTGTGGACTTCTCTATATTATTACTAAAAACCGACACCTCTTCAAATTCGCTAAATATTTTTTGAATAATCTCAAGGGTGTATTCATCGGTTTTCTTGGCGATGTCGCTTAATATAGGCATAGAGCTTTTTAAAACATATAGCATCTTACCGAGATTACTCATAACAAGATCATTTACATTCTTCAACTGTAAGATCTCATGAGCTATATTCTCATAATCACTATTTATAGTCTGTGTTAGAATATACATAGTAAAATTCAGATCGCAGAATTTATCAAAGGCATGATCGATATCAATAAAATTAGGATTTTTGTCTTCAATGCCGATCAACTCTTCAAGTTTCAATAATCCGTCGAGTAGTACGATCAATTCCTCAAGCTGTTTATCAAGTGTAACAAAGTAAACACTTCCCTTGGTCTCAGTAACATCAAGCATATAGATCATATTATCAATACTCTGTATCGATTTTGTTATAATCTCTATTAAAGACTTAATTAGCCGTATTGACGAAAGAAGCTCTTTTTTGCGAGATTTATAGAGCTTATTTAGATTTAAGTGAAGTAATACTATCGCTGACCCCAGTAATAATACATTCAATACTATGGAGATCGCGATAAAAACTACTGTGCTAAACACCCCGGTACCGCAGAACGCCCTATATAAACACGAAAAAACTATATTAAATAACATTGTGAATATAAGTAGAATTGTTATCTTTACTACAACATTAACCGGCTTCATCAGAGCTCCTTTCTAAAAGTATGTCAAAAAAAACCACATAATTAATCTTACTAAAATATTATTAAAAAGTATATGTATTTTACTAAAAAAATTTTTTTAGTAATAACTATTTTATTTTATTTATAATTTGTGATACAATACAATAAAATCGGTAACAGCAGGAAATACCATGAATAAAAAAGACAAAATCGGATTATGTGAAGACCTGACAAAAAAGCTAACTTCTTTTGAAGAAGGAGATCTTCTCGGTCTGATTGAGATACGGGAAGGATTATCATCAATCGGGTCTTTCCTTGAAGACGATTCAAAAGATCTTTTTGATCTTATTGTTGCCGGTTTTGAAAAAGACTTACATATTCATTCCCCTTCCGGTTTTTTTGATATAATTGTTCTTTTTACATCATCACAAAAAAACTTTATTAAAGGGGACCTTAACAAAGCATCATTTTCCGAGAACATTAAAGAGATCTTTACTCAATTAAACCGACTTATGGAAACTTCTGCAGAATCAAATGTTTCATCCACAGCTAAGTTTAGTTACCCCGACGGTTATTTTGACTCAATAATTGACGACACTAATATGCTGAATAAATTCTACGACGAAGCAAAGGAACACCTGACAAATGCTCAATTCTCCCTCCTTGATCTCGAGTATGATCCGTCTAACAGCGAAAATATAAATAAGGTTTTCAGAGCATTTCACACACTTAAAAGTTCATCGGCATTCTTGGGTTTCAAGAACATGGAAGAGGTGTCGCATGAGATGGAAAATCTTCTCGTACTTATCAGAGACGGACAGATGCGGATAACCAAAGACCTGATCGATGTTATATTTTTCGGAATCGGTCTTCTTAAAGACCTGTCTGAGGTTATGGAGATAAATAACTATACAGTCACAAAGATCGCAGATTCCTACAAAGGGATCAATATTTACGGATATATAAATATCGTTAATCAGATCATAAAACAACACACTCAGAAGAAGATCGGCGAGATACTTGAGGAACAGGGTAAAATCAGCAAGGAACTTGTTGATAAGATACTAATGAAACAGCAAACCGAAAATAAAAAATTCGGTGAAATTGCAATTGAAGAAAAAATCATCACAGAAGAGGACCTTAACAGAGCAGTTAAGAAACAAAACACCTCTCTAATAAAAAAAACAAGCTATGTTAAGGTCTCCAATGAGAGATTAAACGCACTTATAGATATGGTTGGCGAACTTGTTATAACACAGTCAATGATAAAGGAAATACTTTCTGAAAAAGGCAGTAAAGGAACAGATAGCGTAGCCCAGGACCGTAATATTGTACAACTTGAAACAGTTACCACGAACATCAAAAACATTGTACTTTCTATGGGTATGGTGCCTATTTCAGAGATTTTCAACAAACTCAGGGTTATTATCAGAAATGTCAGTCATGAAGAGGGTAAGGTCGTCGATGTTGAGGTTTCAGGGGAAACAACAGAACTTGACCGTAATGTTATCGAATCTATCTATGATCCCCTTGTACATATAGTCCGCAACTCTGTTGACCACGGCATTGAAACAACTGAACAAAGGGAAGCCGCCGGTAAGAACAAAATCGGTCGAATATCAATTGTAGCCGAACATAAAGGTTCCGGTATAATTATTTCTATTACTGATGACGGGAAAGGGATAAACAAAGAAAAGATACTAAAAAAAGCAATCGAAAAAGGCCTTGTAACCGAAGCAGATGCAGAAAATCTTTCCTATAAAGAGATAACGGGATTACTCTTTCTACCGGGGTTCTCAACAGCCGAAAAAGTCACAGAAATATCCGGCAGAGGTGTCGGGCTTGATGTAGTAAAGAAAAACATTGAACAGATACACGGAAAGATAGATATATATTCGGAAACCGGTAAATACACAAAATTTTTAATTAAAATACCTTTAACTCTTGCAATTATTGACGGTTTTGTTACAATTGTCAACAATAAGAAATATATATTCCCGTTCAACATTGTAGAAGAGATTGTAGTTCCTAAGCCGGAAGATATAACAAGCTCCGATGATGGTCAGAAACTTTTATTTATCCGCGGTAAATTTGTCCCGATAGTATATGCAGGAATTTTATTTAACGAAGATAATTTTAGTCAAAATGATGAAAAAGTAGTAATTATTATCATACATTTTGAAAACAAGAATTATGGAATAGCGGTTGATTCGATTATCGGAAAACAGGAAATAGTAATAAAAAGTTTGAACGAAGCATTGAGCAATCTCAAATTATTTTCAGGCGGAACTATCTTTGGAGATGGAAGTATTGGTTTTATAGTAGATATTGAAGAATTTATGGAAAAGGCAAAACTCAATTGAAAGGAGATTTTATATGGCAGTATTTATTGTTGATGACTCTACAATAGGAAGGGAGGTTGTTAAAAAAGCACTCGAACTAAACGGTTATACAGATATTGTTGAGGCAGAAGACGGTGTGGTTGCACTTGAGAAGATCAAAGCCAACACCAAAAAGGTTGATCTATATATTCTCGATATAAACATGCCCAATATGGACGGTTTGACATTGCTTGGAGAGATCCGCAAAATTGATCCTTCATCACCCGTGATAATGCTTACAACTGAAACCGACAAAGGCAAAATGGTAAAAGCAAAACAGCTTGGTGCTACCGGCTGGGTTATCAAACCGTTTGACGGCGAGAAATTCATTAAGGTTGTTGATATGCTGTTAAAGGGTTAACGGTTTAAACTTCAAATTTAAGACTTAAACTGACTCCTCGGAGGTTATATGAGTGAGAATACCGGTAAATATATTGTTTTTAGTGTAGGAATTGAGAACTACGGCGTTTCAATAATGTGTGTTAAAGAGATTATCAGGTACGAAAAAATAACCTCGGTCAAAGACACACAAAAGTTCTTGAGAGGTGTTATAAATCTTCGCGGTAAAATCGTCCCTATTATCGATATGAGACTTAAATTCGGTATGGAAGAAAAAGACTACGATGATAGAACTGTCTTTGTTATAGTAGATATTGCCGGTGCAACAGAAAATTATTTTGTCGGTATGGCGGTTGACGCTGTGCAGGAGGTGTTTGACATAAGCTACACGGACATTGAACCACCTCCGGAAATCGGCTTAACATTGCAGAAACATTTCCTTGAAGGAATAGCAAAAGTTAACAGCAAAATGATAATGGTACTCAATGTTGAAAAAATATTGTCCGCAAAAGAGGACACGCTCAGATCTGAGAAATCTGCATAACTTTTATATCGGTTTTACTTTAAGGACTCTCGAAACATCTATCAATTCTCTGATAGTATTTGACGGCTCCTCCCCTTTTCTATAAATAAAACAAATATTTATTGGATAAAAAAGATCGCTTATATCCTTTGTCAACAGGCTTTCTTCTTTAGAATAGTTACCTGCAATCGCATAATCAACAAGCCCTTCTCTGACAAGCTGAATAAGAGACTCATAATCAGTTATCTGATAAACAATATTCATAGTTAAATCAAGTGAACGGAGAGTCGCCTCGAAATTCTCATAAAAAGGCGCTGATACATCGTTTATCGCTCCCTTATAGCCGGCAATCTCTTTAAGCGTTGTTATCTCATCAAACTTATGCCTGCTGTTTGGAAGGTAAACGAGAAGCATTTTTGCCTTAGTAAAAGGCTCATAAACAATATCTTTATCCTGCTCCATCGGCAATGTACCGACAACAAAGTCAACTTCCCTTTGTTTCAGCCGTTCAATCGCATCTTTTTGATTGGTCTTTACTATTGTTATATTAACATCAACAAATTTCCGTTGAAAGTTTTTAAAAACAGGCGCGATATAGTATTTAAAAAAATCATAACTTGTTGCAAATCGTATCTCTTTCATTTGAATTCGTCTTATCATAGAATTTATCTGTGAATTAATATTATAAATCTTCTCAGCTTCATGTGCAACCATATCACCGAAAGCGGTAAACTCGACCTTACTTGTCGTTATATTTGCAAGCTTAACACCATAGATCTCCTCAAGCTGTGTTACTGCATACTTCATATTTCTGTCACTGCCGGCACTGTAAAAATTCTGCGCGGCTTTCGTTAAACTCTTATATTTGTAAACATAATAAAAACGGATAAGATATTTATTTGCCTCAAGGAACTGATTTGACTCAAACATGTGTTCGCTCCGAATATTTTTTTTCTATATAAACTATTAATTAGCTATAAATAACCAAAAATTGCAATATTTAACAAATATTTATCTTAATTATATATTTATTTTAATTGCAAGTCAACTTATTTATTATTCTATCATATTACTAATTATTATGGACAATCACATAAACTGTTCCGAAAAAAAATTGTTTGCTTCCGAAAAAAAAATATGGATTAAATCAATAAAATGATGTTATATTAACAACAAGTTAAACAAAAGGAGTTTATTATGAAAAAGATTTTAGCAGTGATTATTATGGTTTTAATTGCATCGATAAGTTTTGCGGATACAATTAGGACTACAACCGGTGAAGCCATCAATGGAACAATTATCAGTATGAACGAGTTAAGCGTAACAATTAGAACATCATACGGCGAGATCAATATATCAAGATCAAACATAGCCGCTATTGATACAACTCCGGCTCAGACACAATTTGCACCCGTTTCAAATCAATTAACTAACAGACCGGGTCTAATGAACGGCGTGTCTATGGATATGCAAACAATGAAGTTCAATACATTTAAAACATTTATCGGCGTTGGTACGGGCTTTATGATCCCTGGTGCTTTGCTTGTATCTGCAGCTCTCTCCGGCGGTATACCGATGTTCTCTTTTGGCGGGTTCAGTCCTTATGTGTCTTATTACGATGAATTGGAAGGTGAAACAGTAACATATCCAAACCCTATGTTTACAGTTGCAATGAGTTATACACTTGGAATGGGTATCCCCGGTGTAATAATGGTTATAGTAGCATGTGTTATGTATTACAATGCAAGTAAGATTTATAATCAACTTTTTAATAACAATGTATCACTGATACTTGATGCAGGAGAAACCAGTACGGTCGGACTTAGAGTAAAATTCTAACAATAATAAATCAATATACCGGAGCTTGCCTCCGGTTTTTTTATTTTGAATAATCAACAGTTGACATTTACCATAAAAAATGAAATAATGCGAATACAATTTCGGGCTGTAGCGCAGCCTGGTTAGCGTACAAGTCTGGGGGACTTGGGGTCGGCAGTTCAAATCTGCTCAGCCCGAATAACTATGCCCGTTTATACGGGCATTTTTTTATAGGAGGAGGTTGTAGTAATGGAAAAACAGTCAGTAATTAAAAAAGGTGTGTTAAATAATAAACATTATACATTAAAACCTGAGGATTGTTTGATAAAACTCAATCAGAATGAATCTCCGTTTGACCTGCCGGATGATATTAAAACCAGGATACTGCATAAACTTTCAGGTATAAAATGGAATCTATATCCGGATTTTATACCGACAGAGCTTTATGAAAAGATTGCATCACACCTATCTGTTAACTCTGATAACATATTAATCGGAAACGGCTCTAATGAGATGATTAACACTATACTTTGTTCCTCTATTGAATCCGGCAAAAGGGTTATAATGCCCGTACCTACATTTACAGTATATAACCTCATTTCATCAAACCTTAACGGTGATATTGTTAAGATTGAGTTAAATCAAGACATGAGCTTTCCGGTTGATCGCATTGCGGAGGAATCTGCACATAAAGGTTCAGTAACAATTATATGCTCGCCAAATAATCCCACAGGCAGCTTGATGAATGTCAATGAAATTAAGACTGTACTTAAGAGATCAAACGGTTTGGTTGTAATCGATGAAGCCTACATACATTTCGGAGGTGAATCGGTAATTTCGCTGATAAAACAATATGATAACCTTGTCGTCTTGAGGACATTTTCAAAAGCCTATGGATTGGCAGGCTTAAGAATAGGGGTGATGATAACCAATAGCGATCTTATAACGGAATTTTCTAAGGTAAAACTTCCTTATAATATTAATATTTTTACAATAAACACTCTATTAACTATCCTTGAAACACCCGATTACATCAATAAAAATATACAAACAATAATAAAATCAAGAGATCAAATGTATCAAAAGCTAAACGGGTATAAATTTCTTAAAGTTTATCCATCAAGTGCTAATTTTTTCCTGATAAAAGTAAAAAACTCAGCAGATTTGTTTAACTATCTAAAAGATAACAACATACTGATAAGAGATGTCTCTTCGTATCAAATGCTGACAAACCACCTCCGAATTTCAGTAGGGTCGGAGGATGAGAACAACAGATTGTATGAACTTCTGGAGAATTATAACAAATAAAAACAATTTACACGGGTACAATTTTAAATTTTGGGTAAACCGGAATAATACTTAGTCAAATTTCTTCAAAAGA
>CAZSQU010000055.1:0-19965 GCA_964608985.1 uncultured Spirochaetales bacterium
CGAATGTCGCGAAGGACACGATGTCCGAGAGCGACCCGCAATGTCAGTTTATCAAGAAAGAACAGTGGGTACAAAAGAAAAAGAGTGAGGTGCTACCGTTTCAGTATTTTCATACTGTATTTACAATACCTGATGAATTAAACCCTATTGTTCTAAGAAATAAAGAGCTTATCTTTAAATTGATGTTTGATTCTACCAAAGAAACGCTTCTTACTATTGCAGAGGATGATAAATACTTTGGTGCAAAGATCGGATTCTTTTCAATACTTCACACATGGGGTCAGAAGTTAAATCTACATCCGCATATTCATACAGTTGTTCCGGGTGGCGGATATGTTGAAGCCAAGAAACAATGGAAATCAGCACCAGCAGACTATCTTGTGCCTGTCAAAGTTGTTATGCCGAGATTTAGATCAATATTCTTAACTAAACTAAAAGCTCTTAGGACATCCAACAGTTTAATTCTGAGAAATACCGGTTTTGATAATGACAAGTCGTTTCAAGCATTGATTGATAAATTATTTAGCAAGAAATGGATTATATATATAAAGGAAAGTTTTAAGAACTCTGATAGTGTTATTGAATATTTGTCGAAATATACCCATCGGATAGCGATCTCGAATTACCGGATAATTTCATGTGAGGATGGAATTGTCTCGTTTAAATATAGGGATTATGCTGATGATAACAAGTCAAAGATTATGAGTTTGCCTGTGCTAAAGTTTATAAAAAGATTTTTAAATCACATAGTACCGAAAGGATTTGTTAGAATTAGATATAACGGCTTGATTTCTAACTCAACGGCTAAGACTAAAATTGCAGAATGTCGTGAATATTTTGCAGTAAAAGAAAAAAAGAATATCAAAAAAAGCGTGCGTGATATCTTGTTAAAAAAGTACGGAACTGATATTTGTCTTTGCAAAAAATGTAAAAAAGGAGAAATGAAAATTATTAAGACAATTAACAGTCGATCAAGAGATGCCCCAAGATAATTTTTGATTGAAAACTAATTTCTGAATTACAAAATAGTCTCCGTTGTTTAGTTAAATAGGGACAGGTCTGAGATAAATGTATGGTTAATAGTGCGTTTTTGAGACTTATTGAATAATTATCCGGACATTGTCGATGCAAATCATGCTTTATCAGTGAATATATCTAAAATATTATTGCATATACTACTCAATTTGAAATAAATAGAACATTGAAATAAAATAGAAACTCCATAGGAACAAGAATCGGTATTCCATGCTTTTCGACAGTTCAGTTTCAGCCAACTTGGAAATTATTTTAAACTAATGGTTATTTTTTGATTGAATTATTTATTATAATCGTATAAAATACTTTCCTAAGAGTTAGACGAAAGCCGCAGCTCTTTTTTGGGATATTATGGAAAAGTATATTTTATCAGCAATTTTATCAACTTGTGTTTTAATCATTTTAACAATAATTTATGCATTAATTATAAAAAAAATTGTAAGGTTGAAATATGAAAAGCAAAAGAAAAATAATTTAACCATAAATTTTCCGCATCATTTAAACTATCGTTGGTTATTTTTATTGATTTCTTATTGTTTATTCTTTATTATATTCATATGTGTTTTTATATTGCCAATTTTAAAATATTATTCTAGTTTTTCTACACAAAATCATAATTTTTTAATATTATTTGTTATTACAATATCTATTGTTTTTGTTTTAATTCTAATACGAATTTTTAAGATTGTAAAATCTGTTGAAATATTTGAAAACAAAATAATAATTAAAAAAATATTTTCAAAAACAATTATAGAAAAAACTGATCTTAAAAGAATATTTTTGCAAAAAACCTTAAATAACTTTATATTAATATTAGAAGTTAAAAATAAGAAATTTCATTTGAGCTCTGGTTTAAATAAACTATACGAATTTGAATTAATAAAAGATTTTTTAGATAAAACTTTTTTAAATGCCACCAACAGTCGATAACAAGGTTTAATGCGTTCGGCTCGAAAATACTCGCCTCAGGTCAGGTTTTTGAGTTGCTTTTGGGACGAAAGAAGAAGCAACTCAAAAACCTGACCCAATTGACCGCAGTTTATTTTATGATTTTGGGTTTGATTTTTCCGCATAAATATTTTATGGTTTTATGCGGTCAACAGCACATAAGTGCCGTTGTAAGAAATAAACCGGAACGAAATATATTATTGGTGGCAGCGGAAGAATAAAGACCAAAAAGGCAGCCACCCTTAGAGGATCAAATGCAAAACGTTATTGAAACAAAGAATCTAACAAAGATGTTTGGGAAATCCAAGGTAGTAGATGATATCGCCCTAAGCGTTCGAAAAGGCGAAATCTATGGTTTTTTAGGTCTCAATGGAGCTGGAAAAACAACTACAATTCGTATGCTACTTGGAATGATAAGCCCCACAAAGGGCGAATGCTATCTTAACGGCACGAGAGTTCATGCTGGCAATAAAATGTTATGGAATAGTATTGGATATCTCGTTGAAATTCCATATTCCTATCCAGAGCTAACGGTAAAAGAAAATCTTGAAATTGCAAAACGCCTTAGATTTATTAATGATAGCAAAGCAGTTGATTCGGTCATGGACAAACTTAACATTAGTCAGTATAAAGATCGTTTGGCTAAAAATCTTTCGCTTGGGAACGCTCAACGACTGGGTCTTGCTAAGGCTATAATACATAATCCTGAAGTTCTAATTCTTGATGAACCAGCTAATGGTCTTGATCCTGCCGGGATTGTTGAAATACGTGAATTACTTCATAGTCTTGCACAGAACCAAGGCGTAACGATATTTATTTCCAGTCATATTTTGGGTGAAATATCCAAGTTTGCTACTCGCATTGGAATTATTCACAAAGGGAAGCTCTTGCAAGAAGTGAATACTGATGAATTGGAACATTTCCTAACGAGAAAACTTCTTATAAAGGTGCAAGATAAAAATGGTGCTAGGGCAGCTCTATCGAGTGAAGGAATTTCCTCAACAATTACAGAGAATGGTTTATTAGAAATAATTGATAAAGAAGCAATAAGCCATGCCGAACGAATCAATGAAACTCTTGTCAAATTGAAATATCCTCCGTCAATGCTAAAAGTCGAAGAAGAAGATTTAGAAACTTATTTCTTAAGGGTTATTGAAAAAAATGGAGGTTCACGATGAAAGGTTTATTAGTTTCGCTTTGGGCAGAAAACCTTAAAGTCAGAAAATCTAAAATCTTCTTAGTAACAATATTCCTTTTTTCTTTCATTGGCGTAATGATGGGACTTCTCATCTTTGTATCACATCATCCTGAAATTGCAGGAAGATCAGCAACTATTGGAGCCAAGGCATCTATGGTTGGTAATGGTGATTGGCCATCTTTTTGGAGTCTATTGATTCAAGTTATCCTTTCGTTAGGAACAATGGGTTTCGGTATAGTTGCAAGCTGGGTTTTCGGTCGAGAATATTCTGACCGTGTTATTAAGGACTTACTTGCTTTGCCGATTTCTCGACTGACTATTGTTGTATCAAAATTCATTGTGATTTTTATTTGGTGTATTCTTCTTGCATTAGCGTTATGGATTGTTGGGTTTCTTACAGGTTTAGTTGTACACATTCCAAATTGGTCAACTGAAGTTGCATTCAATAATTTTACTACCTTTCTGATCAGCTGTATTTTGACAATTCTTTTATGCACACCTGTGGCTTTTATTGCCAGTCTTGGTCGGGGCTTTTTACTTCCAATTGGTTTTGTTCTGTTTTCACTTATAATTACTCAATTGGTTTGCGTCGGTATTCCCGGCATAGCACCATATTTTCCTTGGGCTTTTCCTGCATTATTTAGCGGAATAGCAGGTCAAGCCATCCCACCAGCTTGCGTTTTGAGTTATATCATTTTTGGCATTACTGTCCTATTTGGGTTTCTTGGTACTGCCTATTGGTGGCTATTTGCAGATCAAACATGATTAAATAAAGGAATTTGGAGTTATTTTAATTTTTTATTAAACTATGTGGGCTGGAAATACATAAGACGGATGAGCCGCCGCTGAAAGAGACATTAAAATATTGTAGCGTTCAGGTTTACATCTTACAACGAATCTGTAGGAAAACCCGTTTAAATTAACAACTGCTCTAGCTATTAATTTTTTTTCAAAAAAGGTTACTGAAATTATTGATATTATCCGGTTTATGATTATTCTAGGCTGAACAAATCACCATTATGCCATAGATAGGTTTCCAAAGGTGGTAATTTTACCCGGATTATGAACTATACAGAACAATAACCATTGAATATTAACCTTGTTTTTCCCTCTCATTGTGAATCTCACTTGATTTATTACAGTTTTATTCTTTAGAAATTCATTTCCTTTTCCTATAGAATCATAGTTTGACGCGGCTGTATCAAGTAGTGGAATCAATAAGTCATTATCAGGTCCCTGTCCAAATGCCTCTGCTATTAGCAAAATATCTGTAAACACTGCGCCAATCTGGTTTTTCATTCCTGAGATAAAGTCAGCTATAACTGTAGAATCCGGGGTTGTATTCTAAAGCTAAAGACATAGCAACAATATTTTCACTACAGAATTTATCTGTACCTCGTGATGAGATAACACCTCGTGAGTACGCAAACAGGATAAGTTTTAGGAGATTCCTTGGGTTTTATGCGGGACGACCTGTTTTATCATTATTTATTTTTTCTATATAATTCTATTAATTTATTGAAATATTGTAAATGATATTATATGGTTTTCCTACAGTTTCAACAGCAAGTATGACAGCATTCGCTACACGCTCATTTCGCCCTATCGGGGATATTTTTTGTTTTGTTGCTTTCGCTGCGCTCGCTTTGTTTGCAGCATGTGCTATTACAGGACAAACTACGCTTCTGTTTGTTTTATAGTACAAATAACAATATAAAACCGAAAACATTATAACATTCGCGAAAAATGCTATTTCAAAAAATACTCCGCTAAATAACGGATAGACATGCCACAAAACCCAAAAAAACCTATTACAACCGAAGTGATAAAAGGATTATATTTTTGTTCAAGCGGTCTTATCAAATAACCTCTCCAGCCGATTTCTTCACCAAAAGCGCCAATGACAGTCCAAAGCATATAAATAACAAGATTAAAATCCATTAAAAAAAATATCGATTTTGATTCAAAAATAATATTAGAATTTCATTTCTTAAATAAATTTCTTAAATAAACCACTTGACAATTATTATATCGTATGAGATGATAATATATCATATGATATATTAATATTCGAGGTGGATAGTTATGGAATCTAAAAACTCAAAGAAAGATTTTAAGCATGAATCAATACTCAACCTGGCAACGGAGCTTCTCGCTCTAAAGCCGGCCGCGACTCTTCAGGAGATAGCTGATTATTCTAATATCGGTATAGCAACATTGCACAGACATTTTTCTAATAGGGATGCGCTTCTCGATGAGCTTGCCATGAATGCCACCGGTTTAGTAAAAGAAGCGTTTCAAAAATTACAACTTGATCCGCTTGATGCCGCCACTTCTTTGAAAAATCTTTTTGACCTGATGATACCTCTCGGAAATAAAATCTCATTTCTTGGAACAACATATGCGCATATAAATAAAGATGTGGTTGAAGAGGAAAAAAGGCTTCAAGAACCGATCTTAAATTTTATTAAGGAGTGCCAAAAAAACGGACAGCTTATAAATGATTTATCCGCCAAATGGATTCTTGAAGTAATTTATAATCTCCTTTTTGTCGGTTGGCAGGAGATCCGTCTGGGCAATATTGCAAAAAATGATGCTTCTGAAATATTATTAAGAACGGTTCTTTCGGGCTTTTTAAAACTAAGGGGGTAAAATATGGAAAACAGGGAAAGATTAAACGGGGTAGATCTGGCACGAGGACTTGCTGTTTTATTTATGATAATGGTTCATGTTTTAGAGGTTTATGCAAATAATAGTGTCAAAACATCGGTGTTTGGAGAAATAATTTTATTTTTGGGGGGACCGCCTGCTGCTCCGGTTTTCATGATGTTGATGGGGCTATCTTTTGCATATTCTAAAAAAAAAGATATCAGAACCAATATCATAAGGGGATTAAAAGTATTTATATCGGGGTATATTTTAAATCTATTGCGTGGTGTTCTTCCCGTTTTTTTAATTAAATTTATTGATCCGAATGTTTTAAACGGGATGACTCCGGAACAAACCAATTTACTAAATATTTTCTTAGTCGCAGACATACTACAATTTGCAGGAATTGCGCTGATAATAATTTCAATTTTAAGAGAGTTGAAAGTAAACATTTTCATTCTGATAGGGATAGCTTTTACAGTATCGCTGGTTTCAGCATTTTTATGGGGTACTTACACTAGTCTTCCGGTTCTCAGTCATTTACTTGATTTATTCGTAGGAGATAAACCGATTTCCGGATTTGCAGAGAATCTTATAAGTTTTCCTGTGTTCCCATGGATAACATTTCCGCTTATAGGGATGGTTGTGGGAGAAATTTTTTCTAAGTCGGAGAATATTTCAAAGTCCCATAGAAATGCAGGTATATTCGGTTTTGTTATTATGGTTATCGGGCTTGGTATTGTATTTATAAATCCTGAGTATCATATGAATGACTATTATCACAGCAGACAGGGTTTTATGATTTTTATGTCGGGATTTGTTTTATTATGGCTTTATTTTTGTCACATTTTAACATCAAAAATTCCTGCTAATATAATTTTTGGAACAATCTATATATGGAGTAAATTTGTTACCCCTATTTATTTTATCCAATGGATTCTAATGGTTTGGTGTATTGCTATTTTCGATATGTCTACTTCCAATTTTCTTAAGACTATCCTAATTATGGTTACAATGATTATTTCAACACATTTTATCAATATTCTATATCAATTTCTGACGGATAAATTTGTCAGAAATAAAACTTTAAAAGATTGTTAAAAATAAGGGGACCAATGAATGCAGGAAATTAAAATTGATAAAAATAAATGCAAAAAGGATGGCTTATGCAGAACCGTATGTTCTGTCGGAATCTTCAGTCAAGAAAATAAATCAGAATTCCCGATAATATCCGGAGAAGATAAATGTATTAATTGCGGACACTGTACTGCAATTTGTCCCGCAGGAGCAATTAACCACTCAAGTTTTCCAGAAAGCAGGATTCGTCTGATAAACAAAAATAAAATTCCGGCATATGAAAATCTAATGGAATTAATCAGGTCAAGAAGATCTGTAAGGTCATTTAAAAATACCGAGATTCACAAAGAAACAATAGATAAAATAATCGATGCGGCAAGATTTGCACCAAGTGCAGAAAATAATGAATCCACAAAATTTATTGTAGTTCGACAAAAAAAGATATTGGGTGATATTGTTCGAATAACAATAGATTTTCTTCAAAGAATACACAATTTATTATCAAATCCTATTGTAAGAAATATATTTAGATTGTTTGAAAAAGGTGCAGTCGATAACGCATTTCATGGTTTAGCCGATATCAGATTTGTAATAGACAAATATAGAGAGGGCAGGGATGTCATACTTAACAATGCAGATACAATAATAGTTTTTTATGCAAAAAAAAATAAAACTTTTGCCCTTGAAAATGCAAATTTGTCTCTTCAAAATGCAACCCTTGCGGCACACTCTCTGGGAGTTGGAAATTTCTATGCAGGATATGTTTTAACCTGTTGTCAGCGCGAAAGAAAAATACATAAAATTTTAAACATTCCTATTGATCATCAAATTTTCGGGATTTTAGCATTAGGTATTCCAAATATTAAGTTTAATAATTGGATAGAAAAGAAAAAGCCTGACATGAATTTTATTGAATAAAATAATAAATAAGGAGAATTTTATGGAAATTAATATTTCAAATCAGGAAATAAGATTAGTAAATATAAGCGAAAAAGATATAGTTGTAAAAATTATCATGGAGGCGTTTAAAAATGATCCTCACATGAATTGGCTTATAGAAAAATCAAAAAACGAAGATAAACTACAAATAGTTTCTACTTATGTTGTAGAAGAGACTTTTAATAAAGGCGAAATATACCTGACGAAAGATAATCTGGGAGCGGCACTCTGGTATTCAAAAAAGAAAGAAAGGTTAACATTTGAATATTTAAAAAGGAATATAAGTTTTCTTTTTACAATGGGAATCACAACGGTTTTCAGGGCACTTAAGATGGCAAATAATTCCCACTCCCATTTTCCTAAAGTCGGTGATTTCTGTTATTTATATATAATCGGAGTTCTTCCTGATGGACAGGGTCAGGGATTAGCAAGCAAGTTGATGAATCCAGTTTTAGAAAAATGCAGGAATGAGAAAGTGCCAGCTTTCCTTGAAACTGCAAATCCGAAAAATGTTGAAATATACAAAAAGAAGGGCTTTGAACTAACAGACAGTTTGAATATTAATAATAATACAACTTTTTATTTTATGAAATTTTTAGAATAAGAAAAAGAATTATTTAAACAAGGATGGTAATATGCAACGAATAGAGAAAAGCGAAATAGAACAAGCATCTAAAATATTTGCACTGTCAATGTTCAATGATAATTTACATGTTTGGTTTTTTCCAGATGTGAAAACTCGCCTGAAAAAGTTGGAATATTTATACCAATTTAAGCTACAATCCCAACTAAAACTGTCTTATAAGGTTTCTTCAAAACTTGAAGGACTTTGCATATGGGAAAGTCCCGATGACCATCATAGTGCAATTACTATTTTTGATTTAATTTACGGCTTTTCTTTAGTCTTTAGAGTGGGGTTAATTAGTTTATATAAGATGATTAAATACCAAACATGGTCAACGAAATTAAGGAACAATATAAATGTAAATAGATACTGGTATCTTGATGTAGTTGTTGTTTCGCCAGAATATCAGGGAAAAGGATTTGCAAGCAAAATGATAAAACCTTTTCTAGAAAATGCATCAATATCATCTGAGGCAGTTTATCTTGAAACACAAAATGTAAACAATGTACTTATTTACGAGAAATATGGATTTAAATTACTAGAGTCTCAGAAATTTGATAAAACTAGTATAATTCAGTATTGCATGATTAAACAATGACAGCCCTTTACCTAACGAATCTGTAGGAAAACCCTTTTAAATTAACAACTGCTCTAGCTATTAATTTTTTTTCCAAAAAAGGTTATTAAACTTATTGATATTATCCGGATTTTATTTACACTATATTGAACAAATCACCATTATTCCATAGATAGGTTTCCAAAGGTGGTAATTTCACCCGGATTATGAACTATACAGAACAATAACCATTGAATATTAACCTTGTTTTTCCCTCTCAATGTGAATCTAACAAGTTTTTTTTGTGTCCGAATATTGGCAAATACAGGTTCTACTATTCCCATCCGACGGCTATATGTATCGCGACCAACTTCAGAATCAATTTTCTTTATCATCTCTTTTATACTATCCCGCCCCTCCGAATCTATTGCCACTTGATATATCCTGTAATGGGTATTTTCATTCCGCAGACATTTTTTTCTATCGGGACATCCTGTGCAGTAGCTTTTTTTTTCCAGATATCTTTTGTAAGTTATACGCTTCATTACATGAGTCTGCTTGCTCAATGTCAATATATTACCATTGGGGCATATCATAACATCATTTTCTTTATCATAAACGAAGTCTTCCCGTTTAAATGTTTTATTGTAATCTGGATCATGTCGAGATTTAGATTCAAAACGGATATCACGTTTTCTAAAGTTTTGATCAGGAATATAGGCGTCAATTTGCATCTCACTTGCTTTATTAAAGTTTTCCTCAGAAAAATACCCGGTATCAGCAATTACAGTTTTATTCTTTATAAATTCATTTCCTTTTCCTATAGAATCATAGTTTGAAGCGGCTGTATCAAGTAGCGGAATCAATAAGTCATTATCAGGTCCCTGTCCAAATGCCTCTGCTATTAGCAAAATATCTGTAAACACTGCGCCAATCTGGTTTTTCATTCCTGAGATAAAGTCAGCTATAACTGTAGAATCCGGGGTTGTATTCTAAAGCTAAAGACATAGCAACAATATTTTCACTACAGAATTTATCTGTACCTCGTGATGAGATAACACCTCGTGAGTACGCAAACAGGATAAGTTTTAGGAGATTCCTTGGGTTTTATGCGGGACGACCTGTTTTATCATTATTTATTTTTTCTATATAATTCTATTAATTTATTGAAATATTGTAAATGATATTATATGGTTTTCCTACAGTTTCAACAGCAAGTATGACTGCATTCCCTATCGGTCGTTTCGCCCTTCGGGGACAGCCGGAGTACCGGCCTTCATATTCTGGCCGACATTGTGTAAAATTTGAGCACCAAAGGAGGCATAATGAACAGTAATAACAAAGTTTTGAAGTATTTTGATTCAGCACCAGAACCATACAAATCCATATTATACGAATTGCGTGACTTAATATTTAAAACCATTAAAAATACTGATGAAAATATCAAATGGGGGTTTGCAGTTTTTGGAAACCCAAAAGACTTTACTTATCTAAGATTCAATAAAAGCCATGTTACATTTGGTTTTTATAATTTTAAAAATATCACAGATAATGAAAATAGATTGGAAGGCACAGGAGAAACAATGAGACATATTAAAATTAAAAAAGTAGCTGAAATAGATAAAAGATTATTATCAAAATGGTTGCTAGAAATTACTGTTCAATAAGCCGTGCTCAAACATCATCTAACGAATCTGTAGGAAAACCCTTTTAAATTAACAACTGCTCTAGCTATAAATTTTTTTTTTCAAAAAAGGTTATTAAACTTATTGATATTATCCGGGTTATGATTATTCTAGGCTGAACAAATCACCATTATGCCATAGATAGGTTTCCAAAGGTGGTAATTTTACCCGGATTATGAACTATACAGAACAATAACCATTGAATATTAACCTTGTTTTTCCCTCTCAATGTGAATCTCACTTGCTTTATTACAGTTTTATTCTTTAGAAAATCACTCCCTTTGCCTATAGAGTCATAGTTTGACGCGGCTGTATCAAGTAGCGGAATCAATAAGTCATTATCAGGTGCCTTCTAATGTCTGACTATTTAAAAATACTGCTGTAAAAATACTGTTTTGATGTACCTAGGTATTTTGTTATACCGCGTAATTTTTATTTTATATAACTCTATTAATTTATTGAAAAATTGTAAATGATATTATATGGTTTTCCTACAGTTTCAACAGCCGGTATGACTGCATTTACTGAGGCTCATTCGCCCTATCGGGGATATTTTTTGCTTTGTTGCTTTCGCTGTGCTCACTTTTTTGTCAAAGCAAAAAACATCTCATAGGCTCAGATGTTGCACGGAATTTAAGAATCGGGTGGGGCAAGAAGGAAAAAAGATGAATATCTCAATTATATATAAAAATTTTGAAGTAACTTCTGATTGGCCAATTTTTGAAGAATCTGAAACTGTTAGCCATAATAATACTCATGACTATCCTATTCCAATTGAATTAATTGAAAAACGCAAGAATGATGTTATAGAATTTATTCAAAATGATGACTATTTCGTTAAAACTATCTGGAAAGAAAATGAAAAGATTGGTATAGTAATTTTTGGCTTAAAACCATCAAAAGTTATTAAAGTTGGTTTTTTGTTTAATATATACATAAAAAAGGAACATAGGAATTCTCAGATTGGAGAAAAAGTAATTCATGATTTAATAGCCTTTTCTAAAGATCGTGGTTTTAAAAACATTGAATTATTTGTTGGGGCAAATAACTTACCAGCCAAACGGCTTTATGAAAAAACAGGATTTATATCTAAACAAATTGCAATGGAATTAAAATTATAAGAAATGAGCCTCGCTCGATTAAAAAAGCGAAGACGCTCAACACTATGAGTAACCTCCAGCAACCTCGCCTATCTGAGTTTCGTTGATCTGAAACTACCTGTGGCGGTGGCTTTAAGAGATTATATAAAAAACATTTATTTTAAACTCAAAGCGAATATTTTATTGATATTTATTTTATTATCATATAAAATAGTTTCATAAAAAATATGAAATTCAAAAATACTTTACTAAAATTTAATCGCTCCATTCCCTTTTACCATTTACCAAATAAAATGAAGTATTATACATTAAATGCTTTTGCAAAAACTAAAGAAGGGGGCAATCCCGCAGGAGTCGTATTTGATGCTGATAATTTATCAAGTCAAACCAGACAAGAGATAGCTACAAAAATTGGCTTTTCGGAGACGGCTTTTGTCGAAAAATCTGATAAAGCAAATTTCAAAGTAACATTTTTTACTCCAAACGGAGAAGTTGATTTGTGCGGTCATGCCACTATTGCAACTTTTTTTCTTATGTTAAAACTTAACCGTATACAAATTGGCAAATATACCCAAGAGACAAAAGCTGGTGTTTTGAGTATTGAGGCGACAAAAGATGAAATAATTTTTATGAATCAGAATTTACCGGAATTTTTTGAAAAAATCGATAAAAATGAAATCGCTGATTCCTTAAATATTTCACCGGACATTATTTCTATAGATTTGCCAATTCAAATAGTTTCTACTGGATTAAAAGATATTTTTATTCCGATAAAGAATTTAAAGAGTTTATTTGGTATACAACCAAATTTTGAAAAAGTTGCTTATATCAGCAAAAAATATGGAACAATTGGATATCATATGTTTACTTTAGAAACAATGAAAAATGCTACGGCTCATTGTAGAAATCTTGCTCCGCTTTATGATATACCAGAAGAGCCGGCAACAGGGACTTCGAGTGGAGCTTTAAGTTGTTATTTATATAAATATGGTAAGATTTCTAACAAACAAGTCGGCAATTTAGTTTTTGAACAAGGGTATTCGATGAACAAACCCTCTGAAATACTTGCTCAATTAAAAATAAATTGTAATGAAATTACAGAAGTAAAAGTTGGTGGGATTGCCTCAAATATTCAAGAACAGGTAATGGAGCTAAAAGAATAAGGAAAAGATATTTTGAACTTTTGTCCCTTAGGCCTCTCGCTCTACGAGTCATCTATCAGCTGATATTTGCAAGGGCTAAAGCCACATTTTGCCACACTAAATTGATTTTTAAAGGAAGTTTCAAGACGACAGATATCAGCCAACATTTATCGGAAAGACTCCCCCCCTAAGAATTAATTATAAAAAATTATTATAGATTAAGAAAAGGAAAGTATAGAGCCTTATTTTATTTTGAAAATGATGATATATTTGTTGTATATATTGGCAAGCGAGATGAGGTGTATAAATTATGGCAATAGCATCAATTAGATTTAATCAAGAAGAAGAAAAGGTGTTATATTATTTAAAAGATCATTTACATTATGACACTTCTGCACTTTTGAAAAAAGCATTGTATGAATTGTATGAAGATATTAAAGATAAGGAAATAATTGAAGAGATTGAAGATAGGTCAAAAAAAAGCACCTTGAAGTTTTATAGTATTGATGAGTTATTTGAATAATATGCGACATCTATGTTGACAAATATCGGAAACACCAGCTGTTAGATTAACCCTCTCGGGTAGGGAGAAGTTGAAAAACGAGGAGGATGATCGATGAATACACGATTTAGAAAATGCGGAAACCTAAAAAAAATGCAGATGGCCCCGGTTTTTTTTATAGATAACAAGGCATACTTAATGGTAAAAATAATTTCAGGTTTGCTATCAACAATGGTTTTACTTTTCGTAGGGTGCAACTCGATCGACAACCCGAAGATCCAAAGTTCGTGGACATGGACATCAGTTTCAAATAGTCCAGTTTTTACTAAGTTGACAAACGCAATCGAAGATAACGGAATCGGTTCTCCTGATGTTCTAATTGAAAACACCGGCCCAAGTCAAACTTTCATCATGTATTACGCTCAAGGCGGAACGGACACAGTAGGGCGAATTGGACGAGCCACATCACCTGATGGTATTGTTTGGACAAGAAGTGGGACGGTTCTTACTCCTTCAGGCCCAGGTCACTTTGATGACCACTTCATAGACACGCCCTCGATCATTAAAGTGGGCTCAACCTACTACCTTTATTTCTTTGGCGATGTTGATAATAGTCCCGATAATGGTAAAATAGGACTAGCGACTTCGACTGATGGAATTAACTTCGCAAGGCCTCGTTCTACTCCGGTAATCGCCCTTGGCGGAACTGGAACTTGGGACGAGTACCGAGTCGAATCGCCTGATGTGGTCAACGATGGGAATTCATTTATAATGTATTATACCGGGGTAAACGCCTTAAACATTGTTAGAACGGGGCGAGCAACCTCATCTGACGGCATTACCTGGACCAAGGACCCAGCCAACCCCATATTTGACAAGGGACCCTCAGGCGCATGGGACAGCATCACCGCTTATCCCTCGGGCTATCTTTTAAGAGGCGGCGTTTTCGAAATGTATTATATTTCAGCAGCGTTAATTACGCGAACGCCAAGTATCGGTTTAGCAACGAGCATCGATGGACGAGTTTTTACGCGTTACGCAAATAATCCTGTTATGACTTCGCAAATCACAAATAATTCCCTCGATGGTCCGATAAACCCCTGCGTCATTTTTGACGAACACAACCAAATTTACATGCTTTGGAGCGAAACTGGAATAGGTTTTTACCTCGCCAGGGCACCGGCAAGGCTATAAAGTTTTATTAACATAGTGTGGTAGAGTTTTGATTCTGCTGACATATCGATTGTAGAGCTTCAAATTCAAAAGGGTTTAATCTAACAACGGCTTCAACTTGATATTTTCTTTGTCACATTTTGTGCTTTCCCTACGCTCCTGTAGTACAAAACGCGCCTAGTCTTATAGTAGCGAAAATACAAGTTAACCCGCATTATGCACGAAAATTCTACTGAATCTCGTATCTTGCTGATTATCCACGAGTTACTCGATTTTCGATTCTCACATAGTGTTACTATGCTGCGAGTCTCAAATCTTCCTAACTCTAAGCTAATCAACAATCTACTTCGCTTCGCTACGATTATCGTGCATAATGCGGGTTAAGCAAATGTTAGGTTGACGCTTCACAATGACTAAATAAGAAAAGAAATGATGGTTGGGAAAAAAATGTAAAAAGACAGTCCTAAAAGCACACCTATGTTCTTTTAGAGGCTTGATAACTGTATAAATCGTCAACTACATTTTACTCTTAGGTTTCTATCAGAAAACTTACACCACCAATACTAATATCTAAAACCAAGCTGTCTAGATTTCGACTAATTCAGCTTCTATTCAATACAGTGAGGCAAATAACTTGATTATCATCCTAGAAAGAAGCTGAAAAAAAGATATGGCAGGAGTTCTATTCACATCCTTGGGCAATGCAGCCAACTAAGGCATTTATTTTTATACTCAAAACGAATATTTTATTGATATTTATTTTATTATCGTATAAAATACTTTCCTAAGAGATGTCTGTAATGCAAAAAAGATAGGAAACAATAAATGTTATATGAAATTAAATATGCTAAACAACTAGAAAATGAACCAATAAGAAGAATTTTTTCAGATGATTTCTTTGATCTTTATATTTGGTATGATAATAGTAATATTATTGGATTTCAACTTTGTTATGATGTAAAAACATATAATGAACATGCAATTTCATGGTTTGATAATAATTATAAACATCTAAAAGCAAAAAAATATTTTAGTGGTTTAATGATAAAAGATGGATTTCTTGATAAAGTCAGTTTAATTAAAAGATTTGAAAATGAGTCAAAAAATTTGGAATCAAATATAAAAGATTTTGTTGTAGATAAAATATCAAATTATACTAATGAAATAGATGATTTTTCAAATCAAGAAGTAAAATATGAATCAGAATTTAAAGAAAGTTTTTCAAATAAAGTATTTCTAAAAAATGAGAAAATTAGTATAATTAGAAAGATTTTTAATAAGATTTCAATTATTAAATAATTAATCTTATAATTTGCACTACAGACAAACGCGCGGACATTAGATAAAAGACAACGGCAAAGATTTGTGATTGTTTCGGCGTCTGTGCCGAAACTTAATTGGGATAAGGATTTTTAAATAGCATGATGATAATAAAATTTATCATAAATTAATTTTGAGGAGCATAAAAATGCAAACAGCGTTAAAAAATTTGGAAAATGTTAAAAATGGTGACTTAAAAAAAATACTTAATGTATGTATGGATGAGTGTTGCAGACTTACAAATTCAAAATTGTCATATTTTGCAACAATGAACGATACCGAGGATGTTCTTACAATGCAGGGATGGTCTAATTCTGCAATGGCTAACTGTGCTATGATAACGAAGCCTATTGTTTATTTACTTGAGGATACCGGAATGTGGGGCGATGCAGTAAGAGAAAGAAAAGCAATAATTACAAATGATTATAAAAATCTTGTAAAACCGACCAAAAAAGGGTACCCTGCAGGTCATGTGGAAGTACAAAAGCACATGAATGCCCCAATTTTTGATGGTTCTTTAGTTGTTGGTGTTATCGGTGTCGGAAATAAAGCGGCAGATTACAACGACAATGATGCAAAAACTATTGTCGCTTTTATGAGTGAAGCATGGAAGATAATAAAAACAAAAGTATAAAAGATTTGACAAAAAAAATAAATTGCAAAGAGTGTCCTTTTTACAAAAAATGCCCAAGGATGAATGGCGTTAATGTTTGTTATGGAAAGGACACCTTTACTAATAAGGAAAATAAATGATTGTTCCTATTTTATTAGCTATTATTGTGATGTTAGTATTAACGATTTTAATTCAACAATATTCAAAACAAAAAAAGATAAAATATTTGAATGACAAGTTTTATAATTTTTCAAATACTGTTTTGATTCAATCTGAGGAACTTTCAGCAAATGCAGTTGAAACATCCGCAACCGTAAATGAGATAACATCAACTATAAATTCTTCTGAGAAAAATATTTCTGTTTTATCTGAAAATGTAGATAAAATAGAAAAAAATGTCAAAGAAGAAAAAAATCATGTAAAAGATGTAATAAAAGTAGTAAATTCAATCTTTGCAAAAACAAACAATTTGCATCCAATAATTGAGCAACAAATCTCTAGCGTTTCAAATATTGTTGCATTAATTGAAGAAATAACAGCATCTGTTAATAATAATAAAATAATTATTGAAAATTCACAACAGGCAATAAATACATTACTTTCAGTTGTTGATAATAACAAAGACTTACAATCAAAAATTGCTTCCAATATGAAGGATAATATTTCTTCGATAGACAGTATTTATGAGTTTATTAAAATTGTCACAGATATTGCTTCACAAACTAATTTATTGGCAATGAATGCAAGTATCGAAGCGGCTCATGCTGGTGAATATGGAAAAGGATTTTCTGTTGTTGCAGATGAAATAAGAAAGTTGTCGGAATTATCAAGCACACAAGCTAAAGAGGTAAAATCAACACTAAGCGATTTAATAAACAAAATAAAGTCGGCCGGTGATGAGTTGTTTGATTCAGAAAAACATTTTTTTGATATAATTAATAATGTAAAAAATGTAGAACAAGTAAATAAAGATATCAGCAATTTTTCTCTGGAACAACTAGATGGATTAAAAAACATTTTACAATCAACTACTGATTTAAGTTTATTATCATCGGATGTAAAGAATAATTATGGAACAATTTTATCTGATCTTGGCGATGTACAACAGAAAATAACAATATTATTTTCTAAATCAAGTCAAAATGAAAAAACTGTGATTGATTTAAGAAAATTTGCTGATGAAGTTAAATGTATGACTTCTGAGATTTCTTCAGGGGCTAATCAATTAAACATTGTTGTTTCGAGTTTAGCGAGCATGAGTGAAAAAAATAAAGAAAATTTTAAAAATGTCAAATAAAATGAGTAATATAAATAGATATTTACTGATTACTGCCGGATTATTATCACTTTCTACAGGGATAGTTGGAATATTTGTTCCCGTTTTACCAACCACACCATTTTTGTTGTTATCCTCTGCATGTTTTCTTAAAAGTTCAACTTCATTATACAGATGGCTGATAAGACACAAATTTTTTGGAAAATTCATTGAAAATTATATGAAATATAGAGCAGTGTCAAGAAAATCAAAGATAGCATCAATTCTTATTTTATGGTGTGTTTTGATTTCGTCAATTTTTTTTGTTGAACATTTTTTTGTTAAAATATTGTTAGGAACAATTGGTATTGGCGTGACAATTCATTTATTATTGTTAAGGTCTTTGGAAAACATTAAAAAAGTGGAAGGTAGTCAAGATAGTAAAAAGAATTTAGAATAATGCGACATCCTTGTCGCGGTTTTTTTGTAAATATTTGCCGTTGTTCTTCAACTAACAGACCATATGACTTTGTTCGGAAGACCTCAGTTCACCCTTTTGGAGCAATTTTTCTATGCCTGCTTTCGCTTCGCTCGCTTTTTCGGCAAAGAAAAAACATCTCATAATGGCAAACTTTGTGTGCCATAAAAAAAAAACCAGACTTCAAGATAAATTTCTATTTAATTTTATAAGGGGATATTTAAAATGATAAAAACTAAAAAGAAAAAGTTATCGATATGATCAATAATTGCAATTTCAATAATTGCAGTTTGTAGCTATGTTTATTTTTGCAACAATACTCAAACAGTAAAACTGCCTGATAATATTATTCCAATCAGACATGGAGTTACTACATCGTATCTCATTAAGATACCTAGCCCGCATAATGCACGAAAATTCTACTGGATCTCGTATCTTGCATAACGCGGGCTAGTGGATTTTTGTTGTTTGATACTGGATATGAGCAGGATTTTCAAACTTTTTTAAAAATACTTAATAAGCATCGGATTAATGTTAATGAAATCAAATACGTTTTTCTTTCCCATCATCACGATGATCATGCAGGTTTTATTGGAGATTTGACCAAACTTAATAGAGAGATGAAGCTTATCGTACATGAAAAGAGTATTCCATTATTAGCATCAGGAAAAAACAACAAAAACAATGGTGGTGGAATTGTAAATCCATTGATTTATGCATTGTTTAAAATTAAGATGTTTTTAAAACCCGATTGGACATTAACATTTCCGCCATTTACAATTCGAGATCAAGATTTGATAGTTTATGGAGTTCAAAATAAACTACCCGATGAAGTTGGTATAAAAGGAACAATCATACATACTCCTGGTCATACAACCGATGGAATATGCCTTTTGATAAATGATTATTATTTGTTAGTTGGCGATCAGACTTCAAATTTCTTAAATTGGGCAGGAGCAAAACATCTTACACTTTTTAATGAAAATGTAGATGAAGTATATAAATCATGGGATAGAATTATTTCAATGAATATTAAATTCATTCTACCAGCTCATGGAAAACCTTTTATGGTTGAAAGATTAAAAGAGAATTTGTATAAATATTCTCAAAAAGATTTGGTTAGGTTTTTCTAAACGATTGTAAAAAGCTATTAAACCCCAAAAAGAATACTGATTTTTGGAGCAGTGTAATAGGCTCGATATATGATGGCAAATTAGCTTTGTCGTGACATAAGGTTACAATTCTTGCCAGTAACAACTGATGCATTATAAAAAATTGCCGCTTCAGTAGGTTATTCAAGGGTTTCCACTATACCATCTCGCCGGCTTTTAGTTTTAACTTTGCATAAGCGTTTGCAGTTGCCGGCGGTCTAGCAATCGCGCCAATAATCGGGCATATGAAGAGTGATGGACATTTAGGAAGGAATTATTTGAAAGGTGAAAAAGGTGATATGTATAATACAGTTTTGAGTGCTTGTGGACAAAATATCAGAAAATTACTCCGGTTTATCAATGATAGAATCGGAAATATTATTTTTACCATAAATTCTTTAGCTAATTTTTAATGAGTGAAAGAAAAATCCGACTTTTTCAGGTTTGACTAATTATAATCAATTTGTTTAACCCGCGTTATGCACGATAATCGTAGCGAAGCGAAGTAGATTGTTGATT
>CAZSQU010000056.1:0-19937 GCA_964608985.1 uncultured Spirochaetales bacterium
TTATTTTTTGGTAATTTTATATAATTATTGATTTAATAAAGCATAAAAGAAACGAGCGGAAACGCCTTATGAGTCTTCCGAATACAGCGTTTTCGAGCGTTTACTTTTATGCTTTAAATAACCATAAACAGTAGATTATTTAGATTACCAAAAATAAATTCGCCCCACACGAATTTTAATTTTTAACAAATCTAATATTTTAACTTAAACAGTTATTCTGTTTAAAAAGAAAAAAATGCCGGCGGCATTTTTAACCTCTTTCAGTACAAAAGAAGAATTTATTTTTTGGTAATTTTATATAATTATTGATTTAATAAAGCATAAAAGAAACGAGCGGAAACGCCTTATGAGTCTTCCGAATACAGCGTTTTCGAGCGTTTACTTTTATGCTTTAAATAACCATAAACAATAGATTATTTAGATTACCAAAAATAAATTCGCCCCCTCCTTAAAACAACTTGACTTTTTTAAATAAAAGTAATATAAGTATTGTTCCGTTATTAACAAAAGATTTTAATTAATATAATTAAGAGGGATAGAAATGGCTGTACCAAAAACAAAAATATCAAAATCAAAAACAAGAAGCCAAAGAAGAATCAACATGAAAATGGATCTTCCTCAAATGACTAAATGCTCTGAATGTGGTGAATTAACCCTTTCACATAGAGTATGTATTCATTGCGGCTATTACAAGGGCAGACTTGTTGTTGAGGCAAATAACGCTTGATAATAGGAATCGATGTTGAATCAGGAGAGCGCCATTTTTCAGAACTGATAGACGGTGTTCTCAGATCAACCTCAAAACTTACCGATATCAAAATAAATATAATCGGTAAAAAAAACAACATCCTGTCAAATTACCCGAATTTACTTCAAAACAAACAAATATTATTAACAAATGCTGATGAAGTGGTTAACATGGATGAATCACCGGTCTCGGCAGTCAGAAAAAAGCGCGATTCAACCGTTGTAGTAGGTACAACACTTCTAAAAAATAATGAGATTGATTGTTTTTTTTCACCGGGGAACACCGGAGCAACAGTTGCATCAAGTATATTTTCTTTAAATACAATCATTAAATCCAAAAAGCCCGCGTTATCTGCTAGTTTCCCATCCAAATCGGGTCACGAAACAATTTTAATTGATATAGGCGCTAATCCGGAGCTTACCGAAGATAATCTGTTTAACAATGCAATTCTCGGTCTTGCTTATTATTCCATACTATGGGACAAACCATATCCTACTATCGGACTATTAAATATCGGCAGTGAACACGGCAAAGGCAGTAAGATTTTAAAGAACGCCTACGACCTTATATCAAAGATTCCATCATTCATCGGAAATATTGAAGGATATAACCTCTTTAACGGATCAGTTGACATAGCCATATGCGACGGTCTTACAGGCAATTCAATTATTAAAATGGCAGAATCTATGACAGCCTTCTTTATGGAAACAATTTCTGAATCATTTTCCGTTAAAGATAATAAAGAGATAATGCAGAAATTGTATCCTCGATTTTTTGGCGGTGCACCTTTACTTGGCGTTGACGGACTTGTTATTGTCGGTCACGGCAACTGTACCGGCAAAGACATTGAAAATGCCATTGAACTTGCCTACTTCCTTCACAACAAGAACTACATTATCAGAATGAGAGAGAACATTGAAAAATTAATCTCAAATACTTAATTTTTAAGTTTAGTTACTTTTTTATTCATCAATAACTACCTCAAATATTTAAATTATATAAATTTTTTCCACACTTAAATAGGGTTAAATAGTTACACATGTGTATTATTTATACAACACATAATCAAGTTATTTTTTATACACCTAATTAAACCAATAATTAACAACTTAAACCTAATTAAAATTGGCACGCTTTTTGCTATAATTATATTGAAAAAATTATTAGACAAGGAGGACAATATGCTAAGAACTTATTTTGACGAACTTTATGATCTAAACAGGCTTTTTAACACAGTATTTTCCACAAGGAGCACTATGAACCCGAGTGGTTTTGCTCAAACTAACATCTATGAGAACACAGACAATTATATTGTCGTATCTAAACTCCCCGGAGTAAAAAAAGATGAACTTAATATTTCTATTAAGGATAATTCTTTAAAAATCAGCGGAACAAGAAAACAGAAGTCAGAGAAAAACTCAGCTTATCTTAATGAAAGATTTACGGGAGATTTTGAAAGGAATTTCATACTACCCGAAAAAATCGATACCGAAAATATCAAAGCTGAGTTAAAAGACGGAATACTATTATTAAATATTCCAAAATCACCTGAAACAAAACCAAGAAAAATACAAATAGCATAACAAAATAAAAGGAGGATAATTATGAATATTCAAAATCAAGTAAATAAACCGGAAGAACAAAATCTTCAGAATACTAAAGGGGTTCTTTATGAAGCTCCCGAATGCGATATAAACGAAACAAAAGACGGATTTGAAATATTTTTTGATATGCCGGGAGCAGACAAAGAAAAAATAAATATCAAGGTTGAAAAAGATATTCTCTTTGTTACTGCAGATACAACTATAAAACCGGACACAAATTATAATTGCATTAGAGAAGAGATGACTTATAACGGTTACAGAAGAGGTTTTAATCTGAATAAAACAGTTAACAGTGAAAATATTACGGCTGAATATTCTGACGGAGCACTAAAAGTTGTACTTCCAAAAATTGAAGAACAAAAAACCAAAGAGATAAAGGTTAAAATATCGTAAAAAAAAGGGCTGATCTTCTTAACGAAGTCAGCCCTTTTTAATTACTTACTTCCAAATAATTCCTTAATTGCCCCCAAAGAACTTAAAACTGAGCTTGACTCAAAAGGCATAAAAACTACTTTATCGTTAGAAGTTGCAGCAATTGAACTGAACGCTTGTATATATTTTAGACCTAAGATATACTGTGAAGCTTTTTCGGGATTTGTCCCAAGTGCTTCGGAGATCAAAGAGATCGCTTTAGCTTCAGCTGTTGCTATCTGAAGTGTAGCATCTGCCTGACCCGTAGCTTTAAGTATTTGCTCTTGTCTATGACCATCAGCTTCAGCAACCATCTTCTCCCTTTCACCTTCGGCTGTTAGTCTCAAAGATTCTTTTTCACCTTCAGCTCTAAGTATTTTTTCCCTTCTCTCTCTTTCTGCTCTCATTTGCTTTTCCATAGCATCCTGAATATCCTTAGGCGGCATAATATCCTGAAGTTCAACACGGTTGACCTTTACACCCCATTTATCCGAAGCCTCATCTAGAATTATTCTTAATCTTGTATTGATAAGCTCTCGGCTTGATAAAGTCTCATCCAACTCAAGTTCACCAATAACATTTCTTAGGGTTGTTTGAGTAAGCTTCTCAATAGCAAGCTGCAAGTCTTCAACAGCATATAATGCTTTATATGGGTCCATAACCTGAAAGTACAGAATTGCATTGATTCTTATACCGACATTATCCTTGGTAATAACATTTTGACTCGGATAATCATAAACCCTCTCTCTTACATCAATAAAACTTTTTGTAGTGGTCCTCATATAGGTATTACCGTTATAGTCTTTATATGTAACCCGCTCAGGAATGAGTCTGACTCTATCAATAACGGGAAACACAAAATTGATACCGGGTTGTAATATTTTGTGATATTTACCTAACCGTTCAATTATCTTGATAGTTGATTGAGAAACTATCCTGACACCGGAAAACGCAATGACAACAACAAAAACCATCACGAACAAAAACAATAATACAAGAAACTCCATACAATCTCCTTACTTATAAAATTTTTATTTTTTTCTTACGGTTACCGTAATTCCATCCATCTTTAAAACCTTTACAACCTCACCTTTAGTTATAGGGTCCCCGTTATCTGAACGGGCTTTGAAATAGTCTGCACCAACCTTAATATATCCGAGTCCTTTAAGGTTATCAATATCTGAATCCACCAGAAATTCCTTACCGATTATTGAATCAATAAAGGTTTCGGGAATATTCTTATGTTCTTTAACAAAAAACTTAAGAAAAAGCGGTCTTATGAAAACCAACAATAAAATCAATGAAACAGAAAATACAATTACATTAAAAATAAAATTCGGATAAAATAATGACGATACTCCGGCTAATATACAAGATATTCCGATAAGCGAAACGACAAATCCGGGTGTAAATATTTCAATTATCAATAGTATTACCCCGGGTAAAACCCACAAGAACCAGATCGGTATATTATGAAACTCTCCCATAATCCCTCCTTAATAAAAAATTATTATAACCTAAATATTCTAAAATTCCTAAAAAATTATTGATTTTTTTATTAACTAAAAAGATCTATTACCGAAGATTTTAATATGCATAGAGTTTGTTTTATTGTATTACAACTTTTTATAACATATTCAGTCTATTCTCAATATATAAACAGATCTTATATACAAATATACGGAGAGGGTCTTATCGGTCAACATTTTGATAATAACTCTCAAATGATAAGATATGAACTTGAAGATGCTGTTTCTATGGCAAGAAATGAAATTTTTGAATTCGCAAGTGGCATGTTATACGGTTATAGGTTTAATCTTGTAACATCAAACCCGGTTAATGGACGAAGAGGATACTTTGACCTCGAAAAAATTGCAGTAATCAGAAATAATGATCCTAATATGAGAGTATCTCAATATGAACACTCTGAGACATCTATTAGAGTCCAGGGGACATACAGACTTCAAGATAGTCAAAAAAACTACATTTCAGGTTTTAGAGGTGCCGGAGGGCATATGACTCAGGGAACTGCCGAGGGGTCATATTACAACGATTGGACAGGAAGAATTGAAATATATAAAAATGCAATTTATGACGGTATAATCAATGCCGCCAGACTCGAACTCAAATCAAGACCGCTATCTATAACAGGTAAAGTGCTTATCGAATCACCGCCGCAATACAACCTAATAAGCGGTAAATGGGTAACTAATGTAAGATTTCATTTAATTATCAGTAATATAACCTACGAAAATGTTTATTAGTATTTACTAAAACAGCAATTCATGTTATTTTTTAAAATATGTTTTCGGAGGTAATAAAGCACATGAATACTAATAAAAGTCTAAGTAAAGACGGCAGTAAAATTGTCACAGATGAGAAATTCAATGCATCTTCTCATCTCTCTGCCGCACTATTCAGTATAATCGGAATATCACTATTGATAGTTTATTCTTCAGTCGCAGGTAAAATCTGGCATATAGTCAGTTTTTCGATCTATGGCATGACATTATTTGCCGTATTTGTTTCAAGCGCACTTCATCATGGTGTAAACTCAGGACCAAAACTCGAAAAAATACTCAAACTATGTGATTATCTTGCAATATTTCTACTAATTGCAGGAACATACACACCGATCTGTCTTGTACCTTTACGGGGCCCTATGGGGTGGACAATATTTGGTGCTACTTGGGGTATGGCCGCTATAGGAATTACGATTAAATCAATTTATCCTGACATACCAAAATGGGTTACCAATACAATCTATATCACAATGGGATGGGCAGGCGGAGTTATAGTATTTAAACTTATTAAAACGATGTCATTATTCTCTGTTTCTCTGATTGCATTAGGCGGAATATTCTATTCAATAGGGATGTTGATATTTTATGCAGAAAAACCAAACCCGTTTCCCGGCAAATTTGCTTTTCATGAAATATGGCATATTTTTGTAATTCTTGGAGCTTTATCTCATTTTCTTTTTATGTGGTTTTATATATTGCCTAATTAAGCGTAAAAAGTTTTAGAATCTTTTTATTATCGGATCCGTCCTCAAGTACAAGTCTTTTAACTGAAAGTGTACCAACCGAACCGGCACTGATTGTTTTGTTAAGCTGTTGTATAACTATATCTAATCCGCCCGCATCTGATGACCAAACAGTTAATGAATTTGAGAATGAAATCTGACGGCTTGTGTTCGGCGAAAAAAATTGTTCTATCTGTTGATTGTTATCTGCTTTGTATCTGACATAAATTGCCCTTTTTACATTCAGAGTAACGCTTGCTTGTGATCCCACTATTGAACCGAGCTGTTCAGAATGCCCGCTATTATTATTTACTGCAACTGCACTACTGCTGATTGATGAACTTGCAGTAGAAGATTCAACAGAAGATGTTGTTAATGTTGTCTCTGAACTATTTGTATTTAAAACAATGAATGTTATATTAGCTCTTTGATCATTCCAGTTATTTAACTTCACCTGAACATCATAAAGACTATCGTTATTAATATCGAGCTTCTCACTATAATTGTGAAACAAAAGATATTGTTCTTTAGTGGCATCTTCAAGTATAACCGTAGGAAACAACTGAATAACTTTTAGAGGATGAAAAGTACCGCCTATATTTAAACCTACAATCGAATTTAAATTTAATGAAAGTGTTTTCTCACCGGTTAATAATTCCCCTTGACTGTCAGATTGAGATACGGTTGAAGAAGATGATGCGGCAATATTCTCAGATGACGAAGAACTGCCGGATGATTGAGAATTATCAGTTACCGGTCTATTTTTAATGAATCTGTATATAGATAATCCACCCATAAAAATACCATAACCGATACCGCAAACTATCAAAACAATTAATAGTTTCGAAAAAATAAATCTGAAATCGATACTCGGTTTAGGTATCAACTTATCGATAGGCATCTCAGACTCAGAAATTTTGATAAGCTCATATTTCCGTACAATTTTATCCGGTTCAAGTTCAAGAAATTGACTGTAAGATCGTAAAAATCCTTTTATATATGCTTCACCGGGAAATCCGGAATACAGGTCACTTTCAATATCTGATATATACTTTGCAGATATTCTTGTTTCTTCAGCCGCTTTTTCAATAGTATAACCGAGCTTTTCTCTAGTTTCTTTTAAGAAACTGCCTAAAGATTCCATATTATTTCCCCATCATTGCTTTTCTTAATAATAAATAATTACTGACAATAAACCTTGATTATTCCCCGAGTGTCATAAAATTGTTAATTGTGTTAACAAGACCGGGTGACTCAAATGTAAAAATTATATTCGATATACCGGTGTTTAACTGTATATCATCAAATTCTATTAATATTCTTCTGAAAGTTGTTGTAAATCCCTCTACCCTGCGGATCATACCATTATCCTGCACAGTAAGATTAATAACAGATATACCGCTTCTTGGCGTCTGCCATTTTGTTAATTTGAACTGATAAACATTTGTTCCGTCTTTATAAACCTCAGCGTTTCTCGAACCCGGAAACTCTACCGAATATTCCTCAATCAGTCTGTCAAGTCCTACAAGGGTTGTCATCATCGGAGACTCAGCAGCAGCAGGAGTACCGTCACTATTTGTAGCTAAAGACCTTGACTGAAGCTCCTGTTTTAACAATAAAGTTTGAGCAGGTATATAAATCCACAACTCATACCCATCTGAACATAAAATTTGCCCGTCACTAAAATCAACTCGCATCTTTTGAGGATTACGAAATCTTACTGTTCCACTCTGACTGTTTTCACCTTGAGTAAGTTTAATTGATGCCTGATAATCTCTTACATTTGATTTAAATCTATCGGACAAACCGGCTAGAACATCTCTTGCACTCTGAAGTCCTTGAGCATTAATACCTGTTATTACAAAACCCAACATAATTGTTACTGTCAAAAAGATTCTCATAATAGCCACCTGTTTTTTATAAATTCTATGCAATAACCAAACGATCTCAATGAAAATAGATTTTTTTAATAAATAATATTATAAAATTTTAAGATATATAAATTTATATATTGATTTTGTCAATACTATATTAGTTTTGATTAGACTCGGATCAGATTTAATTTTTATCCAATAATTTTATCTGTCTTACTAAGAGTTTGATAAAATAATTTAAGGTAAATCCAAATGGGTGCAATTTTAAATTTTGGGTAAACCGGAATAATACTTAGTCAAATTTCTTCAAAAGAACGATAACAAAGAAAATGCCTCAGGCATTTTTACACCTTTCTTTAGCTTATAAGCGAAATTTATTGGGTAATCTTATTCAGTTGATAGTTTAATAAAACATTAACGATAGATTTATTAAATTACCCAAAAAATAAATTCGCACCCCTCCAATTGTAAAATAATATTCTGATATTTGAAAACATCTTGATAAATATTGATTTTTTTGATATATTCCTTTACTTATGAAATTTTAATGAATAAATCTGATATCCTGTTATATTTTGACCAGATGAAAATTTTTTTGTAATAATTAAGAGGTTTGATATGCCGCAAAAACTTACATTTATCGAAGAAGCTGAATTTAAAGGATACAGATACCGGCCCAACGGATTGCTCGGTAACGGCTTTTACGGTAATAATGCTTTTATATCCCTTGCTGAAATGGAAAGAAATTCTAGAATGTGCAAGAATGACCAGGAACAACCGATAGAAGATGATACCCCTCATATAAATGCAGAATATTTTATTGAGTGTGAACTTAAAGATAACTTCTTAACAACAGATATTGTGAGACTTTTCCCGACTCTAAAAGAGCACCATTTACATAACTTTCTAAATAGGTTCAAAGATGTTTTCTTGTCGCAAAAGCTGTTTACACTTTCAAATCGCAAAAGGGTTTTTACCATAGAAGCGGTTAAGTTTATTTATGCTAAACTGATCAAAAGGGATGACCCGCCGGTAAAGAAAAGAGGCAGGAGGGCATCATAATAAATGCGTGTAATAGATATTGACCAAATAAATAACATTGAGAACCATATACACTATATCAAAGAATATGAGGGTAGATTAGTCTTAATGGACAAAATGGCAAGAATTATCCGTAATCCGATTAAATTTTCTATTGAATATAAACCGATGGGTGCTCCTGATATAAAGATAAATTTGCCCGAGAATTCATTGATAACTGAGACTGACCCGATACTAAGCAAAGTAATAGAAAAAATACATAAATTAGATACAGACGGTACACTCTCGGCATTGCTTAAATCCTGATGGAAAAATCGCTTTTTTTTGAATCAAATAATGAAGAAGAAACATTTAACGCAGGTTCAAAAGCCGGTTCATTATTCAAAAAGGGTGATGTGGTAGCGTTGAAAGGGAATTTGGGAGTCGGCAAAAGCGTGTTTGTGAGAGGTGCGTCATCTGCTCTCGGAGTAAATGATAATATGCCCTCCCCTACTTTTTCAATAGTAAATGAATACTTTGGCTCTGATATCAATGTTTATCATTTTGATCTTTACAGAATAAATGACCCTTATGAACTATATGCCATCGGATTTGAGGATTATATATATTCTGATGCCGTATCCTTTATTGAATGGTTTGAAAATGCCGGAGAGCTTATACCCGATAAATATATTCTTGTTACTATTGAACAAATAGATACAAAAAGGAAGATTTATATAAAATGGAAAGAATAGAAAATAACTACATTGTAATTGATACAACCGGGCCAACCCTAAAATGTGCATTAAAATACAGTAGTCTTGCTTTTTTCAAAGAATTAAACATGGGATACCTTCATCTCGAAAACCTCGTGCCTGCTATTAATGAGTTGATATTAAATGCAGGAATATTAAGGAAACAAATTGATAGAGTATTCTGTATCACCGGCCCCGGCTCATTTACAGGCCTAAGAATCGGAGTTACGACATCTAATGCACTATCGTTTGGTCTTGACATACCTTCAACAGGTTTTTCTGTATTTGATATTTACAGTTACTTAGTATTCAATAAATCTAATGACAAAACAATAGAACTTTGTGTTCCGATTACAGATGCCAAGAAAAACCGTTTTTTCTGTTCATTCCTTACGAAGGACTCAATGCTACCCACACCTCAAGATGATATGCATGATCTGCCTATTGAAGATATATTAAACAAAATCAGTATTACCCCCGAAAAGAATATTCTCTTCTGCGGAAGGGACAACGATATGGTTAAGCAAAAAATTGACGGGCTTAAACCGGATAACGGATTTAGATTTTATAATGATTATTCTGCACTTGACATGATAAGTTTTTGTGATTATACTATCCGCAAAGGAATTGTATCGGAATCGCCCGAACCGGTTTATCTGCGGAAGAGTGAAGCAGAATGTGCGTTAGCTGAAAGTAAATTACGCTGATAGATATTGGAGATCTACATTGAATAATTTTATAGAGGTCGATTGCTGGGATTGTCTCGAATGTTGTAAATTTTTTGAACTTGTCGGAGAAAAACTCTCACTTGAGGAGTTGCAGGACGCTTGGTTTTTTTCAGAACAATCATGTAATGTTTTCTTTAAAAAAGAAGACGACAAGTATATCATAGGTGAAGCATGTCAAAGATGGGAAGACGGATTCTGCAAGATACACACAAGGGATGAACTCCCTTTAAGTTGCGCACTCTTCCCGTTGATACTTACTCAAAAAGATGAAAAAATTCATATAGTTATCGATACTAATTGCCCAAAAAATAACGAAATCAAACAGAAGCTCAATTCAGAACAGTTTATGAAAAAGCTTTTTGACATACTGGAGTTCTATGATTCTCAAGGGAGACTCGAACATATTGATTATGATTCATTAATAGATTGCGGATATTCAATAGAAATAGTTTTAGAAGATATTTTTGCGGAATAATAAATAGGCACTCCTAATGTCATTAGAAAAACACATTGTTACCGATGGAATAGTTCTTAAAACAACCTTATCGGGATGCTATAATAGAATCGCTGATTTTATTACACCGGATAGAGGTGTTTTAAAAGCATCTGCTTACGGGGCTATGCGCCTTAATAATAGATTTTGTTCAACACTTCAAGCATACACCACTGCAAAATTTTATTTAACAAGAGATTCAAAAAGCGGATTTCTCGTACTAAAAGATATATCTGAGGTTAAACCTGCAGATTTTATTGCCAATAATCTCCAGAAATATTATTTTGCCGCAATGTTCTCGGAGATACTTCTTGCAACAAATATATCTGACCACGAATTCAAAAGCTTCTACAAACTTATGCAGTATTCACTTGAACTTTTAGATAATACAGACCCATACCCGTCACTTATGTTTTTCTCGGCAAAATATATAGTTTTGTCGGGGTACAGTTTTGATATAAACGGATGTTACGAATGCAGGGAACAAAAAAACATCAATTATCTTGATATTAATAGAGGCGGTATTTTGTGCGATAATCACGCCGAAACCAAAACCTTGCCTCTAACCCGTGATGATATTTGCATCTTTAAAGGATTACTAAATGATAAATATGCGATTATCAATCAGAATAAATCTTTATACACAAAAAATAACAATATTTTATCGGTATTTAAACTTTTTTTTAAATCCTATATAGATATAGATATTAATAAATACATATTATAAAAAAACCGGCTCACTCGTTAAGTAAGCCGGCACTTTGGGAAAATGTCAGTTTCGTCCTCTTCTGTTGTAAAGATAATTAAAATACTCTGCATCAGTTGTCAATGTCTTATTAAATCTTGGAAATGTTTCTCTATAAGACTCCATTGATTTCCAGAATGTGTAAAACTCCGCATCCATATTATATGCTTGGGCATAGATAGCCGCAGCTTGTGCATCAGCTTCCCCTCTTAATGTCTCGGCTTCTTTATAAGCAGTTGACTGAATATCTCTGAGTTCACGGTTCATCTCACCTATCCATCTGGCTTTTTTACCCTCTCCGTCAGATCTGAACGCCTGAGCTATCTGGTTCCTCTCTTTAATCATTCTATTGTAAACACTTTCAGTTAAATCATCCGAATATTTGATCTGTCTTATAACTATATCGATTAAAGTAATCCCGTACTCAGGGGTAATCTTTTGAGCTTCATCAAATATCTCATTTGAGAGAACATTACGGCCTTTTACGATTCTTGCGAAATTTGTTTCTATCATACCGACAATAGATACTGAATCTTCGTCAAGCTCTTCATCATCGCTGGTATTACTGTAAACATCTACCCTTTCGATCTCATTAATAACATTAGAGTTTCTCACTGCCTCTCTAATTGAGTTACTTGATACAATCTTCCTTACACTTGAATCAATTACATCATCCAATCTTGACTGTGCAGCAGATATCGTACCGATCGACTCATAGAATTTTCTGGGGTCTGTGATCTTCCATCTCGCGGTAGTATCAACCCAAATAAACTGATTTTCAAGCGTCGGTAATCTTTGTGCCTCACCATCCCACGAGAGGATTTTCCTTGAATACCTGACAACATTATCTATAAAAGGTATTTTAAACTTTAATCCCGCTTCACTATGTATAGCCTCTATCCGACCTAATCTGATAACAACAGCTTGATCGCCCTCATTAATCGTATAAATTGAATTAACAAAAACAATAAAAAATAATATTGCAATAACAATAATCCAAACAAAATTTGATTTCTTCATATCCGCCCCCTATTGATTATTTAGATTCTTAAGAGGAAGAAAATTCTCAAGATTACGATCTATCAGATCAACATTTTCATCTTCCTTAAATATGCTTTCATACATCTCAAAATACAACCGGGTCCTCGTTACCTCCGGATTACGCCTGTATTCGCGGTAAACATTGACAAACCTTGCGACATCCCCTTGTGCTCTGTTTACCCGTTCGATAGCATACCCCTTTGCTTCCTGAATAAATGCCTCTGCCTGACCACGGGCTTTAGGTATCTGCTCATTATATGCCTGACGCCCCTCATTAATCAATCTGCTTCTATCCTGAATTGCCTTATTGACATCTTCAAATGCATTTTGAACGGCACCTGGCGGTGGTACAATGTTCTGCAGTTTAACGGTTGTAACACTTATGCCGAGATCATATTTATTAAATATCTCATTCATCATATCCTGCCCCAAAATCTCTATCGCACTCCGTTCGGTACCAATGACATCGAGAATCGCCCTGTCTCCGACAAGAAGATTCACAATTGATTGAGAAATATCCCTGATCGTTCTTATCGGATCATTAACATTAAAGAGCCATTTTTTGGGATCAGTAATCTTATATTGTATAATCCATTCTACATCTACAATATTAAGATCTCCTGTTAGCATCACTGACTCATCCGAAAAATCAGCAGTATCATACTCAGTTGCACCAAAACCTGATCTTGTTGTTCTAAAACCGAATTCCTGCTTTAGAACCAATTGAGTAGGGACAAGATAGCTTTTTTCAATTCCAAAAGGCATCTTAAAATTTGGACCTGCTTCCACAACCCTGTTAAATCTGCCGAATCTTAACACAACCCCTTGTTCTGATTGATCAACAATAAAAAAACCTGAAATAATAATATAAAAAACCGCAATTACAACTGCAACGCCAATTAAATGCTGTTTTTTAAGTTTGAATCCGTTCGGCATCTTAAATCCACCCATAATCTACCCCCAATATTTTTTTTGTTATATCATTTTATATAACTATTTAAGTAAAGTCAAATTTTATTATTAAATCCCTCTTGATAAATCAATTTTATTATGATAAATTCCTTTATCATAAATGTTCCGGAGTTAATACCATTATTTTTTGATAAACAAAATTAGGAGACTACTAATGAAAAAAATCTTTTTAAGTTTATTTTTTATTCTTACCATACTGACAACTTCCTGTTTTTCGCTATTTCTACCAAATGAAGTTAAAGGCGATGGTATGTTTGCAGTTATCGATACAACCTATGGAAAGATATACTGTCAGCTTTTTTTCGATAAAACCCCGATAACTGTAGCTAATTTTGTTGGGCTTTCAGAAGGCACACGCGAGTTTGAAGACCCGCAAACAGGCAGAATGGCAACTCGCCCATTCTACAACGGGCTTAAATTCCATAGAGTTATTGAGAACTTTGTAATCCAAGGCGGTTGTCCTGTCGGTAACGGAACCGGCGGCCCGGGATACAGATTTCCTGATGAATTTGATCAAACATTAAGACACGACACAGAAGGGATTCTTTCTATGGCAAATTCCGGACCGAACACAAACGGTTCGCAATTCTTTATAACACTGGCTCCAACACCCCATCTTGACGGAAAACATACTGTATTCGGAAAAGTTGTTTACGGCATCGACATTGTAAAAAGGATCGGAGAAGCCAGGACAGACAGTCAAACCGGCCGCCCATACACAGATATTTATATTAACAAAATTGAGATAATAAGAAACGGTGCTGCAGCAAATAGTTTTAATGCTGAAACAGAATTCGCTAAAAAAGATCAACTTCTCGAAAATCAACGAAGACTTCAACAGGCACAACTATCTGCTCTCTTAGAAAGATTATCAATAAATGAACAAAATCTCATTAAAGAAGACAATGGGCTTCAATGGATTACAATCAGAGCGGGCACAGGACGAACACCGGTAAGAGGTAATACCGTCAGAGCTCATTATACAGGATACCTTTCTAACGGTACGGTTTTTGACAGCTCTTATCAAAGAAATGAACCGATAGAATTTCCTGTCGGTCTCGGCAGAGTGATACCGGGATGGGATATTGCTTTGCAAAACATGAAAGAAGGGGAAAAAAGAGTTCTTATTATCCCCCATTTTCTTGCATACGGTAATGATGGAAGACCACCGATAATACCGCCGATGGCAACATTGATTTTTGAAGTTGAACTTGTTAAAATCAGATAGTTATAAGAAGATTATATGCGATTAAACATAGTATTAGTTGTTTTGATCAGCTTTCTTGTTGTCGGCTGCACCAAAAACAGAGCTGATTCACCGGAAATAGTTATTCCCGAATCAGCTTTAACTATCGATAACAGTCTTTGGGGAATTACCCTTTTTGATTCACTCAGAATACGGGAGGATCAAACAATAGATGCGAGAACTGTTGCTTACCTGAGAAGCGGCGTTATTTTTAAGATCATTTCCCGCGATAATAATATATCGGAATTCGAAAACATGAAGAATTATTGGTACAATATAAACTATATGGGACAAAAAGGATGGATATTCGGCGGCTATATTCAGGTCTTTAACTCACTTACAGAAGCAGAAAGAGTGTGCCGTGAAAAATTTTACCAACAACAGTCCGGAGAATAAAAATGGATAAAAGAATTATTAAAAATTTAAGATTTGCTTTGATTACAGCGATATGCGGGATCTCACTCGAAACATTAATTGCAATTATTGCCAACCTATTCCGCGGTTAACCTATTACCCTGTCTTCGTATTCTAAGAGATACAATTTATCGGGATAGTATTCGATAGCTTTTTCATACACCCGCTCGGCGTTGTTTACATGGTGTTGAGCTGTAAATGACTGCGATTTAATAAAACTCGCGCTTGAATATCTTGCCAATATCTCTTCATTATTTATCAGGTACTCAACCTTTGCAGCAATCTCTTCATCGGTATCTACAAGAAATCCGTTCTCGCCGTCTTTAATAAGATCAAGATAACTGTCATCTCTCCGCGCAATCAACGGCAGACTGCACATTGCCGCCTCAATAAGAGTCATCGGCTGCACCTCACTTAAACTTCCGGTAACAAACATATTTGATATAGAGTAAAGCGTGTGTACCATCTCCCAATTGACAAATCCGGTAAATATTACCGATCCTGCGACACCTGTTTCTAATGCCCGTTTATTAAGATCATCGAATAAAGGGCCATCACCGACAAACAACATCTTAAGATCATTTCTTTTCTTTATCAAAGGGATGATCGTATTCAATAGCTCCATAACCCTTTTTTCACGACCGATTCTACCCACAAATATTAAAATCTTATCGGATTTTTTTAATTTAAACTCCTTGCGAAGCTCCATAATCTCGGCATTTGTTATAGGACATGATTTAAATTTCTGCATATTTATACCGTTATTGACTATTTTAACCGGTATTTTACTGATAAGATCCTTATAATACTTTTTTGCTTTTATTGAAGGGGATATAATGAGGTTTACACCTTTTAGGAAGTTTTTTATAATACCGCGCGCCATCCCTTTTGAAATTAGCTTACCATTAAGAATGTAATGCCTGTACTCCTCCCACATCGTATGTGTTGTATGAATATGCGGAACTTTGAGTTTGCGTGCCGCCCATTTACCTGAGTATCCTATCATAAACTCGGTGTGCGTATGTATTATATCAATATTTTCTTTTTTCAAATACCTGTTTATAGCACTTTGATTGAACAAGCCGACCCTTTGTTCTGTACCTTTACCAAGCTGTGCACGAAACGAAGGTAATCTAAAAACCATCTGATCTTTCTCTGAGAAACCGGGAACTTCAACTGTAATAACAATTACTTTGTGTCCCTTTTGCTCTAACCCCTCTTTAAGTTGCTGAATTGATGTAACAACTCCGTTCTTAATTGGCGTATAACAATCCGTAAAAAGTGCTATATTCATTAGAAGCCCCCTTAATCATCGACACATTAGTGGCTATCCGCAACAATGTTTATATTTTTTTCCGGAACCGCAAGGACAAGGATCATTTCTGCCGACCTTTTCGGTATTTCTCACAACGGTAATTACAGCCCCCTGCTGTGCCGGAGCTTTACTGCCGCCTCCGGATGCTTGAGACATCCCCCCCCTCCTATCAAATGAATCAAGCTTAGAATGTTCAAAATTAAGCTGGTTTTCTTTTCTTTCTTCCATCGGAACTGATTCAATCCTGACTCTAAAAACCTGATTAACTACACGGCTTCTTATCCTTTCGATTAATTCTTCAAACATATTGGAACCCTCGATCTTATACTCAACAAGGGGATTCTTCTGTGAATATGAACGAAGATAGACCGCCTCTCTAAGCTGTTCCATATTCTCTAAATGTGCCTGCCAATTCCTATCTATCTGTTCAAGGTAAAGATGTCTTAAAAGCATATTGAGTCTTTCATGACCTATGATTGAATTCTTATAATCAATGTCCTTATTTAATAACTCATTAAGATTCTTACTAATCTCTAAAGGATCCGTACCGACACTCTTTATTACACCTGAAATATCCGTAAAAAAACTGTCTTTCACCGCTCGTATTAGTTCCACCCTTGATTCTTCCGGCGACTTCTTTATACCTTCGTTATAATCATCGATCAAGTCTTCAATAATCTCATCCACTGTTGACTTGACCCTTAGAATAATATCTTTGTCATTTAGAATATCATCTCTTCTCGTATAGATATAGCTTCTTTGCTTGTTCAATACATCATCATACTCCAAAAGATGTTTTCTGATATCGTAGTTTCTTGATTCAACCTTTTTTTGCGCTTTTTCGATAGCACGAGACAACATCGGACTCTCAATATTCTCGCCCTCTTCCATCTTCATAAAACCGCCGGTGAAGAGTTTTCTAATCCTTTCACCGCCGAATAGTCTCATCAAATCATCCTCAAGACTTATATAAAAACGGCTGTAACCGGGGTCTCCCTGACGACCTGATCGCCCCCTTAACTGATTATCTATACGGCGGGACTCATGTCTTTCTGTACCAAGGATAAATAATCCGCCGATATCCTTAACTTGTTTATTCTCATCAATCCAATCATAAGCACTCTGAATAATCTCTTTTGCCCTTTTTGCTGCATGAGGCGACAAGTTTGAAAGGATTTTCTCGGCTTCTTCAAGTCTTAGTTTATCCACATGCTCTTTCAACTCAAGAAGATGCAATTTGTCTGACTCAACAACCCCTTCTTCCTGCAAAAGTTCCTCAAAAATATCGTCGTACTCCCTTGCTCCTCCCAGCTTGATATCTGTTCCACGCCCTGCCATATTAGTGGCAATAGTAACAGCTCCAACCCTACCTGCTCCGGCTACTATTTCAGCTTCCCTCGCGTGATTCTTTGCATTTAAAACATTGTGCCTGATATTTGCCTTTTTTAGTAGTGAACTGAAATACTCCGAACTCTCAACGCTTATCGTACCGATCAAAACCGGTTGACCTTTCTTGTGTATCTCTTTAATATCTTCAACTACAGCTTTTGCCTTATCTTTATATGTAATGTAAACCCTATCAGGTGCATCTGTCCTTGAAAGCGGCAGATTTGTAGGAATTACCACAACATCAAGGTTATATATGCTTTTAAACTCAGCTGCTTCTGTATCTGCTGTACCTGTCATACCGCTTAATTTTGCGTACATTCTAAAAAAATTCTGAAAAGTAATTGATGCGTATGTCTTGGATCTTCTCTGAACTGTAATCCCTTCTTTGGCTTCTATTGCCTGATGAAGACCATCAGAGTATCTTCGCCCCTCAAGTACACGGCCTGTATGCTCATCAATAATCATTATCTGATTATCCTTTACAAGATAATCGACATCAACCTTAAACATATGCTCAGCTTTGAGTGCCTGAACAATATAGTGTATATATTCAAAATTTTCACTATCAAACAACGATCCTCTAATAATATTTCTTTGTAAAAGAAGATCATTTGCCTTATTCATACCGTCATCTGTAAAAGTAATATTCTTTGATTTTTCATCTACTTTATAATCACCGACAGGCTTCTGTGGATTAAGCGGGTCTGCTTCATCGGGGTACCTGCCGTCAGGGTTCTTTTCACATTCTTTAAAAAAAGTAACAAGTTTCCTTGCATTTATTATGTGTTTGATATCATTCTCAGCTGCACCGGATATAATAAGAGGTGTTCTGGCCTCATCGATGAGTATCGAGTCGATCTCATCAACTATACAATAATTAAATCCCCTTTGAACCTTTAAAGACTTGTCGTAAACCATATTGTCACGAAGATAGTCAAAACCGAATTCATTATTGGTACCATAAGTTATATCACAATTGTAGTTTTGCCTTTTTTCATCATTAGGCATTTGAGGTACAACAACACCAACAGTCAACCCTAATGACTCATAAACAGGCGCCATCCAAGCGGCATCCCGTTTAGCAAGGTAATCATTGACCGTTATTACATGAACACCAAGACCGGTAATTGCGTTAAGATAAACCGCCGGAGTTGCGGCAAGTGTCTTACCTTCACCGGTTTTCATTTCAGAGATCATACCTTTATGCAGAGCATAAGCGCCGACCATCTGAACATCGTAGTGCCGTTGTCCCATCTTGCGCCATGCGATTTCCCTGACAACCGCAAATGCCTCCGGCAATAAAGAATCAAGCGATTCGCCATCTTTATATCTGTTTTTGAATTCGGTTGTTTTTGCTTTCAGCTCATTATCGGTTAACTTCTTGATTGCCGGTTCAAAAGAATTAATCTGATCTATTACCGGATACACTTTTTTTAGAAAACGATCGTTTTGTGACCCGAAAATTTTTGTTAAAAAAGACATATATTATACTCCATAAATTATTAAATAAATATGAGATATCTGAAAAATCTCGTATTAAATACAAAATATTACGGAGTAATTTAACATAACAACTGCTATAAATCAAGAAATATACTAATATTTTAAGCTTTTCCGGGGCGAATTAATTTTTTGTGTAATTTCAATTATCTATCGTTTATTTATAAAAGCATAAAAGTAAACGCTCGAAACCGCTGTGTTCGGAGACTCACAAGGCGTTTCCGCTCGTTTCTTTTATGCTTCTCCATACATAAAGTTAAATGAAATTACCCCAAAAAAAATATCTGTTTGAGTTAGAAGAGGTAAAAAATGCCTTAGGCATTTTTTCCTTTTTAACCTGTATAACTGTTTAAGTTTAAAACTTAGGGTTTACTAAATTAAAATATGAATGAGGGCGAATTAATTTTTTGGGTAATTTAAAAATTTATCGTCATGTTTTTAAAGCATAAAAGTAAACGCTCGAAACCGCTGTATTCAAAGATTCATAAGGCGTTTCCGCTCGTTTCTTTTATGCTTTATCAAACTAACTATTGAATGAAATTACCCAAAAAAAATATCTTTTTGAGTTGGAAGAGGTTAAAAATGCCTGATGCATTTTTTCCTTTTAACCTGTATAACTGTTTAAGTTTAAAACTTAGGGTTTACTAAATTAAAATA
>CAZSQU010000057.1:0-19888 GCA_964608985.1 uncultured Spirochaetales bacterium
TAATCAACAATCTACTTCGCTTCGCTACGATTATCGTGCATAACGCGGGTTAGAACAAGTTAATATCGATACAACTGTACAGGAAAAGAACATTACTTTTCCAACAGATGAAAAACTTTACTATAAAATGTTACAAAAGATTGTTATTATGATATTGATTTTTTAAATATCCTAGAGTTATCAAATAAACTATTAATCCAAAATAGAAACGATAAGGACAAAATATCAGAAAATTACTCCGGTTTATCAAAGATAGAACCGGAGATGTTATTTTTACCATAAATTCTTTAGCTAGTTTTTTAATGAGCGAAAGAAAAATCCGACTTTTTCAGGGGTGACTATACTAAGGAGGATGATATGCCTGATAGACAGATCATTGGAAAAGTTAATAGAACAGGTGCTAAAAAGAAAAAAGCTAAAAATGCTCAACAACCTGATGCTGAAGGCAATAAGTTTGAAAGGATGATGCGGATCTTATCGCTATTGTCAGAGAGAGAATGGACAAGTTGTCAGAAACTTATGGATAAACTCCATGTCAGTAGGCGAACAATAATGAGGTATATAAAGGATATAAACATTCCTTTTGAAGATAGAGGTGTCGGGCTTATTGAAAGCTCCAGAGAGGGCTACAAATTGATTGACACAAACTTCCTTGATACATTAAAAGGCGTAAACGATTATTATACAATCGCAGCTATTCAATCAACCCCATTTGGCAAGACATTAAATACACAGCCTGTTATGAGAAACTTGCTCATTGAAAAGATCGCACCTCGCATTGAGATATCAAATCAGCTCTCTAATGAAAAGCTTGAGCCGATATTTGCGGCTTTAACTCACAACACCAAACTTGATATTATCTATATGAGGTCAAACGGAACTAAGGGGAACTATTCTATCCTTCCTCTGAAGCTTATATCAAACGGTGGGATTTACTACCTGCAATGTTATGATTTCGGTTATGAGCAACTTCTAAATTTAACAGTTAACAAGATCGAGTCCTTTGAAACCGGAGATCCTTTCAAAGAGACAAAACTGATAGCAGAAAAACTAGACTACTTGAATAGCCGGTGGGGTTTCATGGCAAATGATACTAAAAAATATATCGCAGATGTAACATTTGAGACAGACCGTTCAATCGCTGAGCTATTTAACACAAATCCGCTCCATAGCTCTATGAAGTACGAGTGTGTTGACGGTAAACACAGATTTTCACTTGCTGTCCACAACCTGCTTGAGTTTATCAGATGGAGTTTTAAATACGGTCATCACCTGACTATCACCGGGCCTGAATGGGTGATAGATATTGCAATCGAAGAGGCTGAAAAGTTTATCGCGAGGTATAAAGATGTGAAGAAAAAGTTGGGGAGTGGGGGAGCAATTTAAGATAATTGGCAAGATAATTGGCAAATGTAATTGCATAGTTTGACAAATTTGTTTAATGTAACCGTATAGTTTAAAATATGATATAACAATGCAAAGGTGAAAAAATGGAAAAGTACAGCTTTTTATATGATTATGAGCCGGATGATGTTATAAAACAATAAGGCAGAGATGAAAACAGGTCGGTTAGAGAGTTAAAAAGAAATGTTGATTCTGCTTTATTTCAAAGACTTGCCTTAAGCAGAGATAAAGAGGGTGTCCTTGATCTTTCAAAAAAAGGGCATATAGCAAACAAAACTGAGGATCTGGTTAAAGACCCTTATATTCTTGTGGAATATGCAACAGGCGGTCTATCAAACAAACTTTTTGTATCGAAGTATCAGCTGTATCTTCCGGACAGAAAACTTTTGGAAGATAGACTGAAACTGCTGTTGGGCTAATCATCATGCCCGATAAACATTCAAAAGAGCGTCGGTCGTGGAAAAAGATATGGATAAATTGCTAAAAACAAACTCGGTTGACTATAAAAACGACAAAATATTTAACATAAACGATAAGATTTTTCTAAATCGTGGTTTGCAGGTTATGATTGATCGGGACCTGGCAGAACTTTACGGAGTAGAAACCAAAAGGTTAAATGAGCAGGTCAAAAGAAATATTGAGCGATTTCCCGATGAGTTTCATTTCCAATTATCAAAAAATGAAAAAGATGAACTGGTCGCAAATTGTGACCGGTTTGAAAATCACTTCGGGGCATCGTTAAAAGATACAGGGAAAAAATTATTTGCATTTTCAAAATTAAGCATAGATGTAAAACAATTATTGACAAATATAGGAGGAGAAAAAAGATGTATGACGAAAACATTATAAATGAGATGCACCGATATTTCAGCAAATACATTAAAAAATATACGGGTCTTTATTTATACGGCTCAAGAGTAAAGAATACTGATAATTCGGAGAGTGATTATGATATTGTTCTTTTATTAAGCGAGATCCCGGATTATGAAGAAAAAAGAATCATTTACGGTTTTATCGGTCAAATAGAATATGAAAAAAGTATTTTTGTGGATATAAAAATATTAACGATCGAACAGTTAAAATTAAATTGTTATTTTTATAATGAGGTAGTAACTAGGGGGAGGTATTATGAACGAGAAGCAGGATGAAGTTATAAATGGATTTATAATAAAGTCAAAAGAAGCATTATTTGATGCTGAATTGGCTATTAAAAATAATCGTCTTGATAATGCTCTGAATAGAATCTACTACTCGGTTTTTTATATAGTAACAGCATTAGCATACAAAGAAAATTTTCTTACTTCAAAACATTCTCAACTTTTGGGATGGTTTAATAAAAAATTTATTCATGAAGAAAAAATATTTAACGAAGAATTCTATATTATTTATAAGGATGCATTTGAAAATCGTCAAAATGCTGATTACTCATTATTTTTAAGCTATTCAAAAGAACGGCTTTCATTTTAATAAAACTATGAGATTAAACAAAATTATGATATAATAATGAAAGGTAAAAAAAATGGAAAAGTACAGCTTTTTATATGATTATGAACCCTCTGATGAACAGCTTAAAGATCTGATGCATGATGTTATTGTTTCTGTAAAAGAACGGGCAGAAAAAGCGGATAATAAATATCAGAATTTGCTTAAATCACAAATAGCTGATGCACTTTTTTTGGACAGTGGAATATCAGATGGAAATCATTAAACCAAAATTATTAATAATAGCGGGACCGAATGGATCCGGCAAAACGTCTGTAACCTGGAAAATATTAGAGCATGAATGGGTTGAGGGTTGTATTTATTTAAATCCGGATCAAATAGCCAAAGATACATTCGGAGACTGGAATTCTCCTGATGCTGTCATTAAAGCTGCGAATCTTTCCGCAGAAATGAGAGAAGACGCATTATTAAAAAAACAAAGTCTTATTTTTGAAACGGTTTTATCTGCTCCTGATAAATTAGAATATATAAAAAGGGCAAAAGAAGCAGGCTTTTTTATCAGACTTTTTTTTGTCGGGACAAATCATCCATCAATAAATGCTTCACGAATTGCTCATCGGGTAATGGAAGGCGGGCATGATGTGCCTATAACAAAAATTATATCGAGGCACAGTAAATCAATAGCTAACTGCTGCCGTGCTGTTCAGCTTGTTGATAGAGCTTATATTTATGACAATTCTATTGATTATCATGAGCCGGCTCTCTTATTCAGAACTAAAAACGGTAATATAGAAAAAGTCTATACTGATATTAATAACTGGGCTGAATTGATATTTGAAAGCGCAAAGAACTATGCCGGATAAAATCTCAAAAGAGCGCCGGTCATGGAATATGAGAAGTATAAAGACATAAAACAATAAGGTAGATATGAAATGCAGATATATAAAAATGACAATTACAAAGAACTGCTGGAAAATATCGGGAATGTTTTTTCACAGGCCCGGCAGAATGCTGTACAATCGGTTAACAGGGAGCTTGTAAAAGCGTACTGGGAAACCGGCAGACATATTGTTGAGTATGAACAGAATGGCAGCATAAAGGCAGAATACGGAAAAAGTCTGTTAGAAAATATATCCCGCGACTTGAAGATTCAGTATGGAAAAGGATTCAGCCGGAGTAATTTAACTTATATGAGACTGTTTTATATAAAATTTCCAATTTGTGAGACAGCGTCTCGCAAATTATCATGGTCACATTATTTTGAACTTCTGAAAATATCAGATGATCTTGCAAGAGGATTCTACGAAAAACAGTGCATAAATGAAAACTGGTCGGTCAGAGAGTTAAAAAGGAATGTTGATTCTGCTTTATTTCAAAGACTTGCCTTAAGCAGAGATAAAGAGGGTGTCCTTGATCTTTCAAAAAAAGGGCATATAGCAAACAAACCTGAGGATCTGGTTAAGGACCCATATATTCTGGAGTTTCTTAATATACCTCAAAGCTATAAATTATCAGAAAAGCATCTTGAGCAGAAAATAATCGATAATTTACAGACTTTCTTAATGGAATTAGGCAAAGGCTTTACATTTGTTTCCCGTCAATACAGGATTACTCTTGCAAATACACATTATTATGTAGATCTTGTATTTTATCACAGAATATTAAAGTGTTTTGTGCTGATTGATCTTAAAATCAATGAAGTGAAGCATCATGATATAGGTCAAATGAATATGTATCTGAACTACTTTAAGACAGAAGAAAATGTAGCTGATGATAACGAACCTGTAGGCATTATTCTATCTGCAGATAAAGATGATATTCTTGTGGAATATGCAACGGGCGGACTATCAAATAAACTTTTTGTATCGAAGTATCAGCTGTATCTTCCGGACAGGAAACTATTGGAAGACAGATTGAAAATGCTGTTGGGCTAATCATCATGCCCGATAAACTGTCAAAAGAGTGGCGTTCGTGGAACATGAGCCGGATAAAAAGCAAAAACACAAAATCTCAAGCTGGTAGTGCGGAGTCTTCTGCACAGTATGGGGTATAGATTCAGACTGCATAGGAAGGACCTTCCGGGGAAGCCGGATATAGTGCTGCCGAGAAATTTGAATAAAATTGACTTATTTTTATAATTAATATAAGGTTTTTTTAGTTTATTAAAAATTAAATCATGGTGATAATATGAATGTGGAAAAAAAATATAAAATAGCAAGCTTGTTTTCTGGTTGTGGAGGACTTGATTTGGGTTTTATTCAATCAGGATTTGAAGTTATTTGGGCAAATGATTTTTTTAAAGAAGCTGTAGATACTTATAAATTAAACATAGGCGATCATATTATTTTAGGGGATATAACTAAAATACCTAGTAGCGAAATTCCAGATGATTTCGATATTCTATTAGGTGGATTTCCTTGTCAAGGATTTTCTGTCGCTAATAATAAAAGAAGTATGAGTGATGAACGAAATTATCTATACAAAGAGTTGCTAAGGTTACTAAGAGATAAACAGCCTAAGTTTTTTGTAGCAGAAAATGTTAAAGGTTTGTTATCAATGCAGGAAGGTAAAGTAATCAAGATGATTATCGATGATTTCAAAAGCCTCGGCTATAAAGTAGACTATAGACTACTTAAGGCGTCTGATTATGGAGTGCCACAGCATAGAGAAAGGGTCGTGATAATAGGAAATCGTATGGGCATAGAAAATCCATTTCCAAAAATAACTCATGGTTTATGTAATGATCTTTTTAATAATACTATACTGCCTTATGTAGCGGTAAAAGATGTGGTTGGATATCTAGCAAATGTTCGAACACGAGACAACCCGTTTTTACTAGACGGAAAAATGATATATAATCATGTGGCAAGAACAAATGTTCATGATGTCTTTTGGGGGAGAAAGTATTCTGTTAATCAGCATGAAATATGTGACTACTTGAAAGAATGGAGAGCAAAGGCAAAGATATCAACAAAGAAAATAGATGAACTTTTTGGATATGCCCATACAGCAGGGCACTGGTTTAGGAAAGATAATAATTCAGGTAGCATACCTCAGCCTAAAGATTGGTGGAAGTTAAAAGAAATATTGGGTTTTGATGACAAATTTGATACTGTTGTTACTGAGTTTGTTCAAAAACAAATTCAATTTGAACAGTCACTACGAATTAATAACTGGGAAATGCCAAGTGATACTATAACGGCAACAGGACCGGAAATTCACCCTAATAAAGAGAGGCGTATGTCTGTTAGGGAATGTGCAATAATACAGACATTTACGGATGATTTCATATTTACTGGAAGTTTAGGTAATATGTATAAACAGATAGGTAATGCTGTCCCTGTTTTGTTAGGGCAGAAAATTGCAGAAAGAATAAAAAAGGAATTAGATAATTATGACTTTAGCAGAAAATCAAATTGCAGAATTGAAGATTCTAGAAGAATTAGAATACAAGTATCTTAAAAAATATTATCATTTTTTAAAGTTTGCAGAAGATGAACTACTGTTTGGATTTAAAACAAAGTTCAAGATAAAAAATGATTGGTTTGATAAATGGAATCCTACTGAAGAAGGTAAGGGGATATCTGATTTTGCAACTGGTGCCGAACGAATTGTTTATGCACTTTTAAATGGGAAAGGAATTGGGCAGCCTAACTCGGCACCTATTGGGTCAGACTTGTTTTTTGAGGTTGATGACGCTTTTATCCACATTGATTTAAAGACAGTTCAGACTCGAAATATTGGAGATTATACACACGATATTTTTGTTGGAAATAACCAAAATAGTTATAATGGAAAGTTAGAAGTTGGTGGAGTAGAGAAAATTTATGATGAAGCTTGTTTGCCATTTTATTATACTTTAGATGGCGGACATAAAAAGCCATGTTTAACTTATTTTATTTCTATATTATATGAAGAAACAAATCTGGAAATATTGAATATCAATATTATATGTATGCCTAATGGTCGACTTTACCCAGTTTATGGTAAAAATGTGTTAAAAGCAGGAAAAGTACTATATCCAGAAGGGCATCCAAAACGTGAAACACATACTAAAACTGTTAGATACAAATGGGGGGATAATCAAGATTTTAAATTATTAAAAGGAAAAAAAAGAATAATGGTTGCTTATTTTAATGAAAATATGCCAGAAGACATTAAGAAAAAAATAATTGTCATACAAAAACTAAACGATTATCAGTTTGATGTGCAATAGATTATTATTTTTTACCGTTTATCGAATTTTTAAGACACTTTCACAACGTATAGAATTAAGCCATGAACCGTTTTTTAGGAAGCCTCAGTCAAACAGGAGATCATTTCTCTCAATTTATTCATTTACAGCTGAACAGGAGCCGGATATTGTATTAAAAGTTATATTTTCTGATAATAAAACAATTGTCTGGGTGTTTGATGCAAAATACAGGGTTGATCAGGATGGGAATGATGACCGTGTCCCTGATGATGCAATAAACCAGATGCATAGATACCGTGACGCGCTCATTTATCTTAATGAGGATACCGATTTACAAACATCAGCAGTTAAGGAAAGACCTGTTATTGGTGCTTATGCACTTTATCCAGGCTGGTACTCTGATGAGGACAGGATAAATAAAAAAAATCCCTATGATGATTCTATAAATGCTGTTAATATCGGGGCTTTCCCGCTTCTTCCCGGGCAGAATGAGTGGCTTAAACAATTCCTTGAACGGAATTTAAATCCGCAGGCAAAGAATAATGTTTTAGCAGACATGCTCGTTAACCGCGCTAATGTTAAAATCCCGGTCACAGGGCTGAAATACAATGAAGATTTCCTTAACAATTCGCTTGTACTAACTGCAAAAATCGGAGCAGACAGAACACAAGAATATAAAGATCTGTTTAAATCGAAAAAAGCTCAATTTTATCACATTCCGGCAAACGGGCTTAAAATTCCAGATGGCAGAAATGTCTCTGAAATCCGGTTTTTTCTTGACATAACAGACGGTAGAACCAATTTATATGAAATAACCTCTATAACTGGGAAAAAACGATGTGAGATTACTCAAGTGCAGTCAGGGGCATTAAGTAAGTCAACTAAAACAGATGATTATTATTTATTTCAATTATCGTTTTCACGTTCTTTAAAAACATCGATTAAATTTGATAACCGCAAAGTTTACAATTATCATGAATTAGAAATATACGAATCAATAAAGAACCGGATGGCAAATTACGATCCTACAAAAAATGTAAGCTGGGACGATCTGAAAAATGAACTCTAAAATAGAATTTATACCTGAGGCGGCAGAAGACTTTAAGAGTCTCGACGGTAGTCTCAACGTTTTATAACTCCCCCGTCAATTACCCCAATATCTCATAAAAATTATCAGGCGTTATAATCTTAATCTCCGACTCCGGATAGTACTCTTTAAAAAGCGCAGGTGGTTTGTATTTTTTCGTTATATTCCACTTAAACTCGTAGCCGTAGAGTTTGCCGCCCCGTTCCTCGATAAAATCAACCTCTTTTTGATCAAGAGTCCGCCAGAAAAAATAGTTAGCGTAATTTCTTTTGTATTGATTTGCTTTTAGTCTTTCACTGATAACGAAGTTTTTCCAGAGTGCGCCGGTGTCGGTGCGGAGATTTAAGGGGTTGTAATTTTTAATAATTGCGTTTCGGATGCCGTTATCATAGAAGTATATTTTTTTTCCTTTTTTAATCTCATTCCGGGCATTTCTTGAAAGCGATGAGAGTTTAAAGATAACAAACGACTTTTCCAGAAGATCAATGTATTTTTCAACAGTTTCCTTGTCTGATCCGATAAGTGAGCCGATTTCATTGTAGCTTACTTCATTGCCGAGCTGCAATGCAAGCGCTTGCAGGAGCCGTTCAAAAACGGTGTGTTTCTTTATGTTTTCTAACATAAAGAGGTCTTTGTAGAGATAACTTTCCGTCAATAGCGTCAGAATATCGATCTCTTCGGTTGGTTTGGTTACAATTTCCGGGTAGTAACCGTAAACCATTCTGTGTGGAATCAGCCGTTTTTCCTCGATAAATGATGTGTGTTCTGTCATCTCAGTAAACGATATCGGGTATAGATAGTATTGGTACTTGCGGCCTGTCAGCGGTTCATTTAACTCATTAGACAGATCAAGCGATGATGAACCTGTAACAATGATCTGTCTTTCAGGGAAATTATCAACAGCGATCTTCAGAGCAAGTCCGATGTTTTTAATCCGCTGTGCCTCATCTATAACAATTATTTTATTATTACCAAAAATAAGCTGCAACCCTGTACTTGTGGCGTTTTCAAACATAGCCCTCACATCAGAGTCGTCACCGTTTAAATACATAACCTTTTCATCGTGATTCGTTAACAGCTGTTTAATCAGCGTTGATTTACCGACCTGCCTTGCCCCGAGAAGAAGTATTGCCTTACCGGTGAAGAAGTTTTCATTAATAATCTTTGTTAAATCTCTATTTATCATAGGGTCATTATATCATAAATTATGAATCTTGCAATCATAATCGAAAATTAATATATAATTACTCGATTATAACCGAAGAATTAGGTATAATTTATAGGCGTATGTTTCTATGGAATTGATTTTACCAAAAACGAGAATCTCTCTATTATCCATCACTTTAAGCATATTAACATATCTAATTAATTTTATTATCCAAAAATATATTTAACAATTTTATCTGTTTCAGATTGTTTTTTGCGTTTACATTGATCTAAATCCCATTCTTTAAAATTACTAACATGATTTTTAACTATTTGAAATTTGCTTTCCGGATACCTTTTTATTTTAAAATCATAAGGATTATTACTTATAGAACGGTTTATCGTTTGCTCCAATACCATTAAATTTCCTATGGTATTTATATTTTCTTTCCATTCGTCTAAAATGTCCTTACGCTTTTCTCCATTGCTGTCGTTATATGATTGAATATGTTCAATATCAATTTCAGAGTAAAAAATATTTTGCCTAATATCTTTAACTTCATCTTGATTTGTGCTTGTATAATTTTCATCGAGCATTGCAGAAAGTCGACATAAAATATTTTTAATCTTTGCATTATCAACTATACTACCATTTAAATCATTTTGTAGAACTTTTTTATTGTCACCACGATAATCAGTGTAAGATGATATTTTATTAATTATCATTTCAATTATCGTATCAAATGGCTCACTAATTATTGCTTTTGTTAATGAGTATGTAAATGAATGAATTTCACTGATTGATTTTAAAAACAATACGCTATATAGTGAATAAAGCTTGCTTAATTCTCTTGTAAATAGAAACATTTTTTCATCTCTATTTTCATCGTCTTTGAAACGAAACATTAAAACAAAAAGTAAAATCCAATATCTGCTATATCTTGACCACCAAATAAAATTAATAGCACATGCATCTTCTGGAGTTGGGTAAGTTAAAATTTCCCAAAAATATCTAATATCTATAATACTGTCAATTTCGGATAAATCCAATTCAAGATTTTTAAGATTTCGGAAATGATCCCACTGATTGATATTGAATAAACTATCAAATAGTCTTTCAAAAAATGTTTCTGTTCCGTAATCATATAAAACAGAGGATAAATCATACTTAGCGATCAAAACATATTGATATATGTTTAAAATGCCACGAATGTCTGTAACCGCTCTATTTAGTTGTTTGTTATTTCTTTCAATCTTTTCGTAAAGCTCGCTAATCTTATTAAATGCGGCTTCATCGTAATTCTTTTTATCTCTTAAATACTCATACATTCTAATTTTAAATATGTCACCAGCATTTAGGTCTAAGCCTGTTGTATTAATAGCATTGAAAATTTGTAAAGTTTTAGATAAACCTGCATATGTTTCAATAACAACAAAATAAATATTACTTAGGATATATTTTGAAAAACGATTTATGTCAAAATTAGTTTTATTATTTTGTTCGTCATTAATTTGCTCATTAATTATCTCTGCTATCAGATAAGCATTTTTTAGGTAAGGGTTTAAAGTTTCGTCATTAAACAGCAAGTCGGAATTTAACAATTCATTTAAGCCAAGCTGCTGCTCACCATTATTTACTCGTGTCTCTAACCAGTCTAAGGTAATAGTTTTTAATTCATTACAATCTGGAAACTTTCCTTTTAGTACCTTAAAAAGAATTAAAAATGTCGTTAATCGCTGCTGTCCGTCAATAATCTCTTGTTCATTATGCTGTTTATCTACAAATTTTTTCTCCGATAATTGCATTGTTCCAATAAACATAGGGTCTTCAATGATATATCCGGTAATGCCCCAATATGATAAAAATATATCTGATAAAAATTTTCTAATCTGATCTTCTGTCCAAGAGTAAGGTCGTTGGTAGATTGGAATGATATATTTTGTTTGGTTGGTTAAAATAGTTTCCTTACCATTTTGATTATTATACTTTAAAGTGCAGGTTTTTGCATTGATTGAAAAGCTTTTAATCTGTTGCTCTACAATAAATTGACTTTCCCAAAGCTTAATTATATTTTGTTCGTTCTCATTATGCAAAGCATGAAATCTACCAATTTTACCATAGTAAAATCTATCATTTTCAGATAAATCTATTAATTTTATTTTTATACCTATTATATTTTCATCATCTGAATAATTAATCATGTCATCGTCAAATGTCCATTTTTCTGGTAGTGGGAAAGGTTTTTCTAAAACTTTTCCCACTGCAACTATTGTTTGACCGTCTGAAAGAGCGATTAAATCACCAATTTGAACTTTACTATCAACATAGAAACTACCTTTTTCATCTGGCGTATTGTTGTAAACAAAAACTATTTGATATTTTCTAAATAAATGAATAACCGAAGAGTCGGCATTCCCGTCATTGCTCCATCTAGATGCTATTTTCCAAACTGTCATTTTATCCTCTTTATTTTTTATTCGTATATGCAGTATGACTTTAAATACTTAATTTTTTAAAATTTTACAAGACGATTTTTTCCCGGCAACTCCAATATATCTGTGAAGTATTTCTCCGTTGTTACACCATACAGGATTCGCCTTCGGATCTCGTAACCTATTTTCTTGTCATTAAAAATCGTTGCTTCATGGAAGGCTTCCATGTATTCAGCACTCTTTGCATTTATGCCGCGGGAGATGATTACTTCGACTTCATTTTCAGAGAGATTGTTTTTGCAGTTCATGATAATGGATTTTAATTGTTCTCTGTAGATTATAGCACCCTGTGTTGATTTCAGATCGATACCGGCTAATGTATAAGGAGTGTACTTCTTCTTTAGAAGTTCAAGCCATGACTCGGGTTCACTTGTGTAGTATTTGATCGCCCTGTTTAGAAAATGTTTATCGATTTTACTAAAAGTTTTATATATCTCATCAAAATTATTTTTAATCGACAACCCATGATTTGTCTGGTATCCTCCAATGAGCTTTATTTTACATTCATAGAATAACTCCAGCAGGTAATAATATGTTCCGGGTTCATAATTATACCCTTCATAGTGAGTTGAGAACTCATCATAACTAACCTGTTTGTAAATAAGATTGTATTGCATATCTGTCTCCTAATGTAATTTGAAGGTCAAATAATTATTGTTATGATCATTTTAAAATACCGATGTGACAGAATTAGACACACAGTAAAAATATTTTTTTAAATTTTAAATTTAATGTTGAGTATTTGAAATGTCTAGACAGCAGTTCTATTCTGAAGTCGTTCAGCAATCCATACTTTAATTATTGATTGTCTTGTTACTCCAAGCCGGTTTGCTTCGTCGTCAAGCTGTTCTATCATCCAAACCGGGAAATCAATATTAACCCTTTTTGGCTGACGATTGATCCTCTCAGCACTTTTAATATCAACTGCATTTAAAATATTATCCTCATTATCATCAAATATTTTGTCAAACTCAGAAGCTTTCATATAATTCAACCTCCTCTTTTCTTGCTCTTCTTACAGATATAATACGAATTATATCATCTCTGTATGTAATAACAGCAGTCCATATTTTATCTGAAATTCTGCCTATAACTAACCATCTCGGCTCGTCTGTAGTATTGGTTTTAATTCTAAAAGTTCCTGATCAAGCCACAAAAGTTGCGCCTCTTCAAAGTTTATGCCATGTTTTAGCAAGTTAGATCTGCTTTTATTAATATCATATTCAAATTGAATCATATATAAAATATATACCATTATTACTCAAAATGCAACTGTTTTGAAGTTGATTTAAAAAAAATATAAAACTAGGTAAATTAACTCAAAAAATTCTTTATTTTTTCTAATATTTCAGACCTTGTTTTCTGTATATCTGTTTCTGTCCAGCTATCCTTGTTTTTAATTAAATCCTTATAATAAGAAAAGTCTTTTAATCTGTAATCATATAAATAATGATTCTTTCTTGCTGCAAAGTCATTTCCGGGTGTATATGAACATCCCCACCATCTTGACCAAACAATTATATTTCCGAGTTCTTTTTTTACATTCTGTTCATTATCATAACTTAACAATTCAAAATTTATAGTTTTCCAGTCATTATAATTCACGATCTTTGTTTTTACATTATTTTCTATATCATAGATAGTCTGCATTAATAGAAGTATAAAGCGAAGTTTTTCAATTTTGGAGTAATTTGCATCTATTGTATCTAATAATTTAATAAAATCTTCATCTTTAATAGATTTTTCATAATACTTGTCAAAAGAATAATCCCAAGTATCAGATTGCAAATCCATAAATAACACATATTTTATTATTTGTTTTATCTCTTTAGCTATCGCATCGTAATTATTATCGATACTCCAACAGGTTTCTTTGATTTTCCGAAAAAATGGATAAAGAGATCTGTTCAAATGTAATCTGTATTGATTTTTGTTTTTTTGATACCACTCCCAACCATCATGACGAAATAGATCTGGAATGATAATTAAATTGAATAAATTATATAATTCCATTGGCAAATATTCACTCGGTTTAGAATCTTCTTTAATAAAGAGATAATAAATATTAAAAAAATCCTCAATGTTATTTTTTTGATCTTTTGAACTTTCTGACAATGTAATTAAGGGACTAATATCTCCAACAAAATCGGGATGATCTTCCCATTTCCACAAATCTTTTTCTTCCGTAATTTTCCAGGAGAATCTATCAGGGAAAAGTTCATCTTTTTTTTGCTCTTCGGAATTATACCATTTTTCAGTATTATTGTTTTTTACATTATGAATATCTTCAACTTTTCCGGAGCGTAATAGAGAAATTATATCTTTTTTAGATTTATTATTTTGTATTATCTTGAGGATGTATCTCCAATCAACATAGTTTCCTTTACGGTAAACAAGATTCATATCAAAATAATTTTTTCTCAATCTTCGCATAAATTGATAAATTAGATTAATATCACAAGAAACATTAACCATAAAAGACAATAGAGGTATTAAAACATTATTTATTTGCTCATCATTTAGACCGTTTTTATTCTTTTCACCTCTTAAGAACTTTAAATAATACTTCTCATCATTTTTGCCTTCAAGCGATTCTTTTTCACGAATACTATTAAACAAATCTCTAATTTTGTCGGATTCTGATAAATTTTTTATCAATTCTTTAAGATTAATAAAATAATCCTGAATTGTTTCAAGTCTAATGCTCTCACCTTTAAAATCTTTAACAAGGTCAATCTCTTCCTTTATTTTTTCCGACCTTAGAACCCATCCTAAAAAATCGTTCAATCCATCATCTGCTTCATGTTCAGTCTCTAATTTATTCTTCCAGAACCAGGTTTCCCGCTCTTCCCATTGTTTTGAATATGTTTCCCGCTCTTTTTCATCAATGATATTCCCTATAAGTATCGGTTTAAGATTTTCAGTAGGTGTAAGTGGTTCTCCGGTAGTGTTTATAATAACAAACATATCCTCACCTCTATATCTGTCTTGCATATCAAAGTAAAAAAGTCTGATTTTTTTAATAATAGGATCAATTAATTTATCTGTATTATCATCATTCAGTTGCTTTTCAATAGTTTTAAGAGCTTCTATTATGCTGACGATGGAAGGATCATAGTCATATTCTCTGTAATACCACGACTGATTTTCAATATCTTTGGCAGAAATACTATTTTCTTCAAGAAAAAAATTACATACCAAATCAGACAGGAAGTATAGAGTACTTTCTCTTATAGCATATAGAAGTCGCGGTTCTTTATCATCTTCTTTAAGCTCATATTCAGATATTAATATTTCTTTTATATCTTTTTGTTTTGTCTTTTTGTACAACATTCCAGAAAGTAAGTAAATTGTCGTAAGTCTTTGTTGCCCATCACATAACTGGATATGATGTTTAGGCGACTCGTAGGCATATATCATACCCATATTGATTTCATCTGAGCCGGTATCTGCAAGATCAATAAGACTTTTTACAAATAATTCAGAAATGAATAAGTCAGAATCCTGTGTTTTTGTGTTCCCCCAGCAATAGTCTCTCTGGAGATCAGGGATTATTATTTTTCTATTTTTTTTTGCATTGTCCTCTTTTCCGCAAAAAATTTCCGTTATAGAATATGGTTTTCCGTTTTCGAGTTTATTTGTGTCTTTATCACTCATTTATTTTTTCCTTCTAATTTATAAGTTTTTTTTAAATTATTTATAAATTCTTCTTTATTTTTTTTGATTTCATTTTCATCCCACTTTTCGTTTGAAAATACAGTTAAACTGTGCATTAGACACATACTATCTTTTGCCTTTTCTTTATTTGATTGGAAAAATACTGTTTTTTTAACAGAGAAGTCTTTGTTATTGAAAGATGAGTTATCAGGTCCTGAAAGCAAAACAAGGTTGCCGATACAATCAACCGAAAGATTTTCTTCATCTACGAAATTTAATTTATCTGCTTTTGATTGAGGATGAATATGCTCCAGCGATTTTTTATTATATATATCGAAGATAAATTTTCTTTCCAGTTTATTGTCTAACTCTACATTTCTTCTTAATAATTGCTTTAATGCTAAATCATTATGTGTACCATAGACTGCTTTATCTGATAAGTAAGAAATTAAATCTTCAGCCAAAATTTCTTTTGTTACCCCATTTTTAGAGGATTTATTCTCAGAAATTTGTTCGTGATTAGCTCCAATCAAAGCCCACTCGGCATAGTGCATTAACTTACTCTTAAACTCACTTTTATTTTCTTTATATAATTTCAAGAAATAGATTATTTTTTCCTTTTTATCTCCATCTGAAATTAAGGCTAGTTTTAAATAGTTATAAATTTCAAAATCATCATACCAGTCTTCAAATATTTTTTGAAGATCTCTCAGTCTTTTAAAATTGATTTTTATATCTTTTGGATCACCGGTTAAAAATTGTTCCCTAAATTTTCGATATGTATCAGGAGCAAATTTTTCTTCATTGTTATATGTACAGTCATTTTGTTTTTCTTTATAGAAAAAATATTCCAGCAATAAGCCCATAGGATTTTTATTAGAGCCAAAATAATCCTTTACATCTTCTCTATTCCACCAGTAAAGCCATCTATCCCATTCTCTTGCATATCGGCTTCGTAGGGCATTTATTTCCCAGTCTTCCATTGTGAGACTTTTTGTGTCTTCTTCTGATGATTTATCTTCAGATGTTGATTTATGTGATATTTTAACCAGGAAGTCAGCTTTGATAAGTTCATCTGCTTTCATATACGCTTTATTACCGTTCATCATTGTAAATACTTTCGTTGCTTGTGTCTTATCTACTTTAATGTAGAAAAGCTTAACATTATTTAGTAAGTAATTTTTAAAACAACATTTACCTCCGCCTTCTAACTTGTTGTGTATGGTTTGAACAGCTTTTTTAAAATAACAAATATCCTGCAGAACATATTCCTTATTATCTAGATTTTTATATTTTAATTCACCATTTTCAACTGTACAATCGTTTAAAACCTCTTCTGATTCTTTTCTTATTAAATAATCTATCCTGGGTAATTTTTCTCCCCCCAAATACTTCAGCAATAAATATAATGTTGTAGTTCTTTGCTGACCATCTATAAGATAAACCTTATTATCTTCCTCATACACAGTAACACCTTGAAGATAGTAATCTTCACTACTTTTATTTTTTGCATTACTAATTAAGCTATCCATAAGAATACTTACTGAACATATTTGAAGATTTTCCTTACTAGTTGGAACGCCCCACTTATACCCTCTTTGATAGTTAGGTATTACAAAGTGCTTTATTTTAAAATATTCACCAACAGATAAAACTACTTCTTCGCTCATTTTTTCCTCCGTATAACAGATTAAATTACAATATAATAACTATTTATTCTTAGCAATAAATCCTCATTCTTTATTCCCCATCCCCCTCACAACACTTCCCCGCAGAACTCTTCTCCAACAACTCTTTATTTAAGTCAACTTCTTTATTAAACTGCTTTTCTTTTCATGACCTAATAAGATTTTGTCGTGTTCTTCTATATCTTTAAGATCATTTATTATATCGTATTTATTAGAATTTTTATAATCTAATTCTCTTATCACTAGATCATCATTATAATCTATCACAAATTTCATTTCGAAAGGTGTTGAACCTTCACTAATTAAAGTGCCATCTGAATCATAGCGTCTGCATTTCCCGACCCGAGGTTTTTTGTTACGATATTCATAAGTACAAATAGATCTCATTTCTAAGATTACATATGATTTATATTGTTCTCCTTTAATCAGAGTTAGAATACCTTTATCATTATATTTGCAAACATATTTGTTTCTTAAACTTCCATCAGGATTATAACTTTCTTTTTCAATCATATTTCCCTTATCATCAGATTTATATTTATAGTCTTTACTTTCATCAGAGTTATAGATTGTCTCTTTATTTTTATTTCCCTTATCACCATATTTATAACAATCCTTAAAGAAGAATAGATTTTTATAGAAGAATAGACTTCCATCAGAATTATACATTGCTATTTCAATGCATTCTCCTTTTGAATTATATTTATCTATAAATTGATAATATAAGCTACCATCAGATTTATATTTTGCCTCTTCAATCATATCTCCATTATCATAATATTTATAAATATATTTATACTCTAAAATTCCATCAGAATTATATTCAGCCTTTTCAATTTGATTACTATTGTTGTTATATTTATAAGTATATTTGTTTCCTATACTTCCCTCTGACTCATATATTATTTCTTCAGTCATATTTCCTTTGTCATCATATTCATTACAATACTTAAAGAATAGACTTTCATCAGAATTATACATAGCCTCTTCAATCATATCTCCATTATTATTATATTTATAAATATATTTATACTTTAAAATTCCATCAGAAATATATTCGGCCTTTTCAATTTGATTATTATTGTTGTCATATTTATAAGTATATTTGCTTCCTATACTTCCATCAGAATTATACAATACCTCTTCAATCTTATTTCCTTTGTCATCATATTTATCAATAAACTTACAGAATAATCTACCGCCTGGATTATATCTTGTTTCTTCAATCTGAGTTATTTTATTATCATATTTATAAACAAACTTATAGTCTAGATTTCCATCAGAATTATAGCTTGCCTTTTCAATAATATTTCCTTTGTCATCATACATCGAAGTGAATTTACTGTCTAATCTTTTATCTGAATTAAATTTTGACATTTTATTTTTTCTTCCTTCATCATTATGCTTATGGGCACTTCAAATAAGCCCTTTTTTTCGGGTTTTTCACCCTTAGGGTACAAGGGAACAATTAAACCCATTCCACTTCCACAAGGGCACCGTTTGACACAGTTACAAACAAAATCAATTTTGACAATAGTTAATCAGCCTTAAGTTAAACATACATAACACCAGGTAGCCTGTCCCCTGCGGAAAAGCTGACTTTTAGATTAAGCAGACCTATTTTGTCTGATAATTCGGGTGTGAGTGCATTTAGGCATTGTTGTTTATCAGGGGAGGCTTCACCTGTTTTAAGATCTGCGAATGAAAATATCAACTCATTAAATGCCGTGAACTGAAAGAAATCAAGATAATTAAGGTTTTGCGTTTGGTTTGAACAAATATTTAAAACAAGGGATACTTCAATATCAGATATAGATGCAAGTAATTTTTTTAGTACTTTTATTTTAGGTTCATCAAATGGATTGATGCCGGGTATATCTATTAAGATGTGACCAGCCTCCGTATTTTGTTCTAATTCATTAATTAGCCCTGATGAAAAGTCTGCAAATTTACATTCAAAACCGGCATATGAGGAGATCTTGTTTATGGCGTTCTGTGATCCGATATTATAAGAATTAGCCGCTATAACAAGCGGCGTTTTACTTTGGTTTCTTAAAATATCAAGTGCATATTTGTAGAGAACTGTAGTCTTTCCTGAACCGGACGGACCGGTAAATAGAGTTATTTTTGGCATATATGCCCTCCATGTGATTAATTTAAAGTTGTTTTAACATACAGGAAAGTCAATTGCTGACACCGAGTTAAAATATTTTTAAAAATAATATAGAAATATTAAAAATATTGTTTTAGTGTGTCAGTATATGACACATATGTATTATATATTGGATATATACTAAGGAGGATGATATGCCTGATAGACAAATCATTAGAAAAGAAAAAAAAGAGATCGCCGGAAAGAAAAAAGCTAAAAATGCTCAACAACCTGATGCTGAAGGCAATAAGTTTGAAAGGATGATGCGGATCTTATCGCTATTGTCAGAGAGAGAATGGACAAGTTGTCAGAAACTTATGGATAAACTACACGTCAGCAGAAGAACGATATTAAGGTATATACAGGATATTAATATTCCGTTTGAAGATGCAGGTATAGGTCTTATTGAAAGTTCCAGAGATGGCTATAAACTGATTGATACAAACTTCCTTGATACATTAAAAGGAGTAAACGATTACTATACAATCGCAGCAATTCAGTCAACACCATTTGGCAAGACATTAAATACACAGCCTGTTATGAGAAACTTTCTTATTGAAAAGATCGTACCTCGCATTGAGATATCAAATCAGCTCTCTAATGAAAAGCTTGAGCCGATATTT
>CAZSQU010000058.1:0-19448 GCA_964608985.1 uncultured Spirochaetales bacterium
CACGCATCTCAAGAGCTGTATCAACACGAATACTATCAAGAAAACGGGAAACCTCAGACTCACTTAATACCCGTTTTGCTGCATAATGCTCACTTAACACAAGCTCAATTACATCAAAAGGGTTGATAAGTATCATATCATAGTTAAATAGCACTCGAAACAATTCTCGGACTGAACGAAGTGCAAGATTTCTTGTGGAGGTTGAATACCTACTCTTTTCAATAAACTCTCTGTATTGATCAATGTGCTTAGCCTCAACTTCCCTTATGTCAACTTCAAGCCATTCTACAAACTTTCTAATCTCCAAGACCTTTCGTCTGACGGTGTCAGCTTTTAAGCCTCTCCCCTTTAGATATTCATCATAGATACTTATTACATCTAACATTAGACCTCCCTTGGATGAAACTCATGTATCATATCCTTCAAGTCCTGATTTACAAGTCTTGTATAGACTTGCGTATTTCTAATCCGCTTATGCCCCAAAAACTCCTGCACCTCTCTAATGCCTGCTCCTGAGCGCAATAGGTGAGTAGCAACCGAATGTCTGAATGAATGACTTGTGATTACCTTAAACCTGTGTCTTTCACATTCTTTCTTAAGCTTGCGGTTAACAAGACAACGCATGGTTGTCTTTTGATGCTTCGGAAATAGTCTGCCTGAACTGATTCCATACAGCTTCATATATGAAACTATGCTTTCCAGAACCACCTCACCAAAATATGTATAACGGATATTATCTGTCTTGGATTCAACTATTCTAATCTTACCGGTATTAAAGTCAATGTCCTCAATCAGTAGATTGTCTGCTTCACTAATACGAAGAGCTCCACCATAAAGAATCTCAATAACTGTTTTAATCATAATATCGTTTCTTGTTACAACGCTGAAGCTGTCAAGTAAAATGCCCATCTCTTGAACTGACAATATATCCTTTGGTAAGCTCTTGTTTCCTTTTAGTGATTTAATATTACTGAATGGATTGATTCTGCAAAGCCTTCTTTTAACTAAAAACACATAGAAACTCTTTAACCTGCTTAGGATGTTATTCACTGTAGCCCTTGATAGCTTTCTTTCACCCGTCAACAGTTTTGTCCTGTAGCCTTCCGCTATCCTTATGTTCACTGACAGATATACAATCCCGTTATCATCAAGGTATCTTAAAAAATCACTAATACTTGAAATATATGTATCAATACTCTTGAGCTTCTTCATCTTAAGGTAAACAGCATATTCATCTAATAGATTATCACTCATCTTTTTTTACCCCCTTTCTCCCCCGGAAATCTTGACCAGTTTCTTTTTTGACGCTCTACTACTATCGCAAGACCACTACAGACCACTTTTCAGGTCATAACTGGTCATATGACCAGAATAACCAGTTTGACCAGTTTGGGGGTTTTGCAGTTTCTTACCCACCTCATCAGGTGTAGGGATCACAGATAAGTCTATGCCCTTTATGCTCTCAGTAGAAGTAAGCCTATAAAATCCCTTTGTCCGTTCCTGTCCGCCCCGTAATAACCTGACAAACTCAAAGTCAACAAGTATTCTTAAGTTCTGCTTAACAAAACTCTGAGACATACCGGTCAGCTCCCTTACATCCCTTTGAGTAAAGCTCTTCTCATCAACAGATATTCTCTCATCTAAGGCTTGCTTTCCTAATATATCAAGAAGCATATCATAAAGAAGAACTGCACTTTTAGGAAGCTCATTCATAGTTGATGGCAATATGTTATTTACCATAAGATCATAGGCTGTCTTGTAATCTGTAAGATCACATTCTATGTACTCAATATTACCTGATCGCTTCTTCTCCTTCTGATACTGTCTTACAAAGCAGACAACTGCAATCAAGTCGATAAACCGCTCATGATCCCGTCTTGTACGCATCAGAGTATCAGGAAATTCAAGATAATGCCCGAAGTCATTTACGATTGTTATATTCTTCAAAAGCTCTTGAGCAACTCTATGCTTATGAATGATCTGTGGAATACTAAACTTCTTTGTGTGGTATCTTTCAAGTGTGTATTTGTTTCGTTGGGATTCATGTATTCGTTTGGTTTGATTGACTGATTCATCTGCATTGATTACAAAGAAACGAGAGAGGTTCTCAGGGTTGAGCTTGTGATTGGTTGAACTCATTACACTTGATACAAGCACTTCCTTTTTGACAACCTGACTTACCATCCTGCCTGTCTTCTCATCCTTAACTGTTACAAGACGAGATAGCTCCTTACTTGACAACATCTCCCTTATCTGATGCTCAATTGTCTCATTGTGTACAGCCTCACCAAACACCAGTAACTTATGGGTTAGATTTTCAATGTAGTTTAGAGCCTGATCAGATAGGCTTGTAATGGACAACACATCATCAACAGGCATTAATCTTTTAACAGTATCTACAAGATAGCTTTTCCCTGCCGCGCTCTGTGATAATATCAATATACTGATAGGGTCATTCATCTTACGGGAACTTGCTGCCAAGTAAACCAAAAGCTTGTTTAAGTCCTCACCGATATATCCAAGCTTACTAATATCATCTACAATCTCATCGAATATATGCTCACCCTTTAAGAACTTAAGCCCGAGCTCTTTATCCTCATCACTTAATTCATTTGCTTTAACAGACTCATGGTTAATATTCTTCTGTGCTTCAAGCTCATCGAGAATGTATAGAAGATCCCGCTCAAGTCGGTTAGGCTCTATCTTAAACTTAAAAGCCGCTTTTGAACAAAAACCGTCTCTTGATCTTGATGAATACAAGTCTAATGAATCAGGAAACTTAAAATCATCTGACTCAACCTTAATATTGACCTTAAATCCATTGCCCTTAAAGCTTGATATGCGATAGATTAGATCGGGTGAATGAAATACAAATTGATCACTCTCCTTAGTCATACTTAACCGTTCTTTGTGAGTATTAACAAAGCTACCCTGAATATCGCCGGCATCTATCAAAACCTCAACCCGATCTATGCCGTCAAGTATCATATCCTTTAGTTCATAGTCGCAAAACTTCAATATGACCTGACTTACTCTGTTTTTAGATAATGCATTTACAAGATCATCATAGTTATCGTCAATACAGCATACTGCATTGTTTACTCCAGTCTGAAGACATTTTAGAGTAGCAAACACATCTGAACATACTATTATCTTGTCATACACAGATATGCATGGCAGATTAAAAATATTAAAGTTTTCATTCTGCTTACTCACTTCACCTGTATATATATTGACAACATAGATATTTGACACCTTAAGATCTGCATCATACATAGGGACTATACAAGAGTCGTTAAATCTATCATCAAAAAGCTTCTTTAACTCTGATAGCCGGTTCTCACTTACTATCCCCTTGATACTCCCGTCAACATATCCAATCTTGTACCTGCCGATTATCTCAATCTCATTTACACCCCATGATTCAAGATATTCTATTGCGTCCTTATGATCAAAAAGCCTTCTTGAATAGTAATCTGATATGTAGTACAGGTCAAACAGAGGATCAAGTGGTTCTTCCTGCCTTAGTACAACACTTCTACCCTTTAAGACATCATTTCCCATGATCCCACCCTCTCTAAAAGCTCTAAGCTTAAACTTCTGTTCTCAACTGTAATTGAATCAGATGAACAAAGATACCACACGATCTCATAGACATCGGTGGTCTTGATGATGAGTTTCTCCATAAATGTTCCTTTTAGAAAAACCCTATTGATTTTAATACTATTTTAGAGTATATTCAATAAATCAAATGGGTTTCCCCGTTTTTTGTGTTAGCTCTGTTCCTTAACTTTGGTCGGTGGAGGCACGGAGCTTTTTTACTCTTCAAGGAAGAGTTAGTCTATTTGTCCTAATATTATACATATTATGTATATATGTCAAAAGGAATATTCTAAATATTAAAAAAAAATGATAATATCCATTCTATGAATAACACAATTTCAGAAGAAGAGCTTTTTGCAAAAAACCTCGCAAAGATAAGAAAGCTAAAAGGGTTTACCCAGCAAGAGCTGGCTGATAAGATAGGCACATCACAAAGGATTATTTCACATTATGAATCTAACGTTAAAAGCCCGTCTTTAAAGTATATCATCCGGATTGCTGATGCCTTACAGATTTCTATTGATACACTTTTAAGAAGTAATTCTATTAAAAACGAATTCGACACAAGAATTGCTAAAAGAATTAAACTTATTGAAAGTCTATCCGAAAGAGACCAGAAAGCAATCTGGTCATTAGTTAACGCCCTCGTTGCAAAAAGAAATGAAAGAGATTGTTTAAATAATTAGAGAATTTACCCTTGATTCGGGCATTACGATATGCCTTGATTATTTCAGCTTTTTTTTCGTAGAGTTTTATTCGTCACGAGTATAAATAATTTTATACCGTCACAACCGTCATATCGACATAAACCGGTTTGTGCCTATGGTTTAGCGTGACGGTACAGTGACGATAGGTTTTATCTAAAAACTATAAATGTTATACCAACGCTTTACGCCATTAACATATTTACTGGCTTTCTTGACCACTTTCAACTTGTCTTTTAATCTCTTTGTCATACCATATAGGCATGAGTTCAAAGTGCTTAACTTACATTTAATGTTTTTTAATGAAACAAGGTCCTTAACATCCTGCATAGTAAAGTTATCTCCCAATAACCCGGCTTTATAAAAATCATGTATAATTGTTCTTAGATTCATAATGAACCACCTTTTGTTTAATAATCATCTCCCCATACGAGGAGATGTTTTTTGTACCTATTTATCACCCCAGTTATCACAGATACTAACATCCGCAATAATCGGGACTTTCTTTATAAATTCTCGCCCGGCTTTCTCCATATTGGATTTGACCATCAGAGCAACGACCTCAGCATCATCTATCCGACATTCTACAATTATCTCATCATGAACAGTTCCAATGATTTTTGCATCAATTTTAGATATATCGCGATAAACCAACGCCAACGCCCTCTTTAATATATCAGCTCCTGTGCCTTGCACAGGAGTATTAGCAAGTTTTGGCAGATATGTGCCATCCGGAAATATGCGACATCTTCCTGAAAGCGTGTTAATTGAGTTCGGTCTTGTTTCGTTTAACATTCTATGCCAATCTCTAATGCCGATGTAATGATCAAAAAACTTCTCTCTAAACAAAACAGCTTCAGTTTCACTCAAAATCACCTTATACCCGCTAAATGCATATTCTATTAGAGTCTTTGCCTGCATCCCGTATATAAGACCAAAGTTAATAGCTTTTGCAAGCTGTCTTTCCTGGCCAGTAACCTCATTTGGAGACTTATTTAGAATTTTTGAGGCTGTTTCCTTGTGGATATCACCGTTCTCGGAATACACTCTAATCATTACCGGATCATCAGTAATCTCAGCTGCAATCCGAAGCTCAATCTGACTATAATCTGCAACTACAAGCTTATGCCCAACACTTGCTATAAAGCATGAACGAAACTCTGCCTTATTAGGTATCTGTTGTATGCTTGGAGAGTAACAGGAGAACCTTCCTGTCGCAGTTTGATTCTGATTATACTTTGAGTGAAGTCTGTTTGTTGTCGGATTCCTTGACTTGATCAGTTTACTGACTATTCCGATATGCTTAACGATCTTTTTGTAGTTAAGAAGCACTTCAACCGCTTTGTAATCTTTAGCAAGCGGTTTTAATATAGTTTCATCCGTAGAACATATATTTATACCCATACGGTTCAATGCTTCAATCATTTGTTTTGGACTGTTGAAATTTTCCACTTGTAGGAATAGGAGCTTTAATTCAGATAATATTTTATCTCTATTCTCTTCTAATGTTTTTAATAGGCAATTGATACTTTCCCAATCAATATTAAAGCCGGTTGTCTCCATCTGCACTACAGCAGGGATAGTCTCGAACTCAATATGAGCGACTCTTTTTAGATTATATTTAGCAATATTCAAATTGATTATATCTCGCATCTGAAATAAAACTAATGCGTCCTGAGAAGCGTATTCTAGTTGAGATGCAGTTAACTCATCTACAGTCCAATCGGATAACTGTTCCTCTTTATTAAGCTCTAACCCAAGATACTCTATTGAAAGAGCCTTCAATGAGTGCTGTTTTTTTACACCCATAGCTAATACCTGTGAGGCTATCAGAGTATCGTAGATATAGTCTCGTATGACAAGACCATATTGAATACATAAGAACCCTAAATCAAATCTTGCATTGTGATAGACTTTAAGAACATTTGATGCACATAAGATAGTCTTCAATCGTGAGATAGTGTACTCTATATCTAATTTGAACATATCGAATATAAAGCATAAACCGGTTTGTATGGCTATCTGAATGAGCCTGACCTTATCTTTAAAGGGATCAAGCCCGGTTGTCTCGGTATCGATAGCGATCTGCTTCTCATTAAAAATCACATTCACTGCTTCATCTACCTGTTCATTAGTGGTTATATACTTATAATTCATATAAACACACCTCCAAAGGTTTAATAGAGCACCCCAAAAGGGGTGCTACATACAAAAATTTACTTAAAATATAAATCATCGTCATCAGAATCATGATCTTGCTCATCAATAAGGGCTTTTTCATTATTAGGGGTATCGATTTTCCGAATTTCGATAAACCGTTCCTTATTTGATCGCTTATGCTCTACTAATATCCCGGCTCGCTTTAAGGTTGGTTGAAGAACCTTAAGTTCTCGTGATAAATAGTTAGGTGCTTTAAGCCAAGACAAGTTTCTGATATCAATTTTGTGCTTGATTGCTTCATTCTTGAGGTCTTCAAACCATCTTGTTGGGCTAGCTGAGGCGATGTTTTTGCCTGCCATAAAATTGATTACGACACTTGCCAGACTATTTTCATCAATTGCCTTCTCATTCAATGCTTGGATGTTATGATCCAAAGCTTCTATAAACTCATTTTCAGTATATCCAAGAGCAACAGCTATCGCCCTGCCCCATTCTACTGCGTCCGCCATACGATAGGTTTTATCCATTTTCTTTAAGCTCTTTTTTTTCTGTAAAGCTATACTTAAAGTCTTAAAAATACCACCAAGTATATATGGCAAATCGGAGTCGAAGCTTGCCCATAATTCTTTTTCAGATAATCGTTTACTTTCTTCTATGGGATCAAGATCTATAAGTAAAGACCGGCTTAGTAGGTCCGGTTTCGTTGCCACAAGATTAATTCCGTTTATGGCGACATTACCGAACAACCTGATAATCGTTTGATCTTCATCTGTAAATAGCTTTCGTTTAGTATAATTACTGCCGGTGATGAACTGGCACAAAATATCGGAATTCTCCTGATCCAAGAACGACTGATTATCATAGGCTGCATAGTATTGCTGGCTTAGTGATAATACAAGGTCATCAGTTTTAGATGGAAATTGCTGAACACCTGATACTGTAGGGTCAATAATTTTTTTGAACATCTTAAGAAGTGTGGTCTTACTGGAACCATGTGTACCGGTCAAAAACAACCCAAACCGTGGTATGTTCTGTATCAAAGTCGAAACTAGATAGATTTTTAACAACAATCTACTGTCCGGATCACTTGCATTTAAATACTTGTCTATTCTAGAAAAATCGGCCTTTTGAATTGCTATTGGTTCTAGTTGCGTCATCGAGATCTTATTCTCATAGAATATCGGCTCTTTTTGATTAGTCAACCTATATCCATTCTTATCAATTTCAACGATTAACCCTTCCCCAAGATGGTATAGTATCTTAGATTCATCTTTGTCTATATATGTTCTGTTATATATTGCGTGAGTATTGCCGGATGCGACAACTTGTGAGTTCAAGACATTATATATGTATGATATTATCTCATATGATGATAAATCTTGTTCAGTCTCATTTTTGAAATAAACTATAAAAAGGTCTCTTAGCTCGTCTTTAGTAAGCCGCCTAACTATAACTTTTTCATCCGAATGTGTATTTATAAACTTTTTTTTGTCTTGGTTCATAAAAGCACTAATAGTCAATAAAAATGCTGTTACTAACTCAAGCATGATATCATTTGTTTTATCCATAATTTACTCCTCATTTCTTACATGTACCATGTTTAAGTACCTTTTATTGTCTTTTCTACATATTTCACGGTTATATGATATTTTTTGTTAATTATCTTTGAGAAATCAACTACATCATTCTCTATAACACTAAATTGCCTAGCTAGATTTATCATTATAGAACCTGCCACTACGCTCACAGGTACAATAAAATCTTTACTCACAGGTTTCCCTTCTACTTGTAACCGGGTATTAATTACTAACAGTTCATTATTATTTTTACCTAAAGTGAGCTTCACCGTTTTAGGTACTCCCAAGTAAGTCCCCTCCGGGATCTCCTCAGATTTGATGTTAAAAATAATTCTACTATCTATCATGATAGCCTCCTTAATTTAATAATTTAGGCATCGTCTTTTCTTTCGCCCATCAAGATTGCCCATGTCCTGATGGGATTTGCTCTATTTTCCATATCTGCTACCTCCTTTGTTTCGAATATAAATATAACACATTGAGATTTTTAAGAAGTGTAGGAAGTAACTGGCTTGTAGCCCCAAAAATTTACTATAAAATCAGCTCTAAGCCAGTAATTGACTGGCTTAGAAGGATTCTGATTATCAAGTCAACATCTTTTTTGTTTATTTACATATTTATTACATATTTATGTTAAGTATTCTCAAAGTTCACTATCAAAAAAAGAACCGTCACAGTACCGTCACGCTAAATCATAGGAACTTCCTGGCTTATGTCGATATGACGATGGTGTCGGTACTTTTTACCTGTAACCACGCCCTTTTCAAATATATATTATCTTCCTGTAATCTCTATGATTACAAAATATATTTTTAAAGGAGCAAAAAATGCTAAGAAATGAATTCACAAAACTAATGTCTATAAGGACAAAAACACCAATCGACACTGTGAACAAGGTAATCGAAGGAATTGAAAATCTTGTGACAGAGATGCTATCGAAAGGAATAGCGATACAACTCACAGGATTCGGTACTTTTACCTACAGACTTTCTGATGAGCGAGTATGTCGAAACCCCCGCACCGGAGAGATGGTAACTGTACCCCCAACCTGTTACCCTGTTTTTAAAGCAGGCGAGAAACTAAGAGAGGCATTGAAATCTAACTCCATCATAAGTACTTTTACAGAACCTGAAGATGAAGATGATGAGTTTGAACAGGACGAGGCTGTACTTGATATGGACTTTTCAGATATCAATGATATTGAGTCGAAATTTAAGTCCTTTACAAAACCTGCATTATCAAAAGCTAGTTAACTGAAGGAGGTCAATATGGCAAAGAATATCTATAGCTATATAACCTCAAAGCTTGTCAATCTGATGCAATCCAATATCACCCCATGGCGGATGTCATGGGGTCTTGATTTACCGATGAACCATTTTACAAAGTATGAATATAGGGGTATCAATTTTTTATTGTTAAATGCAGTTGCCTCTGTAAACGGATGGAGTAATAAATGGTTGACATTCAATCAGTTAACAAAGCTCAAGGGACGACTTGTAAAAGGAGCGACAGGTTATCCGGTACTGCTGTGGAAATTTAAAGCAGTTAACCCTGATGATCCGGATGAAAAACCATTACCGCTCTTGAGGTATTACACTGTTTTTAATCTTAGTGAGACAGTACACATCCCGTATATGTATGACACAAAACCTGTTATGACAGATGACGAAAGGTTTGCCGAGTGCGAAAAGATTATCGGAAACTATAGTAATAAACCAAGAGTAATTTTCGGCAACTATAACCCGGCATATTCCCGATCTGATGATCTTATAACTATGCCTGAACGAAGTAAATTCTCTGACCCCGAGGAGTTCTACTCTACCTATTTCCACGAAATCACCCATTCAACAGGTCACCCTACCCGTCTTGACAGGCCATTAACTGCTAATAAGAAAGACTACATGAAAGAAGAGTTAATAGCTGAACTTGGTTTTGCTTACCTTTGTGCTAAGGCTAAAATTTCTAATAAAAGTTTGATTGAGAATCAAGCCGCTTATCTGAAAGGATGGATATCAGCTTTTGAACAGGATTCAACATTGATATTCAAAGCAAGTACACAGGCAGAAAAAGCAGTTAAATTAATTACACAAGACTGGGGGGATTACTATCTCGAACCAAGATTTCAAACTACTGAGATTCCTAAGAGAAATTGGATTATTAATTGAGGTGAGTATTGATGATGTAAAAATCACATTGTCTAACAAACATGAAAAAGGAGAAAAACAAAATGGGCGTAAGGGCATATCGCATCGAGAAGATCAAGACAGGTAGCGGTAGTTTTAGTTTTGGCGTTGATTCAGGTATTACTGATTTCTTAATTGAAGATGGATATACCGAATCACTCGGACTATTTTCAAACGGTATAATTGATATACCTGTTGATGTAGTCAAAGAGATTATAGACACCAAAGAGATGACTAATGAAGCCAGAGAGGAGCTATTAAAGGATATAGCTTGGGCTGAAAAGAAAGGCAAGGAATGTATATCATACTTTTGCCAATAGGAGGTAAACAATGAAATTTGAAAAAGCAAGTAAGTCTAAAACAAAACTACGACTTGCACTATTTGGTGTATCGGGTGGAGGTAAAAGTTATTCTGCACTGCGTATCGCTACAGGACTATCAAACGGCGGTAAAATTGCTGTTGTTGATACAGAACGAGGAAGTGTTTCGCTGTATGCTGACAAGTTTAACTTTGATGTTCTTGATCTTGATAACAAATCAATCGATAGCTATGTTGAAGCTATAAAACTTGCAGAGAAATCCGGTTATGAAGTGTTGATAATCGACAGCTTAACTCATGCATGGCAAGAGCTTTTGGATGAGGTCGATAAGATCGCAAGGGCGAAGTATAAAGGCAACAGTTGGGCTGCATGGAATGAAGGCACTCCTAAGTACAAGAAGCTAATCGATTCTATCCTAAACTTCAACGGTCATATTATTGCAACTATGCGTAGTAAAACCGAGTGGAGTGTTGAATCTGACGGTGGTAGAAATAAACCTGTAAGAGTTGGGTTATCACCAGAGCAAAGACAGGGGATAGAATTTGAGTTTTCTATGTTACTTGAAATTAATCAAGACCATATTGCTCATTGCATTAAAGACAGAACCGGAAAGTATCAGGATAAACTCATTGATAAACCGGATGAGTCATTCGGTAAAGAGATACTTGATTGGCTAAACAGTTCCCCTACCCTATTACCCAAATCACCTATAGCATCTAAAATTGAGCCTATAGCAATCGATAGCACCGCGAATGAGCTTAAGGGTTATACGATGAATTGGAAGCCTTTATAGAGCGAAAACGGGCTATTATCAATACTGAGGATGCTCAGAAGTATATGATGCTCAAGAAATGCTATGACAAGGGTGTGGTTAGAAAGGATTCACTTGAACGGGCATTAGAACACTATCACAAGGTATATGATTCTGTAAATCCGGTGATCGATCCGTGGGCTGAAGAGGAGCTGAAAAATGCAAGTTAATCATTCAATACTTATTAATTGGCGAGACGATGGAAAGCTTGGATGCAGTAAGAATTGCTTTTATTGTAATTGGAGGGCAGATGAAAATCTGTCCTCTTTTTGTTTACCCGATGATAAAGCAATCATAGATTTTGTATCACACTCTGAGAAATCGACTGTCACAATATCCGGCGGTGGTGATCCTCTATATGAGTTTGATAAAAACAAGAATAAGCTATTTCATTTGATTGACCTTATAAAATCAGTCGGTAGAAAGGTTAGAATTGTTACCCGTGAGTTTTCCCAAATGGACTTGGTAATTAATGAAATCGATGAGGTAAGCATATCGTTAGATGATGAAGTAATGCCTCATGTTGAAGAAATTAACTCTATCTGCGGAGATAAGGTTAAGTATTCTATCGTTATGCCACCCTACCCTATCGATAAGCTAAAGGGACTTATGGGTTACTATATTGATTTATACAAGAAATTAAAACGGCCATTAGCACTACGAGAAAACCTAAACAGTGTATTTGAAACCGATTTGTTAAATCTCTGTATGACCGGAACTGATGAGCTTTTATTTATCCCCAAATGGATTTGTTATAACGGAGTGTATCTAACAAACAGGCGATATAAAGGGTATGAAATATTTTATAACAGGTTAAATATAATCAAGGCTTTATTAAGGTTCAATACCCTTGATACTCTGTTTATCTACGGCGGATTTATAAAACACATTCTAACAGGCGGTGAAACGGACTATTCAGACATCGACATTGTAACTGACAATCCTCATATCACTAACTGGCTTGTAACACTTGGATTTAAGATCATCAAGCACAACTCACCCTACCCTACTCCGAAGTACTTATCAGCTATTAAAAATAGCATCGTGTTGCATATTGCAGTTGTCGGTAGCAGATCAGAGGCAATAGAGTATCTACAGGCTAATCAGCTTGAAGTAGATAGAATATATCTAACTGACAAAGGATTCTACTCTGCCGAAGATCCTGAGAGTTTACTTGAAGCATTCGATTTCAAAGCTTCCCCTACCCTACCGATCTGTTCTGAACTCAAATCCAAGGTCTTAAAATCTGCCTATGTTTCAGATGACAATCGATTCAAAGCATCCAAAGATATAGCCTACAAAGACTATATCTACAAACTAACTAAACGGGGGTTTACAATACTACCCAGCCAAAAGGAGGTCTATAATGAGCTGTCCACAATTAACTAACTCAAATACCATCAAGTATTCTGAGATTAAGTCAATGCCAAGAGCAAGCGGTATCTATACTCAGAACTACAAGCAAGTTATGAAGTTTAAGAATGCCGGGGGGTATTATCAAAGAGAAGAAGCTATAACCGAAGCTGAAACACATTGCCCTAATTATTACATCAATTTCAAGCGGCTTGATTTAAAACCGGTAGAATACAACAAACGAACAAAGATCGTCAAAGGCTATAGTGTCTATAAACAGATTTCATTACTCAATGACACTAATGACATCGTACCCGGAGCAATATTTAATAAGGCACTTTCAGATGATCTAATAAGAAACATTTTCTACTGGTCAAATCTGATACGCTTAAATGATATTGACTCAGGGATTGTTCACTACCAACACGATGCTTATAGGTATTTTGTTGATATGAAAAACCTGTTACCCGATAAATCCGGTGACAACTGTGAACCAAACGATTTTCTTGTTTCAAGTGAAACGGTAGTGGGTTTTCAAACGGATGACTACAAAGCATTATTCCAACTTGTTGCAAGCAACTACAATAATCTTGACAATGTGTTTGTTGAGTTCAATTATTCTGATCTGGTCCCAAATCATGACGGCTATTACAGACGGGATATTTTATTCTATCTTAAATTAGCAGACATTCACAGATCACCTGATCCGGCATTTATATGCATCGATTTGGCAAGATCAAAAATGAGTGACTACGGCTATATTTATTAAAACAAAGGAGGCGACCTATGGGAACTAGGGGCGTGTGGGGATTTTATAAAGGTGGTGAGTCAAAGCTTACCTACAATCATTACGATAGCTATCCTGATTATCTCGGAGATATAATTGTGAATTTTGTGAACACAACACCTACAGATGAGTTAAATCAAATATTTAATAGAATAATCATGGTTGATGGGCAAACGATTCCAACCTTACAACAGGTTGAGGAATGCAGAGCTTATGCAAACACTGATGTATCTACTCGGTCTATAAGTGATTGGTACTGTTTACTGCGAGAAACACAAGGAAATCCTGAAGCATATAAGGGAAGCTTAAGGTATATGTTAAACAACAACAGATTCATTGAAGATAGTCTATTCTGTGAATGAGGTTATGTGATAAACCTTGATGCAAATACATTAGAAATCTATAAGGGTTTTTGGACAGCACCTAACTTAGTCGGCAACAGGTATGGAATCGCAGCACCTAACGGTGATTATTATGCCTGCGAACTTATTAAGGAAATACATTTTGGTGATCTTACAGAAGAATGGATTGATGAATTAAAGATTGCTTTAGAAGACACAAAGTGTGCGAATATTCGCACAAATCCTAACCGTAATGAGGAGTAACTATGCACATCGAATTAAAGAAAAGACTACTTGGTGAAGTGATACTTAAAGCTATACAGCTTGACTATCAAAATCAAGAGAAACGAAACTATCTCGGTATTTCAGAAATTGCCTACTGTGTTAGAAAGCTATATTTTCAAAAGACACGAGCAGAGAAACCGGATATTAATCCTGAGAATCTACTCAAGATGTATGAAGGTAATGCTACTCACGAGTTATTACAATCGCTACTTTGGAAACATAGAGGACAGATCAAAAACTTTAAGTATGTGAAAGCAGAGAAGCAAGTTTTTATCGGTGATATCCTGAAAGGTCATATTGATCTAATTTGTGAGATCGATGGTAAAACTTTTGTGACAGACTTTAAAATCACAGGACATTTTAAGTTTAGTAAGCTACAAGCTCCTGATGATCACTATGCAGTTCAATTAATGCTTTATACCTATGCTATGGGGTTGAAACAGGCTTTACTTGTATATGTGTCTAAAGAGACCGGTAAAATAAAGGAATACCTGATCGAAGTTGATAAAGAGATAGTTGATTATCACATTCTAAAGGCAAAGTATCTGCACTATTGTATCAAGAGTAGTATTACACCGGATATACCTTTCAAAACTTGTAAGGAAAGCTGGGAGTGTAGCTACTGCAAATACAAGCAAGAGTGCTGGAAGTTATCATTTATCGATAACAATCAAACCTCAGAAGATGGTGATGTGCCGGTGCTGATCGAATCTGAATTAGAGCTTGAGTATGTGTCCTTGTCAAAAGCAATAGATGAGTTAGAGATTAAAAAAGGTGAGATTAAAGATAAAATCATCTCAGTTCTCAATGGATCTAATGGCTATGGATTGAACCTGTCGGCTGTATATATCAAGCCAACAGAATCATCTAGTATCGACAAGAAGAAACTATCAGAGCTTGTAACAGGTGAAGTCCTGCAAGCTGTTACAAAGACAAGTCAGAAAACAGGATATTATAAATTTAATATAAAGGAGGTTGCGTAAAATGAGTGATGTAAATCAAAATGAAAGCCCCATAATCCAAATTTGCGGATTATGGTTGAACGATGCAAAGGACGGTTCAAAGTATATGAAGGGTAGGTTAGGTAATGTTGATATTCTGATATTTAAGAACAGAAACAAAACTGCAGAAAACCATCCTGATTATCAATTGTGTCTGGCACGGCATATCAAAAAAGAGACTGCTGAAGGTAGTACTGAAGCAGAAGATTTACCGGACGAAGTGCCTTTTTAAAGAGTAATCCTTAAGTCAAGCTCGATCTATATTCCTCCCCAAATTATGATTGAGCTTGGCTTTCTTTATTACATTGATTGATATCAACTGATAATTATTTAGTATCGGTTTATGTGAATTAATGCTGATTGTAAAATCAAACACACTATAACTTTAAATGAATAATAGATCAATCGATGTGATTATTATATCCATAAAAGGATCATAGATTACCGAAGGATCAAAGATAGTGTTTAATTGAATTACATCTCAACACTAACAACAGATTTAAAATCGTTCCAAACCGCATCGACATCTTCCACCAAATCCTTCATCATTTCCCAATCAAACTGAAAACCATATGCGTGCCTGAAGAAATGTCTAAACCCCATATATTTATCCAACTTCGATTTCAATTGCTCAGATATTACTAGAGTCCTTAACTCAGACTTTTTAAGCAGTAAAGATAATAATGCTTTATGCCAATTTAGATCATTAGGTAATAATTCACCATAATTAAGAAGGATGTTTTTTATTATATTCTCTATTCCGTTATAGAATGAGTGAAGAATAGAAGCAATAGAGCGTATCTCGATCTCATCGGGCTCTTCTATTTTATTTTTTTCCCCGAGCACTTGTAACAACCCTATTTCGTGTTCAATATGCGACATCTCGATTTTAATTTTTGCTTTAGTTGTTTCAGAAAACACGAACAAGACCTCCGCTACTTATCAAGTACTCAGTAAATTGACTTGAATAATCTAAACACACCAAGTCCACAGAATGCTCTGTTTCTGATAGCAACTTGCCATAGAGACCGAAAAAGTTACTTTTAGAAACACCTCTTACAGCAACATCTATATCAGAACCACCCCGTTGTCTTCCCTCGGCAACAGACCCAAAAAGATACATCTCTTTAACATCGCTCTCTTTTAGTATTTTTTGAATAACCTCAATATCTTTTTTATACCCCTCGTCAATCACCATAGATAACCTCTTACCTCACTAAAATTCCCCGATCTTTGCCAAAAAACTGTTATATACAGAACGACTGTAATACCGCCCCTTTATAATCATATTGTCTAGTAATGGTTTTATTTTTTCTATCAAACCCATGTCTTTTGCTATTTTTAAAACAGTTAATGTTCCAACACAAAATATATTATTAAAACGAGCAAGATCAATACCCATCCTCTCATCAAGAAGTAATATATCCGCATTAAGCTCCTTTGATAATAAAATAGCTTCTGCCTCACCCAAGTCAACATCCAACAATAGTAAATCTAAATATCGCCTATCCGACAATTCCTTAACAACAAAAAAATCCTTATCCACCTCTTCATATCCGTAATGCTTCTTAGATTTAATCTCATTATATACAGCACGAGGGATTACGACTTTATCAAATATTTTACCAATCAAATCTATCCTGCCAATTGATGACAAAGATATTATCGGGGTGGTATTAGATACAACAATCATTTACTTTCACTCAACATAGCCTTAACTTTATCCGCACCACCAATCAATGAGTCGACCATTTCTTCAGAGTAGTCAAAAACAGGCTCTCCTTCTTCGTTTAATTTCTGCATAAAACTTAGTCTGTCATAGCCGGCCAACTCAGCGGCTTTTCCTAAACTCAGTTTGTTTTTTCTATAAAGGACAAGTGCATTGTTAAACAGCATTTGCTTTAAGAACTCCTGCTTAGACTCTCTAAGAGTAAAAAGTATTGACTCGTTTAGAGTAAAACTAATATTTGTTACAGCTTGCATATATCACCTCTTATTTAAAATACCACAAAAACAATAAAGTTAAAATCAATTATTTTAAGTTTTTAAAGAATGTCTCTTTCCAACCCTTTATTGATCCGCCTTGAGATTTGTTTTGATCGATTATCAAGTGGAGATCCGAAATAATCCCTTGAATTCTCAACACATCTTTTGCACTCAACTCGTCGGGCAACTTATGTATTGCACCCATAAAAAGCCTATCTATATACTCGCCTTTCTTTTCTTTAACAATACCCAACTTGAACTTTAATTCTTCGGCCTCTCGAACCATCTCTTTTTTAGTTTTATTTTTTGCGTCTTCTATAAAACCTTTCTTGACGGCCTCACTACTCACCTTTGGGTTGTTTGTTCTTATGATCGGAACGAAAGGCAACAACTTTGAGTACTCCAAATCATTTCCGTGTCCAACCAGTTGGACACCAAAACACTCCAATATCGAAATATAATTATAAGCGGATTGCCTGTTTATTGGTAATTCATTTTCAACAAAAGACTTAAAATCAAGATAGCCGTCCTGCTGATATAATTTCTCATCTCTTATTTTCATAACCCTCTGAGCCATTAATAAAAATGAATACTGCGTTAAGCCGGCAAAAAATTTCGCCTCTTTCTTGAGTGTTTCATAATCATCCGGACAATTGTCAAAATTAAAAAGATCTACAAACTCACTCATTATTAATTCTGACAAGTATTTTTTATCTTTATCAGAAAGCTTGCTGTCCTTACTTATAGCCTCTAAAGCACTGTCAACATCCGGTTTAGTTTCCACGGCCTTGATAATTTCTTGGGTTTCTGCTTCCATTTCAAGATTCTTTACTTTTTCAGAAAGGCTTTTCCCTCTTCTAACTTTATCTATATCAAAAGTCTTAGCCATTACTCACCTCGCTTATTAAAAATAATATTGTCTATCTCATCAAGCACAGACTCAATTCTTGAAACAGATTTATCTTGTTTAGAATAAAAATCGAAAATATTTTGCTTCTGAAACCCCCTTTCCTTTATGCCAACAAAATTTGGGATAGAGTTTTCAAGTAATTTATCACCCAACTCCTTCTTAATTTCAGTGACATAAATCTCTTGCACCTTAAGTATTCTTTGCTCATGTATAGAAATAATAGCAAAATAATCAATGAAACTTTCTATATATTTTTTTAACCTATTGATAGTCTCTAGAACTTCGAAAAGGCCGTCATAACTATAAGGCTCCGGCATTACAGGGATTGAAACATAGTTTGCAAACATCAATCCAAATTTCGAAAAACTGTTCAACGCCGGAGGGCAATCGATAATAACAATGTTGTATTTTTTAAATATTGGAATGAAGTCTTTTTTCATCATATCCAAATCGTCAATATCGTAATTATCTTTCCTTGATAGTTTGATATTCGCAGGCAAGATATCAATGTTCTCGTTATATTTTTTAACAATCTTACTTATGGGGGTTTTATTTTCAAAATAATCATAGAGAGACGGACTATCCTTAAGTTCATCATACCCAAAATATGTCTGAGACAAGTTCCCCTGCTGATCAAAATCCACCAGCAATATTTTTTGATCCTTCTTTTCGTAATAATCACCAAGCAAAACTGATAGGCTGGTTTTACCAACACCACCTTTTTGATTAAAGACCGTTAAAACAGTAGGTAACTGTAAAAGAAAAGCCCTTTTATCAACAAGAATCTTCCCCGAATCATCTTCATATTTCTTTATTTTATTCTCATCTATCCAGTTTCTTATGGTTTTTTCGGTCACACCGGTTAGTTCGCTTGCCACTTTTAAATTTACAAGTTTCATATTTCACCTCGATATTGAATTTTAATATTTAGATTATTAACTAAAAAAACAAAAAGAATCAACCTAATTCTGGATTTATTTTATTTAATCTGATTTTTTCTCTGGTTTTATTGGGAAATTTATTTTTCTATTAAATAATTTCCTTTTTCAATTGACATAATTTAAAAATATTTATATGTTTATATAACTCTGGGAGGGGATTGCGATGAAATATACATGACTAAACAAAAATAAAAAACTTCTAACGCCAATTAGAAGTTTTTCCAACACACAAGTGTTATATATAGGTTCACAAGATCCAAATACTTATACCTACTTATAATACTTCCAAATTCATTTGTCAACCCAAAAATTCATATATTTTTATTTGACGGGTGAAATTTACACTTTTTCTAACACTCATTTTCAAACCATGTAAATCTTTGGGAGGTTTTACTATGTCGATCTGTACTTTACATATTAATGATGCGCTTGCTCGTGAATACGGGGTTAACTGTGCTGTTATTTTACAGAACTTTGCTTTCTGGA
>CAZSQU010000059.1:0-19312 GCA_964608985.1 uncultured Spirochaetales bacterium
CAAAATCAATAAGAAATCTGCGGTCAATTGGGTCAGGTTTTTGAGTTGCTTCCTCCACCGTCCCAAAAGCAACTCAAAAACCTGACCTGAGCGAGGTACTCCGAGCGAACGCATTAAACCTTGTTGTATGCAGTACCGCGCCTACAAGCAACCGGATACCGGAGCCCACGGACGGGCGGAGGTATTTAACCAAAAATCAAATTTCAAATTTCAAAATGCTTCTTGTCCCTATATGATTTTCTGTAATAAAAGTGCCTCCAAATTGTTCAGCTAACATTCTAACAATTGTAAGCCCAAGCCCGGGTGATTTATTTAAATCTACTCTTTCATCAATGCCTTTGCCATTATCCTGCATGGTAAGATTCACATGATTTTCAGTCTTATCAAGAATAATTGATACCTGACCTCCATCCCGGCCTTTGAATGCATATTTATAAACATTCGTTAGAAGCTCATTCATAATAATACCAATAGGAATCATTAATTTTGTATTAAGATTAAAATCTGCAATCTGTTTTTCAATAATAAGATTTTCACTTTCAGAAAACACTTCTGCAATTGCATCAATAAGGCTTTCGGTGTATTCTTTAGCTGAAACTTCCTGATAATCTTTACGTATCAATAACTTATCATAGATGACACGCATACATTGAACTCGAGTGACAGCATCCTGAAGTGCAGAAACAGCCTCGGGATTACTGATTGACTGCACTTGTAATGATAATAAGTTTTCAATAGAGTTGATATTGTTTTTTATGCGGTTGTAAACTTCATTGAGTAGGGTTTCTTTTTCTGAGAGCTGTTTTTTAATCTCATCCTCTGCACGTTTACGCTCGGTGATGTCTTGAAAAGATCCTAATACTTTTTGTGTTTTACCCTGTACCTGATACGATTTTGCAATAGAATGTACCCAGCGAATATTTCCTTTTCCTGTAATTATTTTCCATTCCTGATCATAAGGTTCGCCATTTTCTCTCGCCCTCTTAATGGCCTCTCCCGCCATTTGTCGAAATGGAGGGACAATATATTCTAAGGGTTTAGGAAATTTTGGCACACCGTTTTTTGGATCCAATTCAAAGATATTGAAAGTCCCATTTGTCCATATTTCTAGGTCTTTCTCAAAATCACGTTCCCATCCGCCAATTTTTCCGAATTCTTCGGTTTCATTATGCATTTTTTGCATCTTGATTAGTTCTTCATTTGTTGCTTCCATCTTTTTATTACTTGCTTCAAGTTCCATCTGTTTTCGATATACCTTTTGCTTCTCCTCAAAAAGCTTAAATGCCATTTTTATTGAAGCATCAAGAACTGTGATACTGGAACTCTTTACCACATAGCCATAAGAAGTTATTTTTTCAGTTTTTTCGACAATTTCCGGTTCTGTGTGGCTTGATAGAAATACCACAGGAATATCATGATCTTTCAGAATTGCTTCAGCCGCCTTTGTTCCATCAATTCCTTTTCCCAGATCAATATCCATGAGGATAATGTCAACTTTCGGAGTTGATTTGACAGCCTCTACAGATTCTTCGCCTGTATTCACCGTGATGACGTAATATCCGTATTCTTCAAGAGTAATTTTTTCGGTCATCGCTATAATGACTTCATCTTCAACAAGAAGGATGTTTTTTTTGTTTTCACAACTCATGTATTATTCCGTTCGTGTATTTTTTCCTCTCTTTGCCGGCACGGGCGGAGGTGTTTGTCCACAAAGCTATATTGTAAATTGAATAATGCTTTTTGTTCCATTTTCACTTTCCATTGTATATGTTCCTTTTAATTGTTCCGCAAGCATTTTAACAAAGGTAAGTCCAAGACCGGAGGATTCTTTGGAGCGTATCTTTTCATCAATTCCAACCCCGTTATCCTGTATAATGAGTTTTACGTTATTATCAGATTTATCAACTGAAATTAAGACGATTCCGTTATCACTGCCCGCGAAAGCGTATTTAAAAACATTGGTCAGGAGTTCATTGATAATAATCCCAAGAGAGATTGCCTTATTTGAGTCAATATTGAAATCAGTAATCTGTTTATTAATGCTGATTGTATTTTTCATGACAAAAACGGCGGATATGGCATCAAGAAGACCTTCAATATAGGATTTGATCGATATATCATGATAATCTTTAGTCAAGAGCAGCTTGTCGTAAAGAGTTCGAATGCTATGGACGCGGGCAATGGCATCCTTTAAGGCCACTTTCGCTTCCTGATTGACGATTGAACTGACCTGTAAGGTTAAAAGACCTGAAACAATCGTCATATTGTTCTTGATACGGTGGTGTACTTCATGTAAAAGCATCTCTTTTTCTGAAAGTTGTTTTTTAATTTCCATCTCGGAAATTCTTCCGACCCTCAGAAAATAATACGCTGAGTAGGCAACAGCTGTGAAATTTGCGAGTGCATTGCTCGCGTGCCAAAGTATCTTTATATTAGGAGGAAGTGGTGTCAAGGCAGCGTGCACCCTGGCGTATTCGAAAAACACGATTCCTGTTATTAACAACATCATTATTCCCACCATCTTCCAAAGAAGCCGCCATTCAGAGAATGAAACGATCACAGTCATTGTGAGAAAATAATAGGGCAGCCCCGTATCTTTTCCGAATGCAAGAATGCAAAATGCTGTATGACAACATATCTCCAGAGTAAAGATCAGCGTGCTGATATCGAACTTTCCTCTCCTGTGCAGGAGAAGGCAGACAACATCGAAAAAGACACAGAGGATATTGTTGTAAAAGGCGATGGTATTTCCCAAGAGATAAAAAACAGGGATGAAGACCGCGTGGGCGATCAGAGCAAACAAGTAAATATAATTCCCATATATATAATACCGGTGCTTTCCGGAAGGGATTTGAGCTGGTATTTCATTTAAAAATTTTATCATTTAATATCCCCATGCTGATTTTAATATTTTTCATGGTCAATTATACAGTTTTCTTACAGTTTTTGCAAGTCGGTTTTGATGTAAGATTTCGACTATATGGATTTTATTTTTATACATACTGTTCATTTACTTGCCTCCTGCTTTTATTCTTTGGTCTTTCGCCGGCACGGACGACGGCGCCTCGAACCAGTTGCGCGGTATTGCATGCAACGTCCGACAGTATATGACGGCCGGTACTCCGGCTGTCCCCGAAGGGCGAAACGACCGACAGGGAGTGCAGATATACTGTCTGTTGTCGGATGTACTCGGCCTCTTTTCTTATTTCCAACTTATATTTAACTTTTTGTGATGAATTGCACAATCATTTAAATATAAATTAATTATATTTTGATATGGTAAATTTAATTCAACTGACAATTCTTTAAAGTAATTAATCGTTTCATCATCAATTCGAATTGTAATTTGTCTTTTTAATTTTTTTGTATAAGGATTTTTGACCGAATTTGAGAAATCATATTCTTCTTTCATTTAAAAAACCTCCAATAACTTTCTTTTTCGCTATTTGTAGCTTTTCTTGCAGATATGATTCTTATTATTTCTTTTTCAGATCTATAACAATGACTAACAACTAATTCCTTTAGTTTTTGGCTCAAACCTAGAATTATAAATCTATCTTCATGATCTGAATGTTCTGGATCGTATATAATTCTCGCTCTTTCATCATAAAAACACAGATTTTGCTTCATCAAAAGAAATTTTGTGTTTTTTTATGTTAGATTTATTTTTCTCTTCATCCCATTCAAAGTTAATAATACTCATAATTATATTATAATTACAATGTAATTAAATGTCAATCTTTTTTTCTTTTCTTGGCCGAGTCTTTCCGACAACGTCAGGCGTACGTGCTGTTGCCGTCCACCCAAAACAAATCTATCATAACCAAAAAACAAAATCAACCATTTTCTCAACTTTTTGACGGCAATTGGGTCAAGTTTTAAAACCGTTTCCTCTAATCTTACAAAAACGGTTTTAAAACTTGACTTGAGCGAGGTCTTCCGAGCGAACACGTACGCCTTGTTACGTGCTGCTCGATTTTATATTCATAGGACAATTAATTGTGCATTCACAACAATTAGACCAATAATTATAAAAAGATGTATTCATTAGTTTTTCTATTTTATTTAAATTAAACATCATCATTGGTTTTAATCCATGATCAAATGTATATTTAAAACATTTTTTCCTATCATACCCTTTGTCTGTAATAGCTTTTGCCGGGCATTTATCTATGCATATTCGGCAGTTTTCATTACATAGTGTTGATTTATCGATTTTATCAGCTTCAATATCAACTTCTGTGATAATTGATGAAAATCTTATAAATCCACCATACTCATTATGATATACAATATCATTCTTACCTAATTTTCCTAAACCCGCTTGAACTGCTGCGTTTTTTAATGAAATTAACCCTTGAGGATAAAAATTATCAAGTTTCATTGGTGCAAATGAAGGTATAGGAATTGACTTAATATTTTTACTTTCTAAATAATTTGTTATTTCTTGACTTAATTCATCTAATATATCGAAAGCCACAATATTTGCTTTTTGAATAAAATGTAAACCATAATTATCGCAATAAAATACTGAATGAGGAATTTTTATTCCTAAAACGATTACAGTTTTACAATTACTCATGTAATACTTTGGGTTATATTTATGAGGCAAATTATCAAACCTATCAATTGATGCGAATCCTATTACTGCATTTTTATTTTTTACAATACTATTTAATTCATTTTTCAATTATTTACTCCAATCTCAAAATCGAGTTGCACGTAACGTCCTGCTGACATATGACGTTGACGAATAAATTATAGCAAATCTACTTTATCTTATCCAAATAATCAATAATAAAAGAGTAAAAGTTGTCGTCAATGTGGTCAAGTGAGAGTTGTATTCTTCTGAAATATTCAAAACAACTCGAACGCCGACCTGAAGCGCTCGAAAGGGCGCGAAACTTATGTCAGCTGTTATGTGAAGGATTTGCCGCTCTTCTCTTATATCTTAAACACTCTCCGATCTTTTCTTATTTCTCAAACCTTCTTCCACTTCTTACTTCTTTCCTCTCAGCGGCAAATCTTTTACATAACGTTCCCGGGGTATAAGATGTTTTCGCTGGAGCGTACTCGCGGAAGCGAAAATATGCCGTAGGCCAAGGCGGTACTCCGCCGACGCTTATACCCCGTGTTAAGCGCAGTAGGCTGAATACGGAAAAGATTTTTCCAGATTGAAGCCAAGGATGGCGGAAATCTGGGGAATAATTTTTAATAAATTATTTATTTCACTAATAAGCTTTCCCGATATTGTTCAGCAGGAGCCTCTTTTACAATATCAATTACTTTATCGAAATTTTCTTTTATAACTTTTTCTATTGAATTTATATCAGCACGAAAAAATTCTTTTCTGTCATTTAATTTATTAATTCTATTAGAATAGAAATGTTCATGAAGTTTTGCTTCTAGGGCAGGGGCATTCTCAGAGAATATTAAACCATGGACATCGAATGAAAAAGGAACTGATGCATCACCAAGTTCATCAACTCGATCCATTGGTTCTAAACGTCGGGTCATACCAATTTTGTAAACGTTTTCTCCGAAAGCACCGATGTTAGAAATAATGTATACATAACCGGCTTTTGCATTTTGTTCTCGATAATCAATTACTTTTTCTTCTTTTTCTAATTCAGTTAATTGTTTTTTTACATCATCGAGTTTTTCTTGAATTAAAATTTTCTCATTATCTGTTTTTGCTTGTGATAATTTAGATTCTAATTCTTTGATAGCAATCGAAAAATGTTTTTTTTCTTTTGCAATTTTTTCTCGGGCTTGTCGTATTTCTTGTTCTAGTTTTTGTTGCTCCCTTAATTCTTCACGGATTTTCTTCTGTTCTTCTTTTTCATCTTGTTTTTTTTGTTGATACTCAAATGCTAAATATAATTCATCAAATTTATATTTTTTATATGTATCGGATATAGTTGCTTGCATAATTCTACCTAATTTATTTAAAGATTCGAATGATTTTTCAATTCTTTTTTCATTAGTTTCCATGTTGTTAAACTTCACATTGTCAACACAATAATCACATTCATTATTGAATGATCGTAATAATAGTTTTTTCATGTCATTGACCATTTTTTTCCCTTCAGTCTTACTATTATTAACTGTCCAATTCTCATTAGCTTCAACTACTTTTCCATCTTTAATTAATTGTTTTTGTTTTTCTCTAATTTGATCAAGTCTATTTTTATATTCGTCACTCGTCTGAAATTTAAATTTTGGCTTATACAATGCGAAGCTTTCAAGTAAAATTTCTTCATCAAGAACTATTATTTCTTTTTGTTTTATTTTTATAGAATCTTCAAGATTTAATTTTGTAGCACTTAGTTGAGTTAATTCATTTTCTAAAACATTTTTAGTATTTTGGAGTTCATCAATTTTTAGTTTTTACTGTTAATGCATCACCTGCACCCATATCATTAATCACAGAAAGTAATTTTTGATTTTCAGAAATGATTTTTTCATTTTCTTTTTTAATTGATGAAGCATTAAACATATCTTTTATACTCATTTTTGGAACTCCTTAAATTTTATTCCTAAGAAAGGTTTTATAAACAATAGCGCCGCAAGGACGCGGCGCAAAAAGTTTTTCAGCCTATTGCGCTTAACGTTCCGCCAGTTGTCGATGTTGACGGCTGGCTTACAAAATACTACATTTAATCAACAAATACTATAAATAATTTCAAAAATTAACAATAAACATAAAATAATCGCCGTCAATATGGGTGAAGCGAGTACTCGAGCGCAACCGACAACTGGCTGTTATCGGCTGGGGCGGGGCTTAGTTATATCAAAGAACTGCGACACGGATGTCGCTTAATTAAAAGCACTATCCAAATCTCCAATTCCAACTTCAAGTAACATTTGTGAAAATTGTAATCCATTTATTAATTGAACTCCTGCAAGTTTTGCCTTTTCCTCGCAGACCTCTGAAAAAGTATCTGATGTTGATACTACCCAAGCTATTTTTGAATAACCATCATCTGTTGATTCCTCCTTATGAGAAACATAATCATTTATCTGATTTAAAGCCCATTGAGATGTTTCTCCTTTATGTTTTTTTGCCTGTACATAAATAATTGTTTTTATTGATTCAAAAGTAGCAATAATATCTGCATCTCCCTCTTTATCGGATTCATTTTTTGCCGGTATAATAACATTACTTGCTCCGGCTTTTTCAAAATACCACTTAACAAGTTTTTCAAATTTTGAATCATCCAGATTATCATGAATCAATTTTAAAGTAGCTTTAACATGATTATCAATTATTATAGAGTGAAGGTCTATCGGTTTATTATTATTAAAATTTACAATAGCTTCTTCAATACTTTTACCCAAATCGTTAATTAAGGCATTAGTTTCTCTAATTTTTAATCTGGAAATAAGTTTTTGGTCAGCAAATTTATTTCTTGATATCCCACTTGCAACGGGTTTTACTTTTCTGAAAAAACCTAAATCAATAACATTAGATTTCTGAGAATCATCTTTTTTGTATAATTTCTTATCATTACCAAGAATAATTTTATTATTATTCCAATCTTTTAAATTCTCAATTTTTAAATCTTCAGGGACTAAAACTAAATCATCAATAATTTCAAAAACCGAAAACCTTCCTGATGTCGGAACAACCACATAATCTCCTTTAGCAATTCCATAAACAAATCTTTTAAGCGAAAATCTGCTTCTTGGCTTATAATTTTTAAATTCAATTTCAAATAAATTTTTATCCTTAACAAAATCTTTTGGGTTAGGAATATAAGCCCATCCGATTGAAAGATATCCTTCCTTTAACAAGGGATAAGATGTCTCTGCATGATGTGAAATTCTATGTAACCAATAATTCATATTGACTCCAATTTTATTTTTTTATCGACTCGATTATTTTTTCTAATTCTTTCGGTATTGGTTGATTCATATTTTGATATTTTCTTACAAACAAATTCAATATTTTTTCTGCTGATGGAACACGCTGTATAGTTCGTCTTCTTACAATATCATAACCAGCGCCGCCTTTATCAAAAAATACTACGGGTTCAACAGATAAATGTCCTTCAGATCCATTTTTATCACCCATAAATAAGCGTCCCTCATTTGCAGGAATACTTCTCCCCTCGTTAGTTGCTCGAAATATTCCAACATATCCTTTTCCTTTAAAATACAAAAAAATAAGATGCCCTTTTTTAACGCATTTTAATAAATTTGTCCTTGATCCAATCTGATTAACATTAACATCGCCATCACCAAGAACAAGAATCGGAGTACTTCTTTTTAACCATTCTATTTGATTTGTTTCATTCATTGCAATAAAATGCCAAAATGAAAATTTTGCTGAACTTTCTTGTGTAATTTCTTCATCATGAATTTCCGAAATATCTGAAGCATATTCACCTTTAGTAAAAATCGTATCCAAAGCTGATAATAGTTCTGAATCATAATCTTTTTCTAATCCTATTTCAGATTTTAGAATTGAAATTATTTCAAAAATATTCTTTGTAGCTTCTTTTCTATCATCTTCTGTTAAATCTTTTCCTATTACTTCTTCATTTGATATTTTTTCAAAACAATTCTTAATTTGTTCTAAGTTCTTTTTTTGCATATAAATATAAATTTTACTATAGAACATTTTTTTTATTTCACTAAATTCGTCTGGTTCTATTTTAAAATCCTCCCATTTATTCCATAACAATTCAATAAACTCTATGAAATTATCAACTTTTTTTTCAAATACTTTTACATTTCTTTCTTTTATTTCTTCAGCATCAGATTGTCCATGAAGTAATATCATAGTAATAAAAGCAGTAACTATTGCACCTAAAAACGCCCCTGTTACTTGAATAGGTAAATCTGCACCTTTAAATATTTTTGAAATAATAGTTAAAGCAAAAAATAAACCAAGAGCAATAAGACTCATGATTACGGGTAATAATATCTTTTTTTTCATTTTTTATCCTTGTATTAAATTAAATATGCCTTTCACTAATTTTCTTAAAATTTTGATCATAAGTCCCAATGTAATTATTTTTAATAAATAATACATTATTACCCGAAGCGTTTTTAAATTCACCAACCGAAGATTCGTGCTTTTCACTTATTTTTTTAAAACTCTCATCGTAAATTGCATAATAGCTGTTTTTTAAGAAGACAATAAAATCATCATTAAAACCACATAATTGACCAACACTTGACTCATGTTTTTCGCTAATTTTTTTTCCATTCTCATCAAATACCTTAAAATAATTGTTTTTTTCTTGAACATCTGAAATTGCCATAAAATTAACTCCTAAATTTAATTTTTATAAAAATATATAAATTACAACTGACAAATATAGTCATCTTAGGAAAAATATTTTTAAAATATTTCAGCCCGCACGGACGCGGGCTCTTCTTCTTACTTCCAGCTCAAGCCCAGCCCTTGCCGATAACGTGTTGGTTTATGCGCTGTTGACCGCTAAAACCTCAACAATCTATTTATACCACTAAACAAAACCAAAATCAATAAGAAATCTGCGGTCAATTGGGTCAGTTTTTTGAGTTGCTTCCTCCACCGCCCCAAAAGCAACTCAAAAACCTGACCTGAACGAGGTACTCCGAGTGAACGCATAAACCTTGTTATCGGCTGGAGTTGGGCAATAAATTGTCAACCAGTTAAGGCACGGATGCCGTTTGATTTAAGGCAAATTTCTCATTCCAGGCTTAAATAAAACATCTCTATTCCCGATCTCAATTTTATAGTTATTTTTATATAATTTCACAAACCCCATCCATCCACCTGCGACAGCACCCCATAATCCTCCGGTAAAAACTGCATTTCCGCCAAGATATAAATTATCAAGTACTTTTGGGGTCATTCTTCTTAACAATGTATTTTCTGGTGTAGTTGCAATACCGCTAATGGGATACTTTGAGCCATACTGTTTGTATGATGCCGGAGTATAGGAAAGAACCATTTTAATAGGAGGATTTTCTTTAAAAACCGGCTCAACTTCTTGTATAATTTCTAAATACATTTTTCCAATTTTCTCTTTTTCTTCCTGATATTTTTTGTAATCTCTTTCTCGCAAATCAATCCACCAATCAATTTTTTCTTGGTTTGTTTCTGTCATTATTGCCTCAAGAATATAATATTTATCATTGTAACATTTATTTGGTATCCAAAGAGCAATTTTCCAGTTTGTCTTATCTCTACCTTCAGGTAGTTTATAAATATGATAAGGATATTTTAAAAATTTTGGATTTTTTTCAACTGTACTTTTTTCAACTAAATAATAACAGTAATAATCAGAGTTTGGAGGTTCAAGTTTATCAATTTTTTTAACTAACTTATTAACTTTATTTATATGTGTACCGGATTTAATCAGTGGTTTTATAACATCCTGTGCAACACATAAAATAACATTATCAGCCTGTATTTCCTGACCATTAATAACTACACCTTTTGCGCGTTTCTTATCAAATAAAACTGAATCAACATAAGTTTTTAGTTCTATTTTACCACCAAGCTCTTGAAATCTATTGCTAAAATTATCTGCTAAATCCTGAAAATTATTGTCTTCTGTCGGTTGAACAGAATTTGTTTGTATAAAACTTTGTAGCATTGCCATCTCAGCCATACCTGAAACTTTATCAACATCACACCCTATAAATGCCTCAGCACAACTAAAAATATCCTTTATTAAGGCGGATTTAATTCCCATTTTTTCTATTGTTTTCAAATAAGGTTTATCAAATATCATGTTAAAAATAGTTTTAGGCATCGTTATCATTAATTTTAAAGCTTGAAAGAACGTTGGCGGTAAATGAGCCTTGTACATCAGATCATTATAAATTCTTTCCAATGTAGTAAAGAATTTTTTTATGGCTTTTTTTTCCTTAGGACAATCTGTTAAATCATAAAACTTATCAAGACCACTTTTAGATACAGAAAAAGGTTTTCCATCAACAGGATAAAATTTATAAAAATTATCAACTATATTCCAATTTATCGTTTTAACTCCCATATAATCTAAAAACAAATCAATTGGAGCACCTTTAGAAAAATCTCCAGATATTAAAGGAATATTTACCGTATATTTGATCTTCTCATCGTTATGTGTTGTAACTTTTTGAAATGCATTGCAGAATCCTCCTGCATGTTTGTTTGCATCATAAATTATTACCTCATCATCCGGTCTTGCTTTTTTTAACATTATGCCAATTGTTAAACCGCCTAAGCCCGCTCCAATAATTATATGTTTATCACTCACTATAAACCTCTATATCTTGCCCGCACGGACGCGGGCTCTTTTTAAAAACCAATCTTGCCCAACTCTTGCCGATAACGTTTGCCGATATATGTCGTTTTTGCGGTCTAATTTTAGCAATTTTTACTGACAAAATCAACAATTTTATCATAATTTCAACAATCTCCGCAAAAATGACCCCGTAGGGCGGAGTGACCGGCAGGGAGCGGAAATATATCGGCTGTTGTCGGATCGTATTTCTGGGGGCGTATTTATTTCAATAATTTTAAAGCCGATTTTGCTATTTCACTATTTGGAAATTCCAATAATACATCTTCATATTTTTTTATTGCCTCATTTTTATTTTCAATCTGAGACAAGCAAAAAGCTTCATTTAATAATGCCATTTCTGTATATGAGATTTGTGATGAACTTAATAATGTTAAATATCTGTATTTATCAAGCCAATGATACTTTTTAAAAAAATTGTAACTGGCTATGAAATGAGGAATTGCTTCTTCGAATTTTTTTTGTTTGAATAACCGCATTCCTTTTCTGTGATTTGATGGAATTATAGTTCTCAAACTAAAAGACAGTATTAGATATATTATGCCCGTAATTATTATATAATTTTCTTGATTTATTTTATAACAAACCACACCAATGACAATCACAACCAATAACTGTGGTAAAATTGACAACCAAGCGATTTGTTTAACTATAGGTAATTTTGAACTCATTTTACCCCCCCCCAGAAATATGTCCGACAACGTCCGCCGATATATGTCGTTTATTTGTTTTGCAACAAAGCGAGCGAAGCGCAGCCGCAAAACAAATAAATGACCCCGAAGGGTGAAGCAACTCGCAAGAGTTGCGGAAATATATCGGCTGTTGTATGAAGTTTTTGCCCGAATCTTATTCTTTTTTAGTATTAATAATAATTTCTTTAACATTAATATACGGATTTTGATATCTTTTTCTCTTAATTGTTTTATTACCAAATTGTATTGCTTTTGTTGGACACCAATTAATACAAGCCAAGCAATATTCACAGTTACTCTTAATCCAGATCGGTTTTTTACTATCAATTAAAATATTTCCTGAAGGACAAACATTTTTACATATACCACAGCCATTACATTTTTCGTTAATGTTAAATTTTTTATCTGGAGTTGCACTCATGCCAATTTTATTTAATAAACCCAAAAAAATATTTTCTGATATTTTAGATTTTTTAAAACTATTTTTTGTACTTTTTTTTATAGAAACTGATAATTCTTCTAATTTAATATCTGCCTTACTTATAATTTCTTTGATCATATCATCAGAATCAATATCATATGTTGTGACAGCATTTCCTGGCATTTTTATATCAAATGATGCTGACAAATTAATATTTTGAAGTTTTAATTTTTTATGAAAATCATCTAAAGCTATACCAATTTCATTCTTATAATTACAGATAGTATATAAATAGCTTGTATTTATATGTTTTAATTGTTTTAAGAAGTTATTAACCAATTTTGGCATTTTCCATGCATAAACAGGAAAAACAATACCGACACTATTAAAAGTCTTATTATTAAAATCTTCAAGATTTAAATTATTTGAAATAGAAAATATTTCCGTATTATCTAAAATTCCGGCAAGTTTTTTTGAAATATATAATGAATTCCCTGTTCCGGTAAAATAAAATATAACGTTTTGCATATTATATGTTCCCTTTTATTATAATTTTTTAAATTGTAAGCATTTAAGTTTTTAATAGTCTTTTCAATCTCGGGCAAAAATTTCATACAACGTGTTGGTTTATGAGATGTTTTCGCCTCATAACTCCACAATCTACTATATCCAAATAAAATAATCAACTATAAATACAAAAAATCGGCGAAAATATCCCCTTTAGGGCGAAACGACCGAAGGGAGTGAAGTCATAAACCATGTTGTACGCAGAAAGCGAACATTCATTATTAATGATATATATTTGGACAATTTGTATTATCACATTTTTTGCAAATAAAGAAATAAATATCCAAAAGTGCAAAAATAACAATCACCCAAAATATTATTAATAAAACTGGAATATTATTATACTTGATTTTAATAAGGTAATATTGAGGTAGCACTATTAGTATAACTAATGGTAAAAATCCACCAATATAATTTAGTATTGTATATTTTTTATCACTACTATTCTTGAATAATGCTTTAGAAATTAATCCTGGTATTATATGAGAGCAATTATTTTGACAAATACATTTTCTACAGTATGAATACATCACGATTAAAAACATAAAAAATATACTAATTATATACAAAATTCCTAAAATATAGGATTGTATTAAAATAGTATATGCTCCAATACCGTAAGCAATTATTAATACTAATAAACTAATTAAACCATGAATTTTATTTTTCATTATTACTCCTTTATTTAAAAAAATTTGTTCGCTTTTTTCGTACAACGTAAGGGTATAGCTGACGTTTTCGCGAAGCGAAAATGTGGCTTTAGCCCGAGCACCGCATTTTTGCGAAGCAAAAAGCGGAGCGGAGCAGCTATACCCAGTTAGCCGAAGTTGCATTTATTTTATATTTCTAAGAATATCATTTAATTGTAATTCATAATTGCCTCCAATTATTACATTTGGATATTCTTTCACAATATAATTTCTAATAGCATTATGAATTTTAATAAAATTTGATAATTCCATCAATTCAACGACGATATTCACATTTGATGAATAAACATACCCTTTTTTAGAACCTTCGGCAATTGAATTGATATTTGTCGGTTCATATATCAATCGAGGAGGTGAATTATCTATATTCTGAATTAATTCATTTTTATTACTTAAAATGTAAAATATTCGTTTATAAACAGATTTATCATTATTTGATCTTTCATTAGCATTTAGAATATTTATTTCGATTTGTGTTATTAACTTTTCAAAAATGGATAATAATTTGAGCCAATATTTTAAATCACATTTATCAATAAATATATAATCTTCAAACTTGGTAAATTTGATATTTTCGTTATTGAAATATGTTTCAAGAAGATTCTCATTATTAAAAGTATAGATAATTGTTCCATTATTATTAGCATTTAATGGTAATGATAGAAATAGAATAATTATAAATGTTGATAAATATTTCATAAAATCTCCCAAAATGCAATTTCGGCTAACGTCCTGCTGACATATGACGTTGACGAATAAATTATAGCAAATCTACTTTATCTTATCCAAATAATCAATAATAAAAGAGTAAAAGTTGTCGTCAATGTGGTCAAGTGAGAGTTGTATTCTTCTGAAATATTCAAAACAACTCGAACGCCGACCTGAAGCGCTCGAAAGGGCGCGAAACTTATGTCAGCTGTTATGTGAAGGATTTGCCGCTCTTCTCTTATATCTTAAACACTCTCCGATCTTTTCTTATTTCTCAAACCTTCTGCCACCTCTTACTTCTTCCCTCTCAGCGGCAAATCTTTTACATAACGTCCGCGGATATGCGATGTTTTTTGTTTTGCAACAAAGCGAGCGCAGCGCAGCAGCAAAACAAAAAATGTCCCCGAAGGGCGTAGCAACCGAACAGGTTGCGTAGGCATATCCGCTGTTGCGCGCTGACCGGCTGATTTCTTAGCTATTTCCAAAATATTTTTGTTCCTCCATATCTTTCACTGTTGCATATGGATGGGAATATCTTCCTTGTTTTGTTGTATATGATTTCATATACCATTTTGAATTAATTTGTATTGACTCTGTAGGACAAAAATTCAAACAAGAATAACACATATAACATAATATTTTATCATCCCATACTGGTTTTTTATCTATAGTTTTAATTCTATTGGATAAACATACTCTTTCGCATATTCCACAACTTTTACATTTTGAATCTACATAGAAATAGTTTTTTATACTTTTTGACTCCATTAATTTAATTGCGAACAATATTATTTTTTCAAGAATAAAATTATATTTAAAGTAATAGTCATTGTCTTTTTCGTTATAATTTTCTTTTTTAAGAATTATACCTTTAATTAAATCTAATTTATTTGAAATCTCAATTTCTTTTTTTACTAATTCGTCTTTTGTCGGAATATGAAATTCATAATTTTTATTTTCTTTATTTAATAATTTTGGATCATTATTAAACATAGTTATTGAAAAATTCGAATTTAATATTTTATTTTTCTTTTTTAATATTTTATTGATTTCTTGGCGAATTCTACTAGTGGTTCCACCTCTTGTAGCAATTGCAAATATATATGAATCCGGTCTAAACTTAATTTTTTCTAGAAATTGCTTTACAGCATTTGGAAATGTTGGCCCCTGTAATGGAAATACAACGCCAATAACATCTGCACTCGTTTCTATAATGCTTTTATTTAATAAACTTACAATTGGAATTAATTTTGAATTAGAAATTCGTTTTTGTAATTCTCTTGATATAAAAAGTGAATTTCCTGTTCCAGAAAAATAGAATATTTCTGTATTCATAACTTACCTTTATCTAAATATTTTCTTCAGCCGGTTTGCGCGCAACGTTTGCCGATATATGTCGTTTTTGCGGTCTAATTTTAGCAATTTTTTGTGACAAAACCAACAAATTTATCATAATTTCAACAATCTCCGCAAAAATGACCCCGTAGGGCGGAGTGACCGGCAGGGAGCGGAGATATATCGGCTGTTGTGTGAAGTGCCGCTTTATATACTTATAAAATCCAATACTTTTATTACAAGTCCTATATTCCATGACCCAATTAATATATACTCATCTCTTAATGTAAAATCAACAAAACAAGCATATTTTAAATTCTCTTCTTTTATTAATGAATATTTATTTAAATTATAAATTTGTATTGTATCATCAAAGATCAAAGCAAAATATTCTAAAGTATTTGAGATTGACATATCTTTTAATACACCTTTATAATTTATTCTATGTTTAATTTTTTTGTTTTGATCATAAAATAATACTTCTTTATTAAAATGATCATTTATAATAAAAACTCCCTGTTTGTATCTTAAAATAGTACTTGAATTTATTTGAAAATTAAATTCAATTGGTTTATATTTATCAAAAGGATATTTCCATTCTATAATTTTAATATTTTTTCCAATCTTACCTGTTGTTTTATCGGCTTTGGGACAAATTAAAAAATAATAAGTTTCATTGTTTTTAATTATCGATTCAACCATTGAATCGTCAAATCGAAGTAATATTTTTACAATAGAAGTATGTTTATCAAACAAATAAATGTTACCATTCCAATCACCGATTATTAAATAATTATCATCAGGAGAATATTCAACTCCACAAGTTTCTATTTTATTACGCTTATCTATATTTGATAATTTTTTATTCACTAAATCATAAATAGCTATTCTACCGGTTGTATTAATTAAAGCAACTTCATTCTGATTATTAGATAAACAAATATGTGAAGGATTTTTTAAATCTTTAAATTCTGAAATTAATTCTCCACTTTCAAAATTGTGTATATTTAATGCAGAACCACTTATACTAATAATTTCATTAGAAGATTCATTGAATATTATTTGATGTGAAGTTTTTAATTTTATTTTTGATAGTTTTTTTATAATTTCAAAATCTCCTAAAGCGGCATTTCACACAACGTCCGCCGATATATGTCGTTTGTTTGTTTTGCAACAAAGCGAGCGAAGCGCAGCCGCAAAACAAATAAATGACCCCGAAGGGTGAAGCAACTCGAAGAGTTGCGAAAATATATCGGCTGTTGCACGATTTTACCGACACATTTATAATAAAATTAATTTATACCATGTACAATTAAAACCATCAATATTTTCTTTTTTAAATTCGATAAACCCAAAATTTGCATAAAGTTTTTTCGCAACTATTTGTTTATCAGATGTTTCTAAAATCAGTTCTTTATAATTTAATTCCTTAGCAAATTTAATTAGTTCATCTAAAATCATTTTTCCATACCCTTTTCCTTGATATTCTGGATATGTTCTCATTCTTTTAATCTCAGCTACATTTTTATCTATCTTTCTGAATGCTCCCATTGCAATTATTTTATTATCAATCAAACCAACTAAAAATAATCCAAAATTATTAGAATAATTTTTTATAATATTTTTTAAATCATCGTCCCAAGGACCGTCTCCTTTGTAAGCATTGATTTCTTCCATTGCTTTTTTATGTAAATCCAAAACCTGAATAAGATCACTATTTTGATATTCCCTTATTACAAGTTTATTATTCAATTATTCATTCCTTATCTATGTGTCGGTAATTTCGTGCAACGTCCCGCGCATATATGACGTTTTTGCGTAGCGTACTCGCGGAGCAAAAATGTGGCGAAGCCCAAGCCGGTACTCCGGCGCAGCATATATGCGCTGTTGTGCGCAGTATCGCAATAATTTTACTACTAATTTGATTCATATGCATTAATAATTTTGTTATATGCAATTTCAGCACCATCAATTTGATGTTTTGCTGAAAGGAAACGAACGGATTCCATCATTTGATTTGTATTGAGTAATTGATTAATTGCTCCACTCATTTCACTTTTACCAAAATATTTAATTTTATCTGAAAAATTAATTCCGCATTTAATGTATTCAATTAAGTTAGCATTGTATTCCTGCTCTCCTCCGGCAGGGAAGAGAATCATCGGAACTCCATATTTTATTGATTCATTAATACTATTCTTCCCCCCATGGGTAATAAATATGCTGGCTATTTTTAATATATCAATTTGATTTACAAATTTCTCAATAATTATATCTGGATGAACAAATTGTTTTTTTAAATAATTATACGACTGCCCTGAAGATATAATTAATCTATATTGATTGACAGGTATAGATTCAATAATTCTTTTAAAAAGTAAAGGCTGTTTATTAAAAACTGTTCCTAAGGATATATATATTATTTTTTTATCATCCTTATTGTATTTTGAAATATTTTCAATTGAATTTCCTTGAATGCTTGGTCCACAATATGTTAAATATGAATTCATATCTTTTCGAGGGTACTCTGCCTCAATGATTGTGTTAACAATATTTAATACAGATCCACTTGGTTTTTCTAGTAATTTTGAATTTAATTTTCTCTTATATTTCAATTCAAAATCTTTCATAATCTTGTTTTCTTCTTTGTTTACCAATTTTTTATATTGATCAAAGACTTCTAATGAGTATTGGCCATACTTTAAATTTGTACCTATTGGTGGAATCGGAAATTCAAGAAAGGGCAATCCGCTATGATATACAGCGACTCGAGGAATATTCAATAATTGCGAAATGAAAATCGCAGGAAAATACGTATAGTCATAGATTATTAAATCTGGTTTGTTGGATTTAAAATATTTTTCTAATAATTCAGTGGATTTCAATGATCCGGAATAAAAAAATTTAAGTGCATAAAGAACCTCTGCAAAACCCCTTTTGTAGCTGAGCATAAATCCTCTGTATAGCTGAGATATGGAAAACGGGAGTAATTTATAAGGTATATTGTTTTTATTTAATTTTTTATTTATTTTTAAAGCTGGATTATCTAGGAGATTTATTAATAAATCACTATTGACCCCTGGAATATAAAAACAAATATCATGATTCATTGAGTTAAATTTGTTTGCTAATGAAATCAGAAAATTTGTATGGCCGACAGTAGGATTTGCTAAAAATGCAATATTCATATAAAACCTTATTTAAAATACTGATGCGATATTGCGCACAACGTCCTGCTGACATATGACATTGACGAATATATTATAGCAAATCTACTTTATCTTATACAAAAAATCAACAATAAAAGAGTAAAATTTGTCGTCAATGTGGTCAAGTGAGAGTTGTATTCTTCTGAAATATTCAAAACAACTCGAACGCCGACCTGAAGCGCTCGAAAGGGCGCGAAACTTATGTCAGCTGTTATGTGAAGGATTTGCCGCTCTTCTCTTATATCTTAAACACTCTCCAATCTTTTCTTGTTTCTCAAACCCTCTGCCACCTCTTACCTCTTTCCTCTCAGCGGCAAATCTTTTACATAACGTCCTGCTGACATATGACGTTGACGAATATATTATAGCAAATCTACTT
>CAZSQU010000060.1:0-19127 GCA_964608985.1 uncultured Spirochaetales bacterium
AGTTGGAGAATCAGCGGGGACAACCTATGCCTGTCTAATCATGTGTGAAATAATCCTATCAGCAACCATAGGTTGTCCCCGCTTGTACTTCCACACAAAATATTTTAATCCCCCCCCCGCTATTTTTGTAAATACTTTGACAAATAAATCGTTTTTAATAAGAGGAAAATAAAAAAATAAGGACACGCTATGAGAAAAAACAGAAAGAGAAAATTAAACGGTATATATTTTGTTAAATCAAGTATGGTTCCTGAGACAGCAAAACTACTTAGCTCAGAAGATACACAATATATGTTTATGGGAATTTTGGAAGAAGCAATGATCAAATTTAATAAGAGATTTAACCAAAGCGGAACAGTCTGGCACAGTAGATTCAAAAGCATTTTACTCAAAGTCAAAAAAAAAGTTGAAAAGTTTATAAAAATTATAAATGAATTGCCGGGGGTGCGAATTTATTTTTTGGTAACTTTATTAAACTATCAACTGAATAAAGTTACCAAAAAATAAATTTCGCTTATGAACTAAATAAAGATGTAAAAATGCCTGCGGCATTTTCTTTATTATAGTTTTTTTGAAGAAACCTGAATAAGTATTATGATACGGACCCCGTTGACAGGAATTCTCGGCATGACGGAACTCCTTGCTAAAACTGAATTAGATACCATTCAAATAGAATATCTCAATCTTATTAAGCATTCCGGCGGAATTCTTCTTTCTCTGGTAAATGACATTCTTGATATTACAAGAATAGAATCTAATCGAAAAATAGTTGATAATTGTATAATACCGTTTCAAAGTCAAATCAAATCGATTTTTGATCTTTTTAAATATGAAACAAGACAAAAAGGCCTTATTTACCTATTTGAATTTGACACAGATATTCCGGAATTTTTAATCTGCGACATTAAAATTATTACTCAAGTATTGATTAACCTTATCAATAATGCAATTAAGTTCACAAATAAAGGTACCATTTCACTCGCGATCAGATGCTTCGAGATTAATGAAAATGAGATAAAAGTTGATATATCAGTTAAAGATACCGGTATAGGCATAGATAATGATAAGATTGACACAATATTTGAAAGGTTTGAACAGATAGACAGCTCTTACCAAAAGAATTATGCAGGAACGGGGCTTGGATTAAGTATTGTAAAACAGCTTCTTAATCTGATCAATGGCACTATTACTGTACAAAGCACTCCCGAAGCCGGCTCAACTTTTATAGTTAGAACACCTCTTCAGATACCGACAAAAACTGATCTGATCAACTACAAACAAAACCAATACAATCAAGACCACCAAATTATCGAACAAACACCAAAGGACTCTAATGCAAGCTCAATCACAAAATCAACACGGATACTTGTAGCGGAAGACAATGCAATTAATCTTCTTTTTATCAGATCAGTTCTAAATTCAAACGGATTTACGGTAGCAACAGCAAATAACGGAAAAGAAGCAACTGATAAATTTACCGAAGGTAAATTTGAATGTGTAATAATGGACATACAAATGCCCGTTAAGGACGGAATCATAGCTACAAAAGAGATTAGAGAATTTTGCAGAAATAGCGAAATCAATACAAAAATAATTGCATTAACCGGATACTGCACAGAAGAAGACAAACAGAGATTCTCAGAATGCAAATTTGATAATTACCTGAGTAAACCGGTAGATGAACAAACACTGATTCGTATTATTAAGCAAACATTAAATATCACATAAATAATCTCCTTAGGTTTATATATAAATTCACTTTTTTTCATTTTTTGTTTAATTTATATATACCTACCTTAACTGGTTGGTAATATTCTTAATTAAGAATACGGAGTTCAAATATGGACAAAAACCTGCAGAATATATCGATACCGATTCAAGGTTTGCACTGTGCCTCCTGTGTTTCGGCAGTTGAAAAAAGTATAAAATCACTTGATGGTGTACAAACAGTATCAGTTAATCTATCAAGCGAGAAATCATTTGTAGTTTTTGACTCAAACAAAGTTAAACTTAGCGATCTAAATAATGCTATAGAAAAGGCAGGCTTTAAACCTCTTATTATTGAAGATGAACTTAACAATAACACCTCAAACAAATCATCCGGAATACATTTAAAATGGGCTGAGTTTTTTATAAGCACAGTTTTTTGCATTCCTCTTTTATACATAGCAATGGCACCAATGATTAGCATAATAAGTTTGCCGTTCCCAAAATTCCTTAACCCGATGAGTTATCCCCTGCTATATGCTTTAGTTGAGTTCTTTCTTCTTGTGCCAATCCTCATTGCCGGAAGGAGATTCTATATTAATGGAGTAAAATCTCTAATTACCCGATCACTTAATATGGACACACTTATAATGACAGGAACACTATCAGCAATCTTATACAGCATATATTCAACCATTCAAATCATTACAAATCATACTCACTTTGTCAATTACCTCTACTTTGAGACAGCCGGCGTTATCCTGACTCTCATTATGCTCGGCAAATCGCTTGAATCGTCATCCAGAAACAAAACATCCCAAGCAATAAAGAAACTTTTAAATCTTTCTCCCAAAAAAGCTCTAATTGTAGTAAACGGAAAAGAAATAGAAATTACCGTAAAAGATATAAAAAAAGGAGATATTGTTCTCGTTAAACCGGGCGCAAGTATTCCGATAGACGGAGTTGTTACTGAAGGGACAACATCGGTAGATGAATCTATGATTACGGGAGAAAGCATTCCTGTTGAAAAAAATATCGGCGATAAAGTTATTGGTGCAACAATAAATAAAAACGGCACGATACTATTCAAAGTTGAAAAAACCGGAATGGAGACAGCACTTGCTCAAATCATTAAATTGATTGAAGAAGCTCAAAGTTCCAAAGCACCAATAGCAAAAATTGCAGACATTGTTTCGGGTTATTTTGTGCCTGTAATAATCGCAATCGCACTTCTTTCATCAATTGGCTGGATTATTGCGGGTGAAAACTTAATCTTTGCTATGAAAATATTTACCTCGGTTCTTGTCATAGCTTGCCCGTGTGCTTTAGGACTTGCAACACCGACAGCTCTTATTGTAGGAACAGGCAGAGGCGCACAAAACGGGATACTTATTAAAAGCGGAGAAGCACTTGAGTCTGCTCATAAAATAACAACTGTTGTTTTTGATAAAACAGGCACATTAACCAACGGAAAACCTGTTGTTACCGATGTTTTATCATACAACGGAATGAGTGAGTCTGAACTTATCTCCATTGCGGCCGGCATAGAAAAAAAATCTGAGCACCCGCTTGCAGAGGCAATTCTAAAAGAAGCTTCCTTAAGGGCCATTGAGCCGGGTATCGTAACAAGTTTCAATGCTGTTCCCGGCAATGGTGTTGTTGGAATAATACAAAACAGCGAAATACTTGCCGGTAAATTCAAATTCATTGAAGAAAACTGCTTAGAGATTACTGATAAAAATAAAATTATCTCAGCAATAAATGCTTTAGAAAACCAAGGAAAGATAACAATTTGTTTAGCAATTGACAAGGTTTTTGCCGGAATATTAGCTTGTATGGACACATTAAAACCCGATGCACAAAAATCCATAGCAATACTTAAAAGAAGGGGAATTGAAACTATAATGCTAACCGGTGATAACATAAGGACAGCTCAATCGATTGCCGATCAAGCAGGAATTAACAAGGTTATTGCAGAGGTTCTACCTGATGAAAAAGCCGGTAAAATCAAGGAACTTATGAACAGCGGACAAAAAGTAGCCATGGTCGGCGACGGAATTAACGACGCCCCTGCCCTTACCACAGCTAATCTGGGAATTGCAATTGGAAGCGGTACAGATGTAGCAATTGAATCTGCTGATATTGTACTAATGCATTCTGATATTATGGATGTTGCAAGTGCTTTAGAGCTTTCCCGTATTACGATAAAAAATATAAAGCAGAATTTATTTTGGGCTTTCGGTTATAATGTCATACTAATACCGGTCGCAGCAGGTATTCTACACATATTCGGTGGCCCTTTATTAAATCCAATGTTTGCCGCCGCCGCAATGTCTATGAGCTCTGTCTCTGTTGTTTTAAATGCATTAAGATTGAGGAATATTAAAATAATCTTATAATTGTGCATCGCAATATTCCCTTTTTATTTCATATCGACAACTCAAGCGACTTATTCAAAAACAGGTTTGCTACATTATCATATTTATTTATTTCCAGCACTTGCTTGAATTTTCCCGCAGCATTTTTAAAATCACCGGTCTCAAACAAATTAATTGCATCGCTAAAAATCTCTTTTGTTTCAATCTTACCGTTTTTAACTATATCACTGTCAAGATCATAAACCTCAAATATTTCGCATCTGTCTCTTTTACCTTTAACAGCAGTATAGCCGATACTTCTGATCTTGTACTTCTCCGGATTAGCAAGTCTAATAAATGTTTCTTTAGTAATCAAAATCGGCACTTGAAACTCTTTTGTCAGCCCCTCAACACGGGAAGCAAGATTAACAGCATCGGAGATAACCGTTTGCTGCATTCGAAGCTCTTCTCCTATAGTACCAATGATCATTGCCCCCGAATGAATGCCGGCACCTACGGTAATCGTCTCAAGACCGTTACGGCTCCTCTCAAAATTTATCCGTTGAACAAGCATTAAAACAGAAATTATTGTATCAAGGGCATCGTTCGGTGACCTCGGAAAAATTGCAAGGATTCCGTCACCGAGATATTTATCGATTATCCCGTTATGTTCTCTAAAAACAGGGGCAACCTGACCAAGATAACTGTTCAGGAATGCAAACAATTGAGTTGGTGTCAACCTTTCCGACATAGCAGTGAAATTACGCATATCGAGAAACATAATTGTCATCTCTGATTGAACAGAATCTCCCAGATTAACATCAAGAATATGATCTTTTGATAATAATTTAACAAAATCTGAAGGTACAAACCGTTTCAGCGATTTATTAAGAGCTTCAAGGTCTTTATTATATGCTTCAACTTTTTCTGCCATTAAATTAAAACTTTTTGTCAGATCGTATATTTCGCTGATCCGAGACACAACATTAACCCGATGATCGAAATCCATATTTCCAAACGCCTGTACTGCATCTGTTATCAATGAAACCGGTTTTGAAATCTTATTGATTACTATCAAAGATACTATTAATGCCGCTAGTAAAAGTCCGGCACTCAATAGAATACTTCGCATTAATATCTTTGAAAGATAAGTCTGAATATTTTTATTAGAAATATCTGCACCGATAACCCCCATAAAATTCCCTTCATAATCAAAAATCGGTGATAACCCCATCATAGACCATACATGATATTCTTCATCGTATATGAACTCTTTCTGCAGCATCAATTTATGAGAATTTAAAGCTTCTATAGTCAACGGTTGTTCACTAATATTATATTTATGATTAAAACCGGATATAATCTCTTCAATTGTCCCGTTTGTTTTCTCCTTTGCCCGGAGGGTAATAACATCTGCATCGACAACAAAACGAGCGTAGTCCTTATCTCTATCGGGAACAAGTATATAGATGTACATAATTAGTTCTTTATTATTATCCCTGATTTTATTAAGATACTGATAGATTAAAGTATATTCCCGTGTATTTTCTATGCTTAACATCTCTTCTTCCGATATTTCATCATAATTGATTTTTGTTACAAGCGTTGCCAGAGCATTTCTGTCCACCCCGAGTGAAGCCAGATAAACAGTGTTTTTTAATGTATTGCTGATCTCATTCATAAGTTTATTGCGCGTACTTAAATAAAAAGTTAGAATAATAGCAAAGGCTATCAAAACACATAAAGCCATAATAACTGCACCGACATAGATCTTAAATTTAATACTCTTCATTCATGTCTCCTGTAATTTCGGGTTACAATCAAAAGTCAATAACATACCGGGGCAATTCTAACATACCTTTACATAAAAACAACAAAATATTATATTTTGTTTAAAATAAATTCGAACCGTGTACAAGTCCCCGAATACAGCGTTTTCGAGCGTTTGCTTTTATGCTTAAATGTATAAAAATGAGCTTATTAAAATTACCCTAAAATAAATTCACCACCCCGACAGAAATAGTATTGCAATAAATTGGAATTTTTGGTTTTAATGTATATCTTAACCAAGTTTTATTAACGGAGATAAATAATGAGCATAACAGCAATATCACCCATTGACGGAAGATACAAATCCAAAACAATAGAGCTTAGCGATTATTTCAGTGAAAAAGCCCTAATTAAATACAGAATATACATAGAAATACAATACCTCAAAACCCTTGTTTCAGAAAATAGAACAAGTATTAGAAAACTCAAGAATGATGAAATCAAACTTCTCGATTCTATCGCTGATATCTCAACAGAAGACGCTGAACTCGTTAAAAAAATTGAAACAAAAGGGCATAACGGCATACCGGCAACAAACCATGATGTAAAAGCAGTTGAATACTTTATAAAAGAAAAACTAAAAGATTCATCTCTGTCTGATATCCTTGAAATGGTTCATTTTGGATTGACAAGTGAAGATATCAACAATAACTCATACGGGCTGATGATTCGTGACGGTGTAAATAAACCGGTTTTCACACTCCTGACCGAACTTTACGATAAACTATACAAACTAAGTATCGAATACGCAGATCTGCCGATGCTCGCGCGGACACACGGTCAACCGGCATCTCCTACAACCTTCGGTAAAGAGATACTGGTTTTTGTTTCTCGCCTGCAGGATGAATTCCGCGCACTTGGATCTATTGAAATCAAGACAAAAATCAATGGTGCAACAGGCAACTATAATGCCCACTACTCTGCATTTCCTATGATCGATTGGCAAAACTTCTCGAATGAATTCATATCAGGACTTCATAACCAAGACACCAATTCCGGATTTTATACAACAAGACCGCCGTTGCGAATCGCACTTAACCGGATAACAACACAGATCGAACCGCACGACAGTTATATCAGGGTTTTTGATTCCATAAAAAGGATCAATATGATACTTGTGGATTTTTGCCAGGATATATGGAGATATGTTTCAGACGGATGGATACGCCAGAAACCGGTTGCCGGTGAGATCGGTTCTTCTGCCATGCCGCACAAGGTTAATCCGATAGACTTTGAGAATGCCGAGGGTAATCTAATGCTTGCAAATTCTCTATTTTCATTCTTCGGAACTAAACTGCCTGTTTCAAGACTTCAAAGGGACTTAAGCGACAGTACAATTCTAAGAAACATCGGATCTGCATTCGGTTATACAGTTATCGCACTTCATTCGATTCTCAAAGGATTAACTAAAATTGTCCCCGACAAACAAAAAATCATCAACCAGCTTAACGGGTCACCTGAGGTGCTCGCAGAAGGATATCAGACGATTCTCAGAGCCGCCGGGTTTGAGAAACCCTACGAACTACTCAAAGACCTGACACGAGGCACAACTATTACAGTTGATGATTTTTACAGACTCGCGGAGAGACTGCCCGTAAAAAATGAAATCAAGGAACGATTGCTTGCTCTAAAACCGGAGAATTATACAGGTATTGCCTCAAAGATCGTCAAAGACTTCGATCCTAAACTTTTTTAAAAATTTTTATATACAAAACAGATTTTTTTTACTATTATCGTTTCCATCGGGGATAATTTTATTATAGAATAATTCCCGCTCAATTATAAGCTTTGATGAGCTTTCAGGAGAAACCTTATGGGTAACGACAACTCAAAGACAGGGATTACATCGACCTTTTTGTCAAAAAGTGCCGGCGCTGTCTCACTGATTACCGGTCTTGCCGGCAGTTCTTTTTCATTTTTCGTAATGAATAAACCTGTATTATCAGTAATTATTCTCGTTACAGGCGTTACAGTATTTTTTAAATTGATGTTTACGGCAAACATAATATCCTTTCTAAGATCATTGTTATATGGTGCAACCGATAATTCTAAGAACTCCTCGGGACCGATCTCTTTTATAAAGAATGCCGCATTCAGGTTTGACAACAAATTTTTCGGTTTCTTTATATTTGTTATTATTATAGGCCTTATTTTAGCATTACTTATAATTCCCGCAAAGGAGTCTATTAGAACAGCTTTCAGAATACAACCGAGTAATAATTTCAGCAACTCATCACATTCTGCTGTTGCTTCTTCTTCATCCTTCAGCCATTCTGCATCATTGGATAACTCTTCATTATCCTCGATTTCGTCATATTCATCGGTCTCATCCTCAGCAAACGAAATGACCTCGCAATCATCGTCTGTTTCTTCACAGTCATCATCAACCGGATATCCCGTTAATGTTACTAATGACAGATCGGCTGAGGAATATGCGGCTTCTTTTGGTTTTAACGGCCCGTATAACGCAGATAACCTTAAAAGATTTATCGAAACTATTAATCCTATTCATAATGAACCATACACAGTTTACCTCTTGAACAATCGTGAAATGGGCAAACTCATTAAACTTGCCGAGGTTTTGAGGCACTATAACAAAGTTACAATAAAACTTATCGGCCACACTCACACAATTAACGATCCGTCTTCAGAACTTACACTAAGCGTACTTAGGGCTAAATACATTAAAGACACAATGGATCAACTCCTAAATAATCAATCCTATTATTTTGATATTTATGGAGACGGCGCTTTAAAAATGATTATGCCTGAAGCTACCATTGATCAGCAATGGTACAATCGTAGGGTTGAATTTACACTTATATCAGCAGAATAACGGAGGACATATATGGACAATCTACTGCCGGAATCAATTATTGCTAACTATTTTGAAAACGGAATACTACCGCGATGCGACTCAAATGAAAAAAACATCCTTAATCTCTGTTATGAAAAAGGGGACGGCTCAAGATACCATCTCAGCAAAGAGGTGTCCGGGGAACAAAAAGTCAATCTTCTAAATATTCTCGGAAGACTCGGTTATATCGATTATCAGGCGTTCTCAAGTGAAACCGATAATAATGAAGAAAATGAAGAAGAAGATGATATTAATGATGAGAATGAAGAAACAAGTTCTTTCAGAGAAGATAAGAATACCGAATATGAGGATTATAACTCGCAGACATCTTCAGAAGAAGAAGAGGAAGAAGTCATAATCGATCAATCTGCCGTTCGACAGACCAATGAAACAGAAACACATTATAATCAGTATGAATCTTCATATAATCAGAAGGAATATGTCAACTCAAAAAACAATGAAATAATTAACGAAGATAAAGCAATTGAAATAGAACATGAAGTAGAGGTAGTCGTAGAATCACTGACAGCTTATGTAGAAAAAAACGAAACCTTGATAGATGAAGATATTAGAGAAAATCATAATGAGGAGCAAAAAGTGGAAACAAAAGAGATCATTAATGATGAACCGGCCATAACAACTAACAATCAAGTCCGGAGTTCTGAAAATAAAACATCGACTCAATCTGACAGCAACCCCGTTTCACGATCTTCCGGCGGCGGATTTGCGGTATTCTGCAAATTTATTTCATTTGTTGCATTAATCGCAGGATCAATTGGGGTTTATTACACATGGGGATTAACTAACCGCATTGATTTTGTCATTTATGCTGCAGTTCTGGTTATCGCTCTTTTTGCGGTTCTTTTCGGATTTGCCGATATAATTACTCTATTATCTATACTAGTTAAAGGGGATTCAGGTTCTCTAATCTTCAGCCCGACTAAAGGATCGTACGGCAAAAGAACACAAAACTCGACATCTACATCAATGGGTTTTGACAGATCAATAACATTGTATCCAACAAAAATAAACGATAAATACGGTTATATTGACAACACAGGCTCAATTATTATTGAACCTAAGTTTGATAACTGTTATTACTTCTATGATGATCTTGCGGTAGTCCGAGTGGAAAACCAAGACGGTTTTATTAACAGAGCCGGTGATATTGTAATAGAACCGGTTTATGATCTTGCAAACAATTTTTATGAGGGTGTCAGCAAGGTAAAATATAAAGGCAAATTCTATTATATCAATAAAAACGGTGATAGAATTATTGCTTTTGATGATTATAATTTTGTAGGCGATTTTTATGACGGAATGTGTTCTTTCAAGAAAGACGGGAAATGGGGTTACTTCGATAACTCAGGAAAGATCGTAATTAAACCAAATTTTGACGATGCATACGATTTTGTTGGTGATTTTGCAAAAGTCCGCATTGGGGATGACTTCGCTTACATAGATAGAAAAGGTAAAATAATTAAGAAATTTTAAAAAAAGGGGAATATTTCCCCTTTTTTATTACTATTACGCCTTTTTTAAGTATTTATTAACAACATTAATAACATCTTGGTAGTTCGGTTCATGCCCGATCTCCGGAACAAACTCTGCCATCCTTATAATCTGCTCTGTGTCTATAACTGCAACAGCTCTGGCAAAAAGCCCCTTGAACGGATTCTCGGTAATAAGACATCCGTAATTCTTACCGAACTCAGGATTTCTGAAAGCAGATGCGGTAATTACATTTTGAAGTCCCTCAGCGGCACAGAATCTTTTATGTGCAAAAGGCAAATCCATTGAAACACATAATACAACCGTATTATCAAGTTTTGAGACAATCTCATTGAATTTCCTTACCGACGCGGCACAAACAGAGGTATCAATACTCGGGAAAATATTCAGTACAATCATACGACCTTTAAAATCATCAAGGGTTATCTCAGAAAGATCTGATTTTATAAGCGAAAATTCCCTTGCCCGCTCACCTTTTAGAGGCATATTACCATAAGTCATAATTGGATTACCTTGAAATAAAACCTTAGCCATATTTGTTTTCTCCGGATAAATATTAGTATCATCTGCATGAAATGATTTCTGTATTTTACAGAATTATCGTATATATTGTTATATATTACAAAATAATTATTATTTTGCAAGCAATTTCAATCTAATAACAGCATTTTTTAGTGTTTCTTCTTTTTTACAAAAACAAAACCTTACAAAACCTGCCGATTTTTTTGATTCTGCCCTGTAAAAACTACTACCCGGTACAACAGCTACACCAATCTTCTCAACGAGATACCGTGCAAACTCAACATCATTATCAAATCCGAATTTATTAAAACCGGTCATTATATAATATGCACCTTGCGGAACAACACATTCGAACCCGATCTCATTTAAATTATTAACCAAGTAATCGCGTTTTTTTTGGTAAATATCACCTAACTTGTGATAATAATCATCAGCATTTAGTATGGCACTTGCTGTCGCCTCCTGAAGAGGCGCGGGTGAACCTACCGTCAAAAAGTCGTGTACTTTTCTTATAGCAAGAGTTAAAATCGGGGGAGCAAGCACATATCCGACTCTCCAACCGGTCACACTGAATGTCTTAGAAGCTCCGTTTACAATGACCGTTCGATCCCTCATGCCGTCTATTGAAGCTATTGTTATGTGTTTTGCGCCGTTATATACAATATGCTCATAAATTTCATCGGTAACAGCTATAACATTGTATTTAATGCAGTATTTAGCAATCAACTCGAGTTCATCCTTAGTAAAAACCTTTCCTGAAGGATTGTTCGGGTTATTAATAATTATTGCTTTTGTTTTATTATTAAATGCTTTCTTCAGGTCTTCCTCAACAAGCTCAAAAAACGGCGGCGTTAATGTCACGAATCGCGGCTTTGCCTCTGAAAGCACTGTGTCCGGTCCGTAGTTTTCATAAAAAGGCTCAAATATTATAACCTCGTCACCTTTATTTATTATTCCCAAGAGTGTGGCAATCATTCCCTCTGTTGATCCGCATGTTACAGTTATCTCTTTTTCGGGATCATAGTCAAGGGCATAGTTACTCTTCATTTTAAAAGAAACAGCGTCACGGAGGTTTTTGGACCCCCATGTTATTGCGTATTGATTGATATTATGGTTTATGGCATCAACTGCATACTTCTTAATAAAATCGGGCGCAGGAAAATCAGGAAAACCCTGAGCAAGATTAATAGCATTATTTACCTGAGCAAATCTTGTCATCTCTCTGATTACTGACTCAGAAAAACCCTCTACCCTCTTTGAAACTTTAAATACCCTATCCATTTATTACTCCTTAACAATATCATCAATCACAAACAAACAATAAAAATCTAAATATCCGAATCGGCAAAGTCTATAACAAATGCCGCATTATAGATCAAGTTTAACAATTCACTTTTTGACAACCCTTTATAACTTCTGAGTGTTTTTTCCTTCCTAAAATCATCGCCGCTAATAGTCACCTCAAGATCATTTCCATCGTTAACAGTTCTGATTACCACTGATATACCTGATAACTGATTATTGTAAATGTTGATACCCCGAAGATCACCTTGATTAATATTAATAACAGGATCAACCATTATTTCTGCAAAAAGCGGAATCCCCCTGTACGGTAATAGTGACGGAAGAACACTATATAACTCTTGAGAGTACCTGACTCGATCTGAGGAGTTGCCGAATTTGTATAGAAGTGCAATTGTTCGGGCAATATATTCCCGCTCCCACTTTTTGTCAAGCAATTCCAGATTGGCAGATAGTCTCTCGCAATCAACACCTCTGTTCAAAATTCTGCAAAGTAATGTCTTTGATCTGGTTTCTTCAATATCCACAAGCCGAATTCTGTCAATTTCCGGCATAATACTTCTCTCGATATTTAATATTTTGTTTAGTACGCCTAACGCTTTAGACGGAGTTGTCCTTCTGATCGAATCAAATGTTTTTTTAAGACTATCAAGATACCCACCCGCAGCCGTTTCTTCTGCAATTATCCTTTCTCTTAATTTTGCCGCCTTGTAATCAAACAATCTTAATTTAAAATAATACTCTACATTCCTGTAAATTTTAACAAACAAATCCTTAATATTTGAAATGCGTCTGTAACGGTTTGTTTTCATTCGGTAATAATATATTTCTGCAAGATTATCGTAGATATCAGACTTAAACAGATCAGGGTTTGTCCCGAAATACAGCATCCACCCGTAATCCCTGTCATTGATTATTTCGAGACATATCTGTTCCGCTTCATCCAGTCTGCCGGCAAGAATATCAATCTCAATATTTGCCGCCTTTGGAAACCATGTCGTCGGATAGTAAGACGAGGCATTTCTTACTGCGCCTATTGCGTCATCAAACTCCAAAGCAGACATAAACAAATAAATAAGCTGAACATATCCGGAGCTTCGTTGTGCGTAATTTAAGGACTTTCTGGCATAATAATACGCATCCTCATAGTGCATAAATGTATTCTCAAGAAGTGACAGGTTATAATACACAATCGCCCTAAAATCGTTAGACCTTCCTGACGAATAAGAGTACTGATATGATTTCAGGTAGTATTTCTTTGACTCTTCATAATTATAACTGTCTGCATATAATGTTGCTAAAGTCATCATAAGGGTTGCGGAATTCGGATACATTTCAAGACCCTTATTGATAATATCAATACCTTTTTGGTAATCGTTTGTCTTATAATACATCCAACCGACACTGTCTATCAAGTCCAAAGAACGAGGATAATAATTCAATGCATCAATGTAAGTATCAAGAGATTTTCGGTCTTCTCCGATTTTGCCGTAACTTGCCGCAAGAATATTAAAAAGCCGCAAGGATTTGTCATTCTTGTTTCTTGCTTTTTCAAGTTCAGTTATAGCCGAATTGTAGAGCTCATTGTTATAAAAGAATATACCTTTTTCGAGATTGGGGACCGGACTCTCCGGATAAGCTGCTTCCGCCGCATTGATTATCCGTTGTGCATCATCGCTCCTTCCATCAATGACAGCTTGATTAAAATCCGCCAAATAATCAAATAATGATCCGGTCTGCTGTGCATGAAGATTCATAAAACCTAAAGATAATATTACAACAAACAGGCCGCCTCTAAACACCCTCGCAAGATTAATGAACCCGTAAAACCGTTGTTTAACCGGGATGAGTTTACGAGCTTTCTTAAAATTGCTATAAAGTACCCGCGGATTCTCTTTAATCTCCGATTCTCTTCTGTCAAACAATGCCTTCTGATATCGAAGTGTAAGTTCTTTTATATCGATACCGCTTTTTTCATAAATCCTCTCTGCAAAATCTGTTACACTCTCATCTTTATTGATTGTTATGGAAACATCATAAAGCTCACCGATTACTGCCTTATAGAGGTTGATTGTTTTAAGTTTGATTGACCTTGAAAACAGATATTTTAGATAATAGTATCTTTTCCTGATAACTATTACCGCGATCACGATCATTATTACTATCAATGACAACAGAAGCCCCTGCGCCCTGATAGAGCCGGCAAGATTGTAAATGAGGCCTTTTATTGCCGACACCGAAGCTGACTCCTCTCTTTCGAGAATATCTCTGAGTTTATCCTTATTCTGTAGTATCCCTTCGATAAAATCATCTCGTTCCTGCTTATTACCTTCCGCAAACTCATATTCCTCACCGGCCGCAATATTTGAGCTTGTCGGATCAAATGTTATCCATCCGTAATCATCAAAATACACCTCTACCCACGCATGTGCATCTAATGCCCGTATTTCATAAAAATTAAGAGTCTTATTCTCCATATCCGGCGCAAAACCGACGGCTACCCTTGATGCAACACCAACAGACCGTAGTATCTTGACCATAGCAAACGCAAAGTATGAACAGTAACCTTTTTTGGAATAAAATAAAAAATGCTCTAACTGATCCCCGTTAGGTGCGGCTCCGGGTTTTAAAGAATAAAAATAGTTGTTTGTCAAATATTCTTGAACAGCCGCTGATTTAAGGAAAATACTATCATAACCGGAAGTAATCGACTCTGCCAACTCTTTGAGCCGCTGATTATAGGGGCGATTACCGTAATCAAGAAGCATTGATTTACGCCCGAAAGATAGTGATGACAAAAACCTTTTCTGAGAAACCTGTCTGTAAACAAGATCCACATAGTTTCCCGTATATATTGTTGAGGTTGATCTGTAAATTTTTTTATAAGGAGAATCCTCCCAACCGACCATTGGCGTAACCCTAAAGAGCAGATCAGAGCCCATCAAACTTGACCCGCTTATATTTAAAAGATAAAGAGTCTGATCAACCGGTGATCTTTCTATAAAATTCGGCGGATCGGGAATCTCCCACATAAAATCATTGATGAACTCCGGCGGTGTGTATGGATCACTGTTATCATCGCTTGTTTTGAAACCTGTCTCAGTGCTCAATTCTAAAGAAAACCTTTTTAAATAAAGCTGCCTGTCCCACCCTTCATTTATCCTGTTTTTTGCAGAATCATTAAGGCCATCAAGCTCAACAATCATTACACGCTCATCGCTCAACTTAATCTCGTCTTTGAGTTCTACAAAGTTTGAAAAATCAAACATAAATATTCCCTGATTAAACAGCCCTGAGTTTGAACTTTTATTTTGTTCTTCAATGAGACTCTTCAGTAAAACAAAAGAGAGTATAACTACAAAAGGTATTATAAGCAGCAGCAAAAATAGTGCATCTTTTTTCTTGACCGGCATAGACCTCGCCGTTTTAAAAAAAATTATCTGCTTGATTATTGCGATAAGTATTACCAATATCAATATCATAAGAAGGTTGATGTAATTACCAAAAATTGACACCCTTATATTATCATCGATCTTAAATATATAATATGAAACAGCTATCAAAGCAATCATTGAGGTTAGACTCTTAAATAAAGTCATCTTTTTGATATCTGACCCGTCAACAATCATATAAAAAATAACAATAATAACCGGTACAAATGAATTTCTAATAAAAACAAACAACAGTGTGTCTGACAGATCAGTCGTCTGTTCGATTATATACACACCGGATATATATGAAACCCCAAATCTCACAATCAAATAGATAACTACTATTATCAAACCTCTGACAAACCACCTTACAGATAATCCGGCAAAGAAGTAATCTGCCAATAAGACAATTACAACAAAACATAGAGAAAAAACGGGAAGAAAATCAACACCGCTTTTTAACGATACAAGAAGAGTAATGATTGAGTAGTAAATAAGGTTGACAAAGAGGAGCAGTCTGCTGTTTTGAAGTCTTGTGAATTTCATAAAAGACCTCCCGATACGACCGGAAACACTACGACTGATATATTTGATGCTAATTTTGTATGAATATTATCTGAATCGAGAGAATTAACGCTAATTAATGACTTATAGTTATTATATCTTTTTAGCAGTCGCCGCTCTAAAGCAACAGACCGGTAACCGCCCGATATATCGGCAGTCAATATGTCGTGCCTGTCAATAAAAAACAATTTTCTTAACAATCCGAAAGGTTTTATAAGCGGTTTATATCCGAAGATATTAAAATAATAAAATTTTGTGCGGTCTGTTGACCTAAGAAGCTTAGCGGCTGTCATAATTGAACAAAACACAATGATAGAGCTTTTATCCGTACTTTCCGGCAGATCTCCTCCGGCAGATATACCAAGAGTCCAATTAATCGCTTTTGACATCTCATTAAGATCGGTTAATTTAAGATCCGGCATACCATAACCCTTTAGAGATACTGCATAACCGTTATTCAAGATCATTCTTACAAAAGAGAGCATATAAGAAGCTGTTTCATTAAATTCACCATCAATATCAGAATCGGGAACAAAGATAACATCTATCTCACCGGTACCCGGCGGCACCTTTTCGACCTCTCGTATGAACAACTCCTCAAATCTTGCAAAAAGGTTCCAATTAATCCTGCGCGGATCATCACCGGGATAATATTTCCTTGACTCATAGAAATCGGTTGAATCAACAGTAGGAGTCTGCTTTATATACTCAAACCCGCCTTCTCCCGTAAAAAGCTGCTGATTAAATGTTTCTGCCGTAACCGGATAAACCGCAAACTCATCCTCCGAAACAACTTTAATATTAATCGTTGTTAAGCCCATTATATCGGTTATCCTTATCATACCTGATTTGAGTGTAAATTTACCGTATCTTCTGAATGATGGTTTAATCATGTATTGTTTTCTGTCTGATGCCTCAATTTGCGATCTACCTTTGTAACAGAGCCCTTCAATATTCTGAAACACATAAACAAACTCAGATATGAAACCGGGGAATACAGGGGGGTAATAATCATAATAAACAAGAAAAGGTTTATCTTCACCTATAAAGGTTATAAGATTAGAATGGCTCATTTTGATTGATTTAAAGTTATTTTTAACAATAAAAAAAACTGCTAAGCCATAAATAGTCGATATTCCGCTTATTGTTATTAAAAACACTGCTAAAAACCTCAAAAAAATATTTTCGGTGTATAAAAGTAAGCCGATTCCGACCACGGGAAGTAATAATGAAATAACTCTTCTAATAAATAAATTCATAGTTGTAAATTTTAAGATAATTTTATAAAATAATCAACACAAATTTACGGCCCCTTAACTTATTGATCATAAAAAAGGAATATTAAAATGGATATCAGACAACACAAGTTCACAAACACAGAAGAGATAAACACCATAATAGGAATGAGCCATTTCATAAAAACCGTTGAAGACCTTGCGGAGATTATTAGTACAACTGTACCGTCAGGTAAATTCGGCATAGCTTTCTGTGAGGCATCGGGGCCGGCATTGATAAGATACGAAGGTAATGATAAAGAACTCACAGACCGCTCTGTCGAGATAATGAACCAAGTCGGAGCAGGACACACCTTTGCAATCTCACTAAAAGGAATTTATCCGATAAACATACTTAACAAGATCAAAAATTGTGATGAAGTTGTTAGAATTTTTTGCGCTACAGCTAATCCGTTTACAATCCTTTCGGTATCTGACGGTATCGGATCATCCATTATCGGTATTATTGACGGGGTTTCACCTAAAGGGGTAGAGTCCGAAGAAGATAAAAAAAACAGGCGGGATTTCTTAAGAAAAATCGGCTATAAATACTAATCCCCCGTGCCTTTAAGTTCTATTTTTACTTGACATATATTAAAAATAAAAATACTCTTTCAGAAATAAAACTCCGGTAAACAATCAATTTCTACCGGAAACAAAAGATTACACATAACAAAAAAGGTGAAAAAACTATGAAAAAACATCTCATTATAATTTTATTGATTACTCTCGGATTGATAAACGGCTGTAAATCAACCGGCACAAATACCGCTCCGAGCAATTTTATTAAGGGTAACATATTCGGACAAAACGGAGAAGTTCTAACTAACGAAAAAGCATTAGAGATAATCTCATCACTTATTCCAAACAACAGATACATATCAAGCCTCGATACTCCTTTAGTTACCCCTTATCAAACAGCCGATTTCAAACTAAACCCGGGAAGTAATCCGGTTCAAGGTTACACAAAACTTCTATCAGGCAACTTTATAGATTCGCAAGTAATACACACTCTCGGCTATAAGATGGTTGAGGTAAAAACATTAAGAGAGCTAATAAACCTGAAGCTCCTTAATTTTGTACTGAATAAACCCGGCACTAACGAACTATTGAGATACCGTATAGAAGCAGGAAATGCGGTGCTTTCTGACAATCAAAGTAACTTTGGTGCACCTGTAACGGTATCGATTATTGACACATATCAACCCGCTTACTACAATTCATTTGCATCAGAAGAATTTCAATCAGGTTACATATACTCACCACTTGTCGGGACTCTCGGTTTGCTATCGGATTCACTTGTTACGCTCGGACAAACTATGCTTCTTGATGTTGCCGGAAATACCGGAGTAATAACTATAAATGGTATTAATGAACAATCAATCAACGCCATTATTGCGAATAGCGATACATTAAAAGCAAACATTACCGATACAGCATTAAAACAATTTGTTACCGAGACAGTTATTGCTTTTACTATATATACCGATGTAATATCTCCGGCTTTATTGGAAGGATTCAAGACTAAACTACTCTACGATGACAATTTAAAAGAAATAATACATTTTATATCGATAGGTAATTATATAAGTGCATCAAACTTAGAGATGGCGATATTTGGTGAGGGCGAACAAAAAATAACAAGCGGCAGAACAGCCCTTGAGAAATATGACAATAATTTCCTATACGGTAGAAATCTATATTCGAGAAACCTGTCAAATATAAGAATATTAAAGTCGCCTGTTTATAATCTTGCAGATAATATGTAGTT
>CAZSQU010000061.1:0-19035 GCA_964608985.1 uncultured Spirochaetales bacterium
CATTTTACTTAACCATTGCAAGAAAAAACTATACTTTTATCATATCATCGGGTTAAGAATGATAAAATTTTTAATTGTTATTTTATATCTAATCATTGCTTCTTCTAAAATCCCCATAAACATATATTGTGTATCTTCTGAGCTAAGTAGTTTTGCTGTCTCAGGAACCATACTTGATTTAACAAAATATGTACCATTTAATTTTCTTTCTCTGTTTTTTCTCATGGAGTGTCCTTATTTTTTATTATCCTCTTATTAAAAACGATTTATTTGTCAAAGTATTTACAAAAATGCAGGGGAAAATTAAAATATTTTATTTTGAAGTACAAGCGGGGACAACCTACCCGTAATTAATTGTATATTGACAAAAACATATTTTCTAAATATAAGGAATAGATGAACAATATTTATGATAACTCTTATGATTCTATAAAAAAAGCAGCTCAAATAATAAACAATGGCGGATTGGTCTCGTTTCCCACAGAAACAGTATATGGCCTGGGAGCTAATGCTTTAAATCCTATTGCTGTTGCAGGGATATTCAGAGTAAAAAAAAGACCTTTTTTTGATCCATTGATAGTTCATATTGATGACACAGATAAAATGAACAAGATAGTATCACACCTTTCTGATACAGCAAAAAAGGTTATTGACAGATTCTGGCCGGGACCTTTAACAGTTGTTTTACCAAAATCTGATATAGTACCGGAAATTGTAACAGCCGGACATTCAACAGTTGCTGTTAGAATGCCCGATAATCCGATAGCTCTATCCCTCATTAAAGAATCCGGAGTTCCTATCGCAGCACCAAGCGCAAATCCATTCAAATATCTTAGTCCAACCTCAGCTAAACATGTTTTTGATCAAATTGGTAATGATATTGATATGATTATTGATGGCGGACATTGCCGTATCGGTATCGAATCAACAATCATTGATCTGACGGATGATCATCCTGTTCTATTGAGACACGGGGGATTAAGTTATGAGGTTATATGTGAGTATTTTGGTTATAAAATAGAAATTGCCACAGAAAACGATAAACCGGTAGCCCCCGGGCAACTACTGCATCATTACTCACCACACACAAAGCTCATATTATTTGATAATGATGACGAACCGGTTTTTGATGATAATAAAAATTATGGATACTTGGGACTGGATCAACCAAAGAATAAAGATAAATACTCAAAAATTGAAGTGCTTTCAAACAATAAGAATCTTGATGAAGCTGCCGCAAATTTGTTTAGTGCACTCCACAACCTTGACGAACAAAATATTGACATTATATATGCAAAAACAATACCATTAAAAGGTCTAGGGCATGCTATTATGGATCGCCTTATCAAAGCATCTTATGAGAATAATAACTAATTTACATATCAAAACACTTTATTTATACTCACCGGGTATCTACCCACTTCTGAAATAAATAAAATAAACTAATCTTTTTCTCTTGATTTTCTATCTTCAAAATCTCTTTTAAATACATCTCTTTCGATCGTTTCCCGCTGTTTAATCTCTTCTTTCTTATCAGGTATTTTATTGCGGTTACTCTCTCTATTTTGCGCTTCGGTAGTCATTATCAATCCCCTATTGTACTAATAAATTTACTATAAGTAATTTCATTATAGTAAAGATATTAAAAAAAATCAAGCTGAAATTACTCTCCAATAAAATAAAACTAAATATCACTTGTACAATATCAAGTTTATTTGTTATATTAAGATAATAAGTTTTACGGAGACAAAATGCTCGGCGAATTACCGGAATTAAATGATTTTTTTAACAGTAAACCAAAGTCAACAGGCAAAACACAAAATTCATCAGAAAATGAAACTCATATAAAAAAATCAGACATAAAGATTCAAATTTCTAAAGGTGATGGTGTCTGGTTACCGTTACATTTTCTTGATTTTGCTGTTGCGCAGATTGGCATACATGTTATGCTTCCCGTTCAGATTGATTTTACTTCTTCAGATCTTAAAAATTTAACGATTAGATTTGTTTCTACAGAAAACAACACAGAAAATATTCTGCTTGATGTCCCGGTTCTTGCAAGGTGGCAAGAAAAAGACTCAGTTTCAGGAAAACTAAAACTCGGCTTGCACTTTCATAAAGAGATCAAAGACGATATAACTCTTAAAGAAATATTATCACAAATAGGATAACTTATATTAAGGTTCCGGCGGCAACTCTTCATCAGGTATAGATTCAACGCCTGTCTCAACACCGCCGGCATTATATTGAAATTTTCTAATAACATTTGCCGCTTTGTCTTTATCTGTCATCAATGATATTAAATATGGCGACAGCGAAGCTCTACCCAATTCAGCACTATAACTATCTATTGCTCTTAAAATATCAACGATATCGCTTTCCGATTGTCTTTCAAGAAGCTGAACAGAAGCACTCGGTGGCATATTGTAAAGCTTAATCGCTTGTTCACGAATATTATTCTGCCTGTCTCTAATCTCCTGATCAATATTATCAAGCATTGTTTGTTTGTTAGCAAGATCTCTTTCCATCTCCTGAAGTGCAACCATTTTGCGTTGAGCATCATCTTCTAATAGTTTTAATTCATTTTCCCTATTTATCAACCGTTCTTCAACCAATACAAGTCGCTCTTTTTCCTTTGAAAGTTCTTCCCGTTCCAATAAATAAGGGTCTTCCGACAGTTGCCTTCTTTTTCTAAATGCGGCATTCTTTATCATTCTTAAAATCGGTATGGGTGGATTGTATCCAAGTGTTGTAGAAACAAAATCAACAATCAAAAAACCTGCACCGATCAAAATAAAAATTAATAAAAACAACAAAACAATTTTTTTCTTATCTGTACCCGAATTATACGCCATAACATTACCACCTAACGATTAATCAAATAATTTCTTATATAGCTGACATAATCCCTGGTTTCATCAATATCAGGAATCCCTCCGGCCTGATCTACCCTTGTTGGGCCTGCATTGTAAGCCGCTAATGCCCTGTCGAGATCCCCGTCATATCTTTCTAACATCTGTTTTAGGTACCTTGTCCCACCGTCAATATTCTGTGTTATATCCCACGGACTCGTCACTCCAAGCTCTTGAGCAGTACGCGGCATAAGTTGCATTAAGCCCATTGCCCCAACCCTTGATATAGCGTTGGGATCAAAATTTGATTCTTTTTTAATAACAGCCGTAATGAGATCTTCTGATATTCCATACTTCTGTGAAGACTCTCTTATTGCCGATGCAATGTTATCCGGAATAATATTTGTAAGATTTATATTGGCTTGTTCAGTACCTGCTGAATTTAATAAACTTTCTGTCTGAAGTTCACTACCAGCAGTAGCAACACTGTTATTTGTAGTATTATTCTGATTGTTTATTTCGTTTGCTCTCGAAAATGATTCCCTATATAAATTTTCAAAATCTTGAACCGCCTGTGGTTTAAAAGAATTAATATTTCTGCCTATTGAGTTAATCTCATTTATCCTCTGATATATCCTTTGAATCCCGTCACTCATATCTTTTTACCTCCGAGAACATATTTAAAGCTATTTCATCAAGAATAGCAGTTTCATGTTTATTTTTCGCTACCTTCCATTCATCATATTCTTTTTCTTTAAGTTTTTCATATTTCTTTTTTTCTATTGTCGCTTTTACAAGTTCCTCAAATAACGGTTTAAGCTGTTCTTCAATCTTAATTATCTTTTTATTATTGGCTTCAATCTGAAGTTCAACCGCCTGTATATACGAAGCCTCATATAACATATCATTCGTATCTATACCCTTTATAGAATCGGTCGATCTATAGGATTTAGTTATATCTTTAAAATAATTTGATAACAATTCCTTGTTTTCAGTAGAATACTTTAGTTTTTCTTGCAACACTTTTGCATAGCGTTGTTTTGCAAGAATCTCATTATTTTCCTTAACATTTAAAACTTTTTCCAAAGAAAAAATAAATTTTTTCATAACTGATACTTATGGTATTTTTTATTCAAAAACCAAATCCTCCGAACTCTCAGATTCACTATTATCATCCGTATAAAATACACTTAACAGATTATCCATTATTGACAGCGTTTCTTCAAGACTAAAAGCCTCATCAATATCCTGCTTTAAGAAACTATCGATTTTATCTTTTACCAGGATAGCCGCATCTACTTTCGGATCTGATCCTGAAGCATAAGCCCCTATGTCAATAAGATCTTCCTTTTCTTTATATGCCGCAATCAATTCCCTAATTAATCCGGCTTTTTTTCTATGTTCAATATCAGTAACTTTTATCATCAACCTTGATATAGATGCAAGTATGTCAATCGCAGGATAATGATTTTTGTGAGCAATTTTTCTTGACAAAACTATGTGACCGTCAAGAATACCTCTGATTGTATCACTTATAATCTCATCTGTATCATCACCTTCTACAAGAACCGAATAAATACCGGTAATTGATCCTTTTTCTGATGTCCCTGCTCTTTCCATTAATTTTGGCAACATTGTCAAAACAGAAGGAGTAAAACCTTTTGATGCCGGTGCCTCATTTAAAGTCAACCCAATCTCTCTTTGAGCCCATGCAAATCGAGTAACAGAATCCATCATTAGTATCACATCTTTTCCTTGATCCCTGAAGTATTCGGCAATACTTGTTGCAACAAAACACCCTCTTACCCTTGACAACGCCGGCTTATTTGAGCTTGCAAAAATTATTACTGACCTTTTTAACCCCTCTTCTCCAAGTTCATTCTCAATAAACTCATTTAATTCACGCCCACGCTCACCTATAAGAGCGATTACATTGACATCTGCTTTACTATTCTTTGCAATCATACCAAGAAGTGTAGATTTACCAACTCCTGATCCGGCAAATATTCCTATTCTTTGACCTTTACCGATAGTCATCATGCCATCTATTGCTTTAATTCCGGTAACCATCGGTTCAGTTATCGTTTTTCTTTTTAAAGCATCAGATGGCTGATTAAAAATCGGATAAAAATTCCCCGCACCCATCTGTCCTTTGTCATTATATATCTTTCCGATCCCATCAACAACCTTACCAAGTAAATACTCACCGACAAAGACCGTAAGTTGTTCACCACTGGCAATTACAAGATCACCGATCTCAATTCCTTCCATTTCATCGTAACACATCAGTTTCACGGTTTCATCCTCGAGACCGATCACTTCTGCAGATATCTGTCTTCCATCAGAAAGTATTATTTTACAAACCTCTCCGATTTTTGATTTAGGACCATCAGACTCTACTAATAAAGCATTAATCCTTTTAACCTTACCAACATATTTAATGGGATCAGTCTTTTCAAGCATTGATGAGTATTTATTAATGTCAAAAACTTTTAATTCCTCGATCTCCACAAAGACTCCTTAGCCGGTTAAATTGCTGTTCCTTGATTACCCCTTGTTTGAATAGGAGCAAGTTCCAAAATGGCTTCTTGGATCTCATGAAGTTGACTTGAAATACGCGCATCAATAGAACCAAAATCTGTTTCTATAATACAACCGCCTCTATCTACATTGGAATCTTCAAGGATTTTTATTGACTTAACACCTTCAACCATCTCAACAAAGTCCTTTTTATGTTGTGAAGTTAATTCAACATCTTCTGTATTTACCCTGATTATTACCTCGCCCCTTGACTTAAGCTTTCGCAATGCTTGAATAACATTATTAATCACAACATTCTTTTGATTCTCAGATATAACCTTAATAACTTTTTTTGCTATTAGAAGTACTAAATCAATAACCTGTTGTTCGGTTTCAACAAATATTTCATTCCTTTTTTCAATAGCTGAGTTTAGAATCATCTGAACTCTCCCGACCAGTCTTGAAACCTCTTGCGATTCTTTTTCGTATCCGTCCTTATATCCCCGTTCAAGCCCTTTTTTATATGACTCATCAACAATTTTTTTTGCAACGCCATCAGCTTCAATTTTAATTTTATCAGCTTCAGATTTGGCTTTTTCAAGTATCTCCTGAGCCTCACTTTCTGCTTTAAGTCTAATCTTTTGAGCATCTAGATTCTTTTTTTCTATTAATTCAAAAGCTTCTTCTTTAGCTCTTTCAATGATTGTACCGGATTTTCTTTCTGCTTCTGCGATCATCTGCATCTTTTGATCTTCAAATGATGCTATAAACTCGTCAGCCTCTTTTTTTAATTGATCAATTGTTTTTCCTTCAATCAGCTCTTTTCCATCCTCATCCGATTCTTCGTCACTCTGAACATTAAACTGAGGTGTATCAATAACAACTTTAATCTCTGAAGGAACAAATTCGAATCTTTTATATACTCTCTTACTCAACCTAAAGCTCCTGATAAATTAGTTTAAACTTTGAATACTAAACTACAAGCTCATCTTCTCCGGCTCTTGCAATAGTAATATCACCGGAATCCTCAAGTTTTCTAATAATACTAACTATTTTTTGCTGAGCCTCTTCTACATCCTTAATTCTTATCGGTCCCATAAAGTCCATATCTTCTTTAAGAACGGCACTTGCCCGTTTTGACATATTTCTGAATATTTTATCCTGAACCTCTGAGTTTACTCCCTTTAATGCTTTTGCAAGTTCGGTGGAATCAACTTCTCTCAATACTTTTTGAATATCCTTGTCACCAAGAAGAACGATATCCTCAAATACAAACATTCTCTTCTTGATCTCTTCTGCAAGGTCCGGATCTTCCTCTTCAAGTGTTTCAAGAATTGTTCTTTCAGTTGCACGGTCAACAAGGTTAAGTACATCTACTATAGTATCGATACCTCCCGCAGCGGTAAAATCCTCTGAAGCAAGCGTTGACAATTTTTTCTCAAGTACGCGTTCAACCTCTCTTAATACATCCGGACTGGTTCTATCCATCTGAGCAATACGCCTTGCAACCTCTGATTGGATTTCATGAGGCAACGAGCCGAGAATTTGTGCTGATTTATTTGAATCAATATATGCAAGAATAAGCGCAATTGTTTGAGGGTGTTCTCCTTGTATAAAGTTTAGTAAATGAGCAGGGTCTGTCCGTCTGATAAAATCAAAAGGCCTTACCTGCAGGCTCGATGTTAATTTATTAATTATTTCTGTAGCTCTTTGAACACCGACAGATTTCTCTAATAGATCTTTTGCGTAGTCTATACCACCGCTTGATATAAAATCCTTTGCAAGCATAAGTTCTTGAAATTCCATAAGAACCTTATCTCTTTCTTCAGGCTCTACTATTTCAATACGGGCTATTTCAAAAGTCAGCTGCTCGATCTCATCTTCTCTCAGATGTTTAAAAATCTCCGATGAAACTTCAGTACCTAGGGTAACCAAGAATATTGCGGCTTTTTGTCTGCCGGTTAGTGTTTTTTTATGAGAACCACCTTTTCCACCGGCATGACCACCACCTACGGTCTTTTCCTTATCTTTTTCTTTATCAGACATTATTTATCCCTGCAAACATAAAATTATATATCTACTCCTCCTGGAGCCATGTTCTAATAAGCTGTGCAACATCCTCAGGGTGTTCACGAGCCATATTAATTGCATTTTCCTGCATTTCAAGACGAGCTTTGTCCTCAATTGACATTTCGACCTGAACACTATCCTCTTCCGCCGATTTAAGAGCCATCTCTCTGGCGAGCTGATGTTGCCTTGCAAGCTCCTCTTCTCTAAGTCTTCTTCGTCTTTCAAGCTCCTTAGCAACAAATCTGTATATTATTACAATAACAATAAGTAGTAAGAATGCGATTAAAGCCGCTACTATTGCCATTGTTGTCTGTTTTTGTCTCTTCCATGCTGCATCTTCTGCAGCAAACTGAGTTGATCGGTCTTTCTTTACCTCGTAAACTTCAACCAAATCGCCTCTTTCAAGTTTAAATCCTATTCCTCGCTCCAAAAATCCGCGAAGATTCTGAAGGTCTCGCTGATCAATATTTGCATATTTACGCTGTCTGCTCCCATCGGGGCGGGTTACAGGATTACCGTTATCATCATATTCTATCTCCCATATCCCATCAAGAATTACCGATGCTGTTATTCTTTCAATTGTCCAACCATCCTTAACAATCTCTTGTTTAGATTCGCCGAACACCCTGTTTGTAATATTTTCTTTTTTTTCATATTTACTCATCTGCTCAAGAGCGCCTCTATATCCCGGAGGAACATTCGGATCGAAACCCGGAGGTCCTTCAGGTATCCAGCCCGGTCCTGTAAATTCTTCCGTTACAATTTTCTCTGATTCTACAATACTATACACTCTTTCACCGTCATCATAAGGGGTAGCAGGATCATCAAGTTTTAATATTACAGGTAAAATCTCTGTACGAGATTCGGTAATATTGTCAAAGTTCATCTGAACATCAACAACAATAGATACTCTATCGGGATTATATGTCTTTGTTACCTCTTTAAATAGCTCATTCTTATAATATTCTATTTGCTGTTGTCTTATCCTAAGATTTTTTTCGACAACTGCTATTTGATTAAACTCACTTTCACCTTCCCAATCGTTGAGTTTATAACCTCGATTATCTGTTATTGTTATATATTCAGCAGATGCCCCCTCAATAGAATTAAGAATCATCTCTTCAATGCCTTTTATCGCTCTTCTATCCTCAGTCAACCTGGAGCCATAAGAGGGCGTCAATACAACAGCTACACGAACAGGATCGATTTGCGATGTATATATCTGTTTCTCAGGTACTGTAAATGTTACTTTTGCATCCTCAATATCATTAGATGCCATAAGAGTCTCTTCTAACTGCCCCGCAACTGCTGCCCGATATTGAATGTTTGTCATAAAAGTTGTAGTATTCATCCGTTTAGAATTAATAATATCGAGAAAAGTATATCTGCCTCTCGGCATAAGCCCGGATTGGGTTAATGACATTATTGCTCTGTTTCTTGATCCGGAATCTTTTAAGATAATTATCTGATCATCACTAACAGCATATTTGATGTTCTCTTCATCAAGTTTTTTTATAATTGCACCAAACTCTGTCGGATCAAGTCTCTGTGTGAATAGCGGAACACCGGCTTTACCGGAATTAAATGAAAAAACAACAGCAATAATAACTATTGCGGCAAGAATAACCCCTACCCCTACAAGTTTTTGAACTGTTGTCATCTTCTGAAATGCATTTTTGATTGTATTTAAGATCTTATTGAAATCCATACCCCTCCCCCATAGATACAAAATATAAGATATATCTAAAAACCTTTTTGGAGGGTACTTTTATGGATATTGTCAGAATTAATTTAAAAAGTTATCTAGGATTCACAATCTCTTTATAAGATCTTATAACCCTATCAACAATCGCCTTTGTGTACAAGACGGCCATTTCTGCCTGTTCGGCAGCTACCATAACATCGTGAATCTCAACAGAATCAGGATCAACTGTCATTTGAGTTGTTAAATCAATTGATCTCTGCTCAAGACGGTTAACTTCGCCCAAAGACTCATTAAATAGTGCCGCAAATCCCCTTGAGATATCATCACCCAGATACCCTTGCGGTTCAGTTCCTACTATGTGTCTATCTCTGGAAACCTTCATGTTAACCAGATCCCCATTAAGATGAAAGTCTGACAAAATCTTCATCTATCCCCCCCGGATACATAATATATATAATATATATAAATATTATGCAATAATTATTTATTTTTTTTTAATTATTTTTAAAGAATTCAATAAAATTCTCTAAAAATTAAGCTATCTGCCTATTTCAAGTGCTTTCATATACATTGATTTGGTATTCTGCATACTTGAAACATTTGCCTCATACGCTCTTGAAGCACTGATCATATCAACCATCTCAGTAACTACATTTACATTGGGATATTCAACATACCCTTTCTTAGGACCTGTTTTAATTGAATCGGGATGATCAGGATCATAAACCAACCGCGGCGGAGCGCTGTCTTCCCTTATTTCAACAACCTTAACACCCGTACCATATCCTTCCTGAAATGCATCATGCAATAATGGTGAACGATATTGTCTCTCATCGTTTCTCGGTCTTAAAACGACATTAGATCTTTTAAATACACCGCCGTCAGGTGTTCTTGTTGTATTAACATTGGCAATATTATTACTTATTACATCCATTCGTAACCTTTGCGCTGTTAGACCTGAACCTGAAATGTTTAATGAAGTAAAAAGCCCCATATAATGCCCCTCTTATTATTGTCTTAAAAGAAATTTAATCTTGTTAAACTCTTTTGCTGTTCTCTGAACCAATGAATTATAATAGAGGGTATTCTTTGAGTTCTCTATCATTTCGTTTTCAATATCAACAGAGTTTCCATCATTATTTTGATAAGTATTAAACTCTGTGATTTTTCTTGGTTCAACATCTCTGTAATCATCAACTCTCATTAAAGGTATATGCCCTTCTCTGCTTGTTTTAAAAGGTACCCCCGGATATTCTCTCTCTGAATTAAGTGCCCGTTGCAATTCAGATTGAAAAGTCAAATCCTGTCTTTTATAATTTGGAGTTGTTGCATTAGCGATATTATTATCAATCAGACCTTTCCTTCTTACAGAAGCTCCCATAGCCCTTTGCATAATATCAAGCTGTCTCATCGTTCCATCACCAACACTAAACATAATTAATAACCTGCCTTTTGATTACTATCTATAATTATCGATAGAATTTTAAAATACTTAATATATTTTTATCTTGCAATAATAAAAGATAAATTATAATATTGACCTGGGAGTTTAAAATGAACGAAAAGAGAATTTCAATAGACTATTCGTACTTATTTCCATTTATTAAAGATCAGGATATAACTGATAAATTACAGACAGGATTGGAAGCATTAAAAACATTAAAATCGAAACAGGGAAAAGGAAATGACTTCCTTGGATGGATCGATCTACCGGAAAATATTATTAACTCAAGTGAGTTTGAAGAAATTACTGCGGTTTCAAATGAGATAAACAAAACCGGAGATCTTCTTGTTTGTATAGGTATCGGCGGTAGTTACCTGGGCGCAAGAGCGGTAATTGAAGCATTGCTGCCGCCATTTCATAATCTACAAGATAAAGAGAGAAGATCCGGGCCTAAAATTATCTATGCCGGTCATAACATTAGCGGAAAATACACCGAATCAGTGCTTGAAGAGATAAAAAGACACAATAGTGTCTATACAATTGTAATATCAAAATCCGGCACAACAACAGAACCCGGTATTTCATTCCGACTTATTAAAGAATTGATGGAAAAAAAATACGGTAAAATTGAACATTCAAAACGAATTATAGCGATAACCGATAAAAACAAAGGGGCTTTAAAAAAACTTGCCGATGCTAACGGCTACAGAAGTTTTGTAATTGCCGATGATGTTGGAGGAAGATATTCCGTTTTCAGCCCGGTTGGATTATTGCCGATAGCATCTTCAGGAATAGACATTAAAAGATTTCTAAAAGGTGCTATTGATCAGAAAAAATCCGCATTTTCCGATAATTTTTCTGAAAACCCATCTCTTTGTTATGCTGTTTTAAGAAATATACTATTAGAAAAAGGTTTTCATACGGAAATTCTTGCTTCATACGAACCTTCTATTCATTATATAAGCGAATGGTGGAAACAGCTTTTCGGGGAATCAGAAGGCAAAGATAAAAAAGGAATATTTACTGCTTCTGTGGATTTTACAACAGACCTGCATTCATTAGGACAAATGATACAAGACGGACAACGATTTATGTTTGAGACAGTTATTAACATCGAAAACAATCTTTCTGACATTAAGGTTAACAGCACCGGAAATGATGATGATCAGCTTGAATATTTATCCGGGAAGAATTTTGATGATATTAACAGAACTGCCATGAAAGGGACATTACTTGCCCATTATGATGGCGGAGTTCCAAACATAATATTTAATCTACCGGAACTTAACAGCTATTATATAGGCAGATTATTGTATCTTTTTGAATGTGCTTGCGGAATTTCCGGCTACATTCTCGGGGTTAACCCATTTGATCAGCCCGGTGTAGAACAATACAAAAACAATATGTTTGCGCTGTTAAACAAACCTGACCCCAAATATCAAAAGGCACGAGATCAGATCAACAATAAAATCAAATCCCTGCCATCCGGTAAAATATGTTCATAAAAAAAGGGGCTTTTTGCCCCTTTTTTTATTAAACTAATAATTCATTAGATATTTTTATAAATTCGATTAATCTTTCCCCTTTGAGTCTATTCTGAGAAAGAAGTGCCAAACTATAAACATAGTTAACCAGTTTATTCACCTTTTCATTGTCGTTTAATTGGTCGATGTCTACAATTTTTTTTATAATTTTATTTCCTGAGTTTACAATAAGAGTATAGTTGGTAAAATCATCATTACTATCACCTGCCATCTTATTTAAAAATGAATTCATCTCTTTAAATCGTCTCATATATTCTGATTGGACAAGTACAGCTTGAGTTTCCTCATCTTTTAAAGAAGATGCTTTAATAACAATCTTTGAATCGCCTGAATTAAGTACTTTTTCAAATATATCCTTAATTTTATCTTCCTTAGACTTAGCATCTGCATCAAGAATTTTATCATTTTTGTCTTCATTCTCAAAAGTATCATGAGTATCGCTGTCAATTCTCGAAAAAGTCACTTTATCATTCTTTGTTTCAATAAAATGTATATAATGAACATCTATAAGCGAGTTTAATACCAAGGCCTCTTGTCCTGATGCCTTAATCATATTAATATATGATATCTGATCTTTTTCTCCTGTTGTATATAGTATTATATCCTTATCATTCTTTTTTTTGTTTTTTTCTTTATTATCTTCAATATACTTTTCAAGAGTCTTATATTCGCCGTTTGTTGTTTTATAAATAACTATATCTTTTACTTTATCATAAAATTTAGGATCATGCATCATTCCGTATTTTGCAAATATACTGATATCATCCCAATTTTTTTCAAATAATTCCCGTTCGTTTTTCGCCAAAGATACAATCTTTTCCGCAACTTTTTTTGTAATATACTCAGATATTTTTCTGACATAAGGATCGTTTTGAAGATATGATCTTGAAACATTCAACGGTATATCCGGAATATCTAAAGTCCCCTGCAATAGAGTTAAAAATTCCGGTATTAATTCTTTAGCTTGATCTGAAACAAAAACCTGATTACAATAAAGCTTAATGCGGCCTTTTGAACTATCAAGCTCATGTTTTAATGTTGGAAAATATACGATTCCTCGCAGTCTGAAAGGAACCTCAACATCTAACTTAATCCAGAATATCGGCTCACCTTCAAAAGGAAATAATTTATTATAAAACTCCTTAAATTCTTCATCTTTTATATCTTTACTGTTTTTTAACCATAAGGGATGTTGGTCATTTACAACTTTATCGTTTACTTTTATTGGCACAGGTAAAAAGTTACAATACTTTTCAATTACCGCTTTTAACCTCGATTCATCAAGAAATTCCTCACTTTCACTGTTTATATGAAGAATTATCTCTGTTCCCCTATCATTTTTATCTGAATCCTCTAAAGAAAAATCAACACCGCCATCATTTATCCAGTGAACGGCCGGCTCACCCGTAAAAGATTTTGTAAATATTTCTACTTTATCACTTACCATAAAAGCAGAATAAAAACCAAGCCCAAAATGACCAATTATTTGATTTTCTTCTTTGTTATCTTTGTATTTTGCAATAAAGTCTTCAGCTCCGGAAAAAGCTATCTGATTAATATATTTTTTCACCTCTTCCCTGGTCATTCCTATACCATTATCAATAAATTTGAGGGTTTTTCCGGTTGTATCAATTGAAACCTTAACCTCTAACTCACCAAGCGGATCCTTATATTCACCAAAACCGGAAAGCTGTTTAATCTTAGATATTGCATCAACTGCATTTGAAACAAGCTCCCTAATAAATATCTCTCTATCAGAATAGAGCCACTTTTTAATAATCGGGAGAATATTATCAGTATGTATTGATATTTCCCCTTTCTCAACATTAATCTCATCACTCATTGTTTCCTCCGAATTATTTTTATTGAGAAAGTAATATAATAAATTTTTAGTGTATGGTCAAATAAAATTATAACTTATAAGCAGCAAGACTAAATGCGATTCTCAATCTTTTATTATAGAATCTCTTTATAATATAAATACCGCTTATTCTTGAAGAAGATGTTTGATTTGCATAAAAAGAAGTTAATTCAAAATCATTTTCCATAAAATCATTTAAATGTGATTTTATTTTAACACCAAGACTGTTTATTACCTCCAATCTTGCCATATAATCGGAATTCTTAAATAGATCACTAACATTTGACATGTGAGCATAATAACCTATTCCAATAATATAACCGCTAACTTGCGGAGGTTTCCTAAACCATGACGGAGTAACCTGTTCAGAACTCTCATCCGGGAATTCAAGATCAAAACGGGGCATTTCACTTCCCCTGGCATACCTTGACCAAAGCTCAGACATAGAAGATTCAGATATCTTTACACATAAAACCGTCCCCAAATCTGTTCTTTGATAAGATTCAACCTGAAGATAAGTGGCAAGTCCTTCAATCTGCATCATATCAATCTCTGCTTTGACACGAAAGTCTGCAAGCATATACGAACCGTAAGTCTGATCATACGAACCTGATACAAGTTTCAAATCCAAAAACCTCAAAACCTCCTGTGCTACAAACATAAGTTCTTTTGTCTGTATATCATCAGTATAATTTGGGCATAGAGCAGAAAAATAATAATACCCGTTAGAGAAAGTAAGATCGTATAATCTTCTGCTGTTAACTATATCAATAGTATTACTTGCAGCGGACAAGAGTATTGTTATGGATAAAAGAAACAGTACTATCTTTGTTTTCATATTTATCTTCATGTTAATAAAATAATTAGCCGGGGGATAAACCCCCACGGCTTAAAAAAACTATTGCGCGTCAGTATTACCCGCTGCCGGTGTAAGAGCAGGGTCACTACCGTTCATTTCTCTTAAAGCTTGAGTAAGTTCGTCAAAACCTCTGTTAGCTTGAAGTCTTGCATAAGCAGCTGCGTTATTTCTCATAACTTCATCTATTCTGTTTGACATATCAGCTAATTGAACTTGAACAAGAACAAATGCTTCATAAGAGCCGTCAGTAGCTGTATAAAGCTCTTGATTAGCAACTCTGGTTCCTGACAAGAAATTATCAGTAATTGACCTTGAAACGCTTGAGTTATACTCAGTTGCAACAGATTCACCTGTAACACCCGCTTCTTCAAGGAAATCCTTAACCATGTTAGATACCTTAACACCGATTACTCTGGAAATCTCATCTCTCGCTCTGTTAGCAGCAATTTGCATTGCTAACTGCATATTGGTTCTTTTTGCATAACCAACTGCATAGATTGAATCTGACGCTGTAGGCGGCAATAAAAACCAAGAAGGAACATCTGTTCTAACTCTGCTTTGTGCATTATTGTTAGAACTGTTTCCATTGTCTGAATTTGAAGTTACACAGCTAACTACAGATACAAACAATACCCCAACCATTAAAACCCATAATTTTCTCATCTTTTCCTCTCCTTTTTGTTAAAAAAATTTATTCACCAGATAAGAATCTGACTACAGAGCTTTCTATTATAGCTCCATATTCCTCAGTTAATTTACGGACTGCATTCTGAACCGATCTCGGTTTATCATTAACAGCTCCGCCACCCCTTAACGGGGAATCCATAGTGTATGTAAAAACTTCCCTACCGGTGGACTTTTCAACTATGGATATACTTACAAGCAGTCTTGTAAAAAACACATCACCGGATAGATTTATTTGACCGTCAATCTTATAAACTATCTCATAATCAGACGGACCTGATTCAACAAAACTAAAACCTGAACCTGTGCTTAAAACAGATTTTAAATTATTTGCAAGAACCTCAGCTCTTGATTTAAGAACCGGATCATTTGCAATATCATTTAGACAAAGCGTTCTAAATCCCACGGTTGAGCTTACCGCATCTATATAAATATCTTTAGTCGGAACACCAAACCTTGATAAAAGGTTTCTATATATCTCTGAAAGTTCCTGGTCTTCAATATCAAGTTCTGTCATTTTATATAAATCCGGTTGTGCTGAAATTATTACTCTTGGATAATTCCCCTTTAATCTGCGAATATTACAAACTACATTTCCATTTGCACCTGTTATAGCCTCACTTGTGAATTCGGCATCACCTGATTTAGCCGCAAACCTTACCGGAAGATTTACGATACCTCTCCCCGATAAAGCGAAAGTAAACGGAGCAGATATCGGCTCTGAACCAACCCTTCTCATTGAGTAGGATTCCCTTGAAGTTGTTATTGACACAGTGCTTAAAAGTCTCTGTATTTTTGCTATAATCTCATTTGTTAATAAAACTTCTCTTCCCTGATAGTTTACTTTTATAGCATTTGTCATATAACCGCTTATATTGATAAAAGCTAATACGGCATACTTTATCGATAAAGCCGGATCCTGTTCACTATCAGACTTCCTAAGAAAGTCTAATGCTATCTCAACAGCCCTTCTCTGTTTCTCTGCAAGTGATCTTTGATACTGAGCTATATTTAGTCTGTAATATGCCCAATAACCTTTTTCTGGAGAAAACCAATAATCTACCTGTTCAAGGTCATCAATTGAAGCTTTTAGATTTATTTTTATCGTGCTTAATGAGTCTTCTCTTGATATGCCGTTAGATTCCTGTATAACATCAACCATTTCAGATTCAATCTTTACCTTGATCTGTGTTATAATATTATTAATTGCCGCATTCTGAGCTTCCGACTGTGTTCTTCCATTGCCTATACCAATATAAAATGCACTATTTGCCGGAAATGATCTTACCCATGCAGGTTCACTTCCTTGATTTATAGTAATCCCTTGATTTGAACCCGACCAAAGAAAGGTGTTTAAAACCACAAAAACGCCGATAATAATTGTTCTTAATTTTAATTTCATTTAAAACCCCTGTCAAAATTACTTTACAAATAATACCACTTTTAATTAAAAAAGCAATATTAACACTAAAATATTTTCTTTTTTAAACTGTTTTTTTATTATCCATTAGAGATCTCATATAGACTATATTATGATTCAGTCTCTTATCCTCCGGATTTAGCGACAAAGCAACCTCAAAATGCTCCATTGCTTTGTCAAATTTATCCAATTTGTAAAAACAGTGTCCCAGAAGATTTAATACATTAAAATTATCTATCTTTCTGTTGTATCTATTAACAAGCGGTAAAAGAAGATCGATTGACTTGTCGTAGTTACCTTTTTTGAAGCTCGATGCTGCTTCAAAATATTTATCATTCATCTCTCTGAATTTATCAGCCGTCTCATCGCTACCGATAACCTCAGACTGTTGCATATTTGCAGATGCAATACCTAAATCTATATGGATCTTACCTACATCGGACAGTATATCAATAATAAGGATAGTTCTATCATCTGCCGCAGGTTTAAACCCGGTAAAATGGTCTATCTCTTCAATAACCTTATGAACAACATCCTTAATAGGAATTACACCGATATTATCCCTAAGAACCTGCATGAATCTGTCATCACCGAACATACCGCCTTTTTCGTTCTGAGCTTCAGTAATACCGTCTGTATATAATACCAATTTATCACCAAGTACAAGATTTACCTCATTAGTTTTAAATTTCATATCTTTCAGACCGATATAGAATGAATTTGACTTTAATGAAACAAAATCACCGTTAGCCCTTACTATATACATATCGTCATGACCGGCGCTTGTATATTCCATTTTACCATTTATTGTATCAATAACACAATAAAAGGCAGTCAGGTAATACCCTGTACCTTTGATTACCCCTAATAGCTCTTTATTAACAGCTTCGACAACCTTTTCGGGAGATGAATGTGCATTGGAGTGGTTTCTGAATGACATTTTAGCCATAGTGGTTACAAGCGCAGAAGGTACACCGTGTCCACATACATCCGCAATAACAAAAGCCATCTTCTCCTCATTGATTTCGATGATATCGTAATAATCTCCTCCCAAATCCTCCATCGGCATATAATATCCGGATATGTTCATAATGTCGGTTTCCGGCAATATCTTTGGAATTATAGACTGTTGAACGATCTTTGCCATCTCAAGTTCTTCTTTCATAACAAGGTTTGCTTTATTCAAATCTTCCATTGATTTGCGAAGCTCTTCGGTTCTTTCTGCAACAAGTTGCTCCATATTCTCACTGTATTCCTGAATAGTTTTAGCCATGTAGTTAAAACTTTCTGCAAGATGACCAAGCTCATCCTCAGACTTAATTCTTGCCCTTGAAGCAAAATCTTTTTTTGCAAACTTATCAACAACAGAGTTTAGAATAAGAACATTGTCCAATATTATGAGTTTAATGCTAAAGAAAACTATAATCAAAATAATTATTGAAAGCAATACTGCTTGAAAGAGATACCCTAAAGCGGATTTTCTAAGCTGCGAATCAATAAAATTCCTTGTAAAAAAAATCTTTATTGAGCCTATCGGATTATTATTTCTGTTAATGTTGCCGCTGGTATTAAAAAATGATGCCTCTGAAATACCGGACTCACCTTTGTTTGCATAATCAAGCGGTATTGTCCGCCACAAAGCGTCTTTAGTGCGGCCGTTTATATAACTTCCGGAATCAGAATAAAGAAGAATTGCAAGAACATTTTTGTTCTCCATTTCAAGTTCGATAACTGTTTCCATCTGCGCATCATCATAGTTCCACAAAGGGTCCCTTAATGAGTTAAGTAATCTGTTTTTAATATTCATTGCTTCTGTTTTAACATCTTTCATGTCTGATGAAGCACTCATGAAATATGAAACCACACCGGTACCGGTCATAATTAATAGAACAGCTATTAACAAAACCAATGCCATTTTATAAGTAATTGATCTTTTCACGATTAATCTCCCAAAATTCACTTTCAGGTAATTATATATAAAAATTAATAATTATCAAGACAAATTTTATTTTTTTGTAAGCATGGGGGGCGAATTTATTTTTTTGGTAATTTTAATAATCTATTGTTTATCTATGT
>CAZSQU010000062.1:0-18789 GCA_964608985.1 uncultured Spirochaetales bacterium
TGTAAAGAGCCACTCTTTCGTCGCAGGCAATACCTCTGATGTTTGTCGTACTAACGCCATAGTGTTTAACTACACGAGCCATCAAGGTAATAAGTCGCCCCATACGATTCTGCTCACTAAAGTGTGTATCAAGAATAGTATTGGATAGGAACGCAGGAATAGTATCTACATCAAAGAAATCATTAATTATCTCCCCGTTTAGACCGTCAGGAGCAAAGTCCGCATCAAGATTATTTTTTAACGAAAGATATGAATTTGCCGCATCTTTTGGTGCATATACATAAAGTCCGAGAAAGTGCATGCCCGCGCTTGTGCCTCCAATCGGTACTTTTTTGGTAGCGATCAGATACTTAATAGCTTCCTCAACCTTTGTATTGTTCCAAACCTCATAGTACTTAGTTTGATTACCCCCTGCTATAAAGAGAACCTCGGCATTCATAATCAACTGTTTGACGAAATTCTGATTAGCTAAAGCCCGTAAAGCATTTATATCTGAGCCATCAAGAGTGTTGCCGTTTGTCTGATCAAAAACCACTTCTGTTACTGAGTTTACCGACACACCAAGTTCTGTGCTAAAATAATCAGTATATCCGCCGTCACTCGGGTTGTCCATTCTCAATACAACAACATCGCCGTAATCTCCGTCATCGATTAACCTAAGCATTGCAGTGTCAACATCTATTCCGCCGCCCAATAATATTGAACCGGTTGTTCTTGCTGTTACCCAATCAACCGGCAAGCTCTGTCCCGCGGCAATCTGAGTCCCGTCGTTCAAATAGACAACTAATCCGGTCGGTACTGTGCCCGGATTAAGCTCATTTGCGAGAGTTGCAACTGATTTGGGTGGATACAGAGTGATATTTCCTGCTTTATCTCTGACAAGAACCGCAAACCAGTAAGTCGTGTTTGGTGTCAAGCCTGAAATCCCGGCCTCTTTAGTATCTGCTGTCCAGTCCATAATAAGATCGTTACCTGTAATAGCTTCCGCCTCATTTATTGAATCTATTGCATCAAGTGTCGTTGCCTTGACAAGTCTGTATTCAAGCTCAGCGGTTAATGTTTGATTGTCTGTAGCCGCACCCCATAATACACTAAGCCCTGTTTGAGAGGGGCTTGTGAGTTGTAAACCTGTATCGACGACCGGTGGAATGCTGTCAACTGTAGTGATACTTGTGGTTGGGTATAATGCAAAACGACCCGCAGAATCTTTTACTACAACTGCAAACCAATATTGTGTAGCCATTGTTAAGCCGGAAACCGCAACAGAGAGCCCCGTGTCAAAATCTCTGATAACACTATCGCCGTCAATATTAGCCGCTTTTTCTGCGGTATCGATATCTAAACCGTCAACTGACATAACAACCTTGTAAGTAAGTCCGCCGGTATCACTTGAGGCGGCAGACCAAGACAATGTTAATGTTGATTCGGTAATCGCAGATGAATATATTTCACCGTTAACTACCGGCGCGTCAGCTTGATTAAGTGTTACCCTTTTTGGCGAATAAAATGCTCTACCGCCGTAGTTATCTTTAGCAACAAGGGCAAAATAGTATGTGTTTCCCGGAGTAAGCGAGCTTACCGAACCTGATGTTGCATTAGTCCAATTAGTTATTATTCCGGTATTGAGCGTCTCTATTTTATTTAAGGAGTCAATTGTTTCCTCTTGTGATGAATAAACTAATTTATAGAAATATGGAGCGTCTCCTCCTGAAGGAAATCCCCATGATATATTAACTTGAGTATCGGTAATGAGTCCGAATGTAATCTGTGTTCCCGGGGTTAGAGGCGTGATTGTTTCTTCGGTAGGCGGAGTGGTTTTTTTAGGTTTTTTGGGGGTTACGGGAGCTGTGTTACATCCCGAAAACACCACAAATATAAAAAATACCGATAAAACTAAAAGAACCGGCCAAAATATTTTTTTCATAAAATCCCTCAAAATATTCAATAAGTTAAAAAGTAATAAATTGTATCATATTTAATTAAAATTAACAATTCATTTACATTAATATAAAATGTGGGTGTTGCTTATAACCTATCCGATGTTTTATTGAATATGACTTAGTGCTTCTAAGAGTTCGTTTCTATCGCTTACAAAAGACTTTTTATAAATATTTTTTATGTGGGTGTTAACCGTGTTGTAAGAAATATTAAGTTCATAGGCGATCTCCTTGTATGAACGATTCTCTAATAACTTACTTATCACCTCTTGTTCTCTTTTAGAAAAAGAATCTATTGATATCTTATAATCATTCAAAATAATAAAGAGACCGATAAAATCCATAAATTCATCATTAATTATATTAATATCAACGGAATAATTGATATTAACCATATCAATTATATTTATTAACGATAGATTAATTTTTTGTACACATTTTTTTTCTTTCATAACAGAGTTTATCAGATCCGCAGATTCCGGAAATATTGCAAAAACATTCATGTCTTTAAAAGAACAGTTATTTATATTTTTAACATTAGATTTAACAATATTCCCTTTTGAATCTGTAATAATAAATTGGGCAGAAAAATCATCATGTATATAATGTAAATATTTATCAGCCGAATAGGTCTTTAGAAAATTACAATTCCTGATTGTGTAATATAATACAATCAAAAAGATCGTTATAAGATATGAGGTTAGAGTTAAATAATCTGGAAAGATTATAGTCATAAAGAATTGAATAATATATCCGTATCCGAAAGTAATAATATATGTCCATTTTAGCAGGTTGAAGATTTTTCTATCTTTGTTAGTCATTTTTGTATTTGACAATTTATTCAATATATAGATTGAATAAATGTAAGAAATAATAAAGAATAGAATAACAGTTTTTAAAATATTAGATGAGGTGTTCAATATTAAATACAGATTGTTATTCTCAACCCTAAATTCTTTTGTGGCAGGATCGACCCCGATTATGACTAATATGTAAAAGAATAATGATAAAAAGTATAGAAACGGTATTGTTTTAGATTGTTTTTTATTTTGATAGAGCAAAGTATGGAATAAATGTGAAAAAAGCGCCGGTAAAAAAAGAACCGAGACCCGTTGGATTCTATGAAATAGTAATGCTATGTTTTCGCTTTTGCTAAATGCCGGAATAACCAATAGGTTAAAGCTGATCATTCTAAGAAAAAACAAAGCTACTATAATGATAAAAATCCAGTGTAGTAGATCTTTCTTCTTTATTAGTGCAATATGAAATATAAAAAAACCGCACAAAACAGCGGCTATTGCTATAATGAGATTGTCTATAAAAAAAAATGAAGAGTTAGTAATCATAGAGAAGTAATTATACTATAATCTATTAATTGTCAACAGTTCACTTAAGGTTTTTTGTTTGAAAAATAACTATAAAATCACTATATATATCGATTGACTTGTTTCTTAAATAAAGATAAACATCTGTTGTATTTTTTTTATTTATAAAACTGCATTAGCAGTAAAAAAACTATTTTTTAAAAGGAGAATTTTATGAAGAAGATAATATACGGAATATTATCACTCGCTATTCTATTTAGTTTTAGCTGCTCAAATATACCGAGTCAGTCAAAGATTAAAGAAGATCTCGTCGGAATAACCACTTATAGACAGGGGCTTCAGTACTGGTGGGTTTTTGAAAAAACATCAGAAATTAAAGAAGTAAAAATTGTAAGCAAGGTTCAGTCAGAAGATACTTTAGAGCTCGTTACAGATTTAGTTCTCGTTGATGAAAACAACGGAAACTTTTCTCTTAATCTGACAATGTTTTATAAAAAAGATAATAAAACATGGAAATTGGATAGGGTTTTTCAAAACAGATATGCAAAAATTGATTAGTTTCTTAAGTTTTGATTAACAGAATAGTTTTGTATATATTAAAAAAAGTATGATTTTAAAAAGTAAGAATTTGATTTAGATGTTTTAATTTATTAAACATTGAATATATTATTTAATACAAAAGGGGTTTTTATGAAAAGTAAATTTATTTTAGCAATTTTCGTTTCTTTAATTTGTCTTTCAAGTGTCTTTTCTTCGGAAGCGGTTAACTTCAATGACAGTCAATCTAACGCATTGAATTTCTCAATGATCGGCAATCAATCATTTGATCTTTTTGGCGCACAAACCAATAATACCAACACCAACGCTGGTAGCGGATATAGTGCTTTTGTTAGAGCAATCGCTCCTTACGAATCAGCATTCTTGTATGCCGCTATAGGTGATACAATCGGTTTTGGTTCGTTTTTCATTACAGGTATTGTTCTTATGGCAATCGGTAATTACAACTCTTTACACTATACAAATTGGGCTGATTACTTAACAGCGTTATATATCAGTTATGCTGGATATGCATTGTTAGGTACATCTTGGTTGTTCTTTATTGTAGCAGCAGTATGTTGGCCATTTTGGGGAATTATTCAAGACGGCAGAAAAAAAGGTTATGTCTTGAGTCCTTTTATATCCGGAGATTCTATAGGATTAGCAATAAGATTATAGTTTTTTCTTGATTTATTATGTAAGGCAGACTAAAAATATTTAGTCTGCCTATTTTTTTTTAACCCGCGTTATACACGATAATCAGCAAGATACGAGATCCAGTAGAATTTTCGTGCATAATGCGGGTTAAGGTAGTGTCAAAATTTTTATGACAAGTATCCGAAGGGTCAAAAACCCGAAAAATCGGGCTTTTTCGAATTACCCATAAGAAATATCTAAAACCTTCGTGTGCTCTGTGCGCTCTGTGGTATTAATTATTATGAGTTCGTATCTGTTTTAGACGGGTTGTGATATGCTTGGAGGTGAGTTTGTACCTCAATTAACGGGCAAGTATACATATTGGATTGTTATGGACGAATTTGACGGATCAAGAGAAGCTAAGCCGAGTAATCTTGTTGTACTTAATTTCTGACGATTTTTTAGAAATTCAGGAGATCGTTTACACAAAATTAGCAATTTTATGGTTTTTTTGTTGACATGAATTGTTATTTCCTCTATCTTTGTTTGAATAAAGGACAATATTTTGGGAACAATACAGGATGCCATTAAAAACGATGTTAAAAAAGCTTTTAAGAGTAACATAATAAAGGTTTATGGTTTGGTATATTCTATTGTAGCTATACCGATGATATATTACGGGCTCAATTTCATTCAATTGGTTTACAGTAATATTTTAGTTTTTTTATCATTAACTTCTGTTGTTATGACACTATCTGTAATAATTTGTCTAATCGTACAGCAAATTTCAAATAAACAGATATATAGATTTCTAAATAATGAAGATTCTCAAAACTATGATTCTTCAAATATTAAAAAAAATGCATATTATTTTCCGTTGTTCGTAGTTGCTGTAATGGATTTCGGGTGGCTTGTTTTAATGAATCTCATAACATTTTTACCGATGTTTTTTTTATATGCAGGCAATATTTATGAACTGATTATTATGAATCTGCTGATTATATCGGGGGCAATGCTATCAACTCCGATAACCTACTTTATTTGCGAAAGTACATCCGCGAAATTTTTGAGCTTAAAAGAAGTCGCCCGTTTTGAAGAACCGTCAAAGATTATCAAAATCAGTATAAACACAAAAATATTAATTGTCTGTTTAATACTCATTGTGTCTCTGGTATTAAATATAACCTCAGGAATGCTGCTCGCTATACTTCATAATCTAACTCAAATTCAAACAATTATAAACATTTTAATAGTCAGCGCTCAGGCAATAGCGGCGGCAGTTGTCGTTTCTATACTTTTTGCTCATTCACTTACCAGACCAATTTTAAACATGAAAACCTCAACAGGTTTTATAAAAAATGGTGATATTTCTATAAATATACAAAAAACATCAAATGATGAGTTGGGTGATACCTCTGAGTCTTACAACGAGTTTCTTAATAAGCTCTCAGATATGATTACTGATATCAAAAACAGCGTTAATGTAACTCGAATAAATGTCGAGGAATTAGACAACGCAATGAACAATACCGGGATATCTGTCAATGAAATTAATCAGATTTCTACAGAAGTTCAGAATGCTATAACAAGTCAAGCATTAATAGTATCGGAAACAACAGCGGCAATGCAGCAAATAACATCTACTATTAGAAATCAGGATATTAAAATCAACGAACAGTCAAATAGTATTAATGAAAGCTCAACAGCAATAGAAGAGATGCTTGCAAATATTAAATCTATTGCTGATAATCTAAATAATAGTGCAATTGAATTTAGTAATCTTCATAATTCAATTAATATTGGTAATGAAAATATTGAGAAATTAAAAGAAACTGTTCAGTTTTTAAACAAACAATCGGATAGTGTAATTGAAGCGAATACAATAATTACCAACATAGCTTCTCAAACAGATTTGCTGGCGATGAATGCGGCAATTGAGGCGGCTCACGCCGGAGAATATGGTAAGGGTTTTGCTGTTGTAGCTGATGAAATAAGAAAATTGGCTGAGGTCTCAAATCAGCAATCAAAGTTAATATTTGACAATTTAAAAAATCTCAAACAATCAATCGAAGATGCTGTGATTATTACGGATCAAACTGAAAAGTCTTTTGAAATCATTATGCGTTCGGTTGATACGGTAAATAACCTGGAAAAAGAGATCAAAAATTCGATCGATGAACAATCAAGCGGAAGTTCTCAAATGCTTCAAGCACTCAATACTATCAATAAAATAACTCAAGAAGTACATTCCGGATCCGAAGAGATGATGAAAGGAAGTAATACGGTTATTTCTGAGATAAACGGGTTATTACAAATCACGGAAAAAGTAAAACAGTCTTCATTAAGTGTTGTTGAAAAAGCACGAACTGTTAGGAACAACACAGATCAGTCATTAGAATTATTAAAACTAAACAAAGAAAACACAAAAAACATTGATGATTTAGTCGATGTCTTTAAATTAAAATAATTAGATTGTTTTATGCCAAATAGTTGTTTGCTTGATAAAGAGTCGATTAGTTGGCTTTATTAATCAGATTCCCTTGTAAAATCGGGAATGCTTGTATTAAACCAATCGTATAGAGGGATTATTTCATTGAAAGTTTCTTGTGTTAAGAGTGATTTAAACACCTCAATCCAGCAGTCTATTTGGGCGTTCCAGTAAGCAGGGTGAAAGCCGCGCGCTCTGTATGACCTAAAAACCCAGCTTATCGTATCAACGAGTACTTGCGGTGAGGGCGACTGAAATATTGTTATTACAAATTTAAGATGATAATTATGATTGTCGCGCATTATTTGAATATTGCTTTCGTTTCCTAAAAGATAGACTATATCGCTCCTCGACTCCATTCTGTTATTTACCTCTGCAACGATTTTTTCTCCATTTCTGATAAACTCGTTAAGTGCTTTCTCGCTTATTGCTTTAATGTTTTTAGCTGTTTTAAGTTTGTTATCCATGTAGTTCTCCGGTTATTACATTCTGTATTGTTAATTGCAGGAATGAATCTATCTCGTTTAGATTTTTTATATAATATGTGCCATGCCTTGCGGCAATCTCATGCCCGTTATAAATTAATCCCTGTCCGCCGATTATAGTTGGTATTGCAGGAAAATTTCTTGTAATCATCTTTAGGGTTACTTCAAGTGAGCTGATATTAATATACATACTCATTGATAATCCTATCATATCCGGTTTGATCTGCTCAATGAAGTTAATCAGTTCTGTTCGGGGGGTGTTTGATCCGATATAAAGAGAGTGCCATCCGTGTTTCTCAAAGACATCAGAAACCATCTTAAGACCTATCTTATGTTCTTCACCTTCAACGCATGCGAGGACTATTGTCTTGTTGTTTTTAGGGGATGATAATATATAAGGAAGAATCTCGTTGATCAGGTTTCCCGCAATTTCTGTCGCAAGGTGTTCAGATGCTACAGATATTTTATTGTATTCCCAAAGCTGACCTATCTTATAGAGAGCGGGTTTTATTAAATTTTCATAAATATCTATAAAACTTATATTTTCTGAAATGTGTTGTTTGATAATATTTGATGAGTGTATTTTGTTGCCTTCAAGCAGGATTTTTGTAAAACTGTCAATTTTTTCAGTATCAAGCTTCATAATTTAACCCCATTTTATCTGCCATTGAGTTGTTTCATATATAAAATCCTGATATTTTCAATAATCGATATTATTTCGTATCTTTTATAGTCCGGATAAGTCCATTCAAGCTTTTCATACTTACCGTTTTTTCTGATCAGCGTTGTTTCAAGCCAAACTCCGCGGTTTATGTAAATTCTGTGAGCGTATCCTTTGCCGGTAGATAGTATAAAACTTTCAGGTGTCAATATTCCCGGATCGATATTTACAGTTCTGCATAGTTTACTGTTTTTAATTATAGAAAATTTTTTCTCAATTCTGTCAGACAATATTTTGATTTTAATCAGTTTTTCACGAGGTATGAGTTTTGAGAAACTTACAAATTTTCTGTAAAGGGGGGATCCCATTTCTTCATTATAATAGTCAGAATCCGAGAAAATAAATTCATTAGAAACAAAGTCTTTTATACCGAGTTTTCGTTCAAGGATATTGATTGTACGATCAATTATTGATCTGTCAGAGGAAAATATTCCGATAAAAGGTTTTGCTTTCGGTGGTATTCGTAAAACACTCATCTTTTATAGCCCTGTCTGGTACCTCTTCTTAAAAGTTCATTTTCAACCGCTTTCAGCACTTCATCTTTTACCGGTTTTTTTTCGTTTCGTAGTATTCTTGAGAGTGAAGCAAAGTTAACAAAACGCATAATCACAACTTCAGGCGGTACAAATTCGAGTATATTGCAGATAATATTCACAAAAGACTCAAAAGTAAAATGCATAAAATCATTCGGGTTGTTGTGATATTCATTATAAATCGGTGTTCCTTCTATAATATCAAGAATTCGAAGTTTAAGACCGTCTAATTGATTGTCATCGAATAGTGTCCGGTAGGTTTCCACTATCATATCTTCAGATTCGCCGGGAAGTCCTATTATCATATGTGCGCAAATTTTAATAGAAGATTTGCTCTTTATAAGTTTTACGCTGTTTTTGAATGAGTTGTAATCATGATTACGGTTGATTCTCTGAAGAGTTTTATCATTTGTTGACTGAAGACCGAGTTCTATCCAAAAATCTTTTTTATATTTGTTGTTGAGAATCTCAAGTTTTTGTATGATATCCGGGGTGATGTGGTCAGGCCTTGTGGATATTGCGATCCCTTTAAAAATCGGATTTGATAAAATCTTCTCAAAACATTCCAATAAATAATCAATCGGGCCGTATGTGTTTGTGTTTGATTGAAAAAAGCCGTAATAGTGCTTAACACCATATCTTTCGCCGTAGAATTTGATTCCCCGTTCTATCTGTTTTTCAATGGTTTCCTGTTCTCTTGTGTATTGAGGTGTAAAAGTTGTATCATCGCAGAAGGTACATCCGGTATTGCCGTTGATTTTATTGACACATGGAATACCTGTTGATAAAGGAAGCCGCCAGATTTTTTCGCCGTGAAGTTTTGTAAGATATTCACTGTAAGCGCAAAATAGATCACTTCTCATAGACGGATCGTGTATTCATTAATTTTATTGAGCACATACTCTCTTATTGCAGGATCAACATTTGATGATTCATCTTTAAACCTTAGATATAAAGATCTTTCATCAAGTAATCCGTCTGTAACAAGTATTGGTGAGTCGTTACTTAGGGGGCCAGATTCGCCGGAGTCTATAGCCATGTGTGTGTATCCTAAGTCTTCAGTATAGGTCAGACTTCGTTCATATCCGTTTTTGTCGTAACATAGTTGAAACCCTGCTAATTCACCAGAATTATCAACATACCAGATAATAAGATCAAAATAATCGTTTTGAAACCATCTTCTCTTGCCTTCGCCTGCTATCTGTTTAACTTCTTGAAATTCGGTTAGCATAAAGTCTCCGCAATAAAAACTTATCATATGATATTAACACTACGGATAGATATTGTCAACAAATATTTGGATTACCCAAAAAGTCAAGAGGGTATAATAGCCGTATAAACATGATTTAAAAAACAGAGATCATTTTATAAGATTCGCTGTAAGTAAATGAGTTTTTTATTGAAATTCGTAAATTTCTTGTATTCAAACTTGAACTGTACAACATTAAAGTGCTGTTGGTCTCTGTATAATAGATAGTATTGTTTTCCGGTGACCTGTAAAATGCTGTAATATATATAGAATCTTTATTTTTGATTAATCGCAGCTCTGAGTTCGGGTTGTAGATCGCTTTTGCTGTTGTCAGCCTTCCGTTATTTGAGAGTTTTACAAAAATGTAGCCATTATTTGTCTTGTATTGTATCGTATATCCCGAATCAGTTTCGATTGCGGTAACAAATCCTGTAATATATTGTTCGGTTATTGTTCTTTCCCATTCGATTATACCGTATTTATCTGTTTTTATTATCATGGGTTGTACACACTGTTCTTCAATTACTGTTTCAGCTGTAATAAAAAGTCCGCCGTCAGATGTTTCCATTATATCGTTTCCAAATTCTCTTCCTGTTCCTCCGTAAATAACTTCATAATATACATTTCCGATTGAGGATATTTTAGTAAGGTATATCTCGCCTCCGAATATCTCGCCCCCTGTACTTCCGATAATTATCAGGTCGTTGTTTGTTGTAATAATAGAATTTGAATAAAGAAATGAGTTTGTAAGTCCGATGTATTTAGCCCACACTTGATTTCCGGAAGAATTGTATCTGACAATTCTGATCCCGCTTCGAGATCTTTCAAATATAACCTTTTCAATCAAATAGAAACCGCCGTTAAAAAAAATAATATCTCCGGTATCCCTATCTGTTGTTATAGTTTGAGTGTTTGTAATTGTGCCGTCATCTTGTTTTTCAAATATAAAAATCCGGCTTTGCGTTGTTACTGCATAAGTATTATTAGAATTATATACTTTGTAAGTTGAGTCTTTGTTTATAATGGTTTCAAGCAATACCGGTAATGCTTGAGTATTTGAAGGTGTATTAGTAAAAACCCCAATGGTTAGTTTGTCATCTTCATTAATAGTATGGTAAGTTGTTAAAGTTCTATCGTTTTTGTCATAATAGTAGCCGTTAAATATCCCGTTGATATTTAGGTTTACTACTGATGAGTTTTCGCCTGTTATCTCCTCCGGTTTTATTTGTTCAGTTTCCGGAATTAAACAGCCTGTTAAAATTAATATAAACAGTAGAATAGTTGAATGGAATTTTTTCATAATTAACCTCGATAATATTACTACTAATGTAGTGATATTATCGAAAAAAGTCAATAGTAGTTGATAGGATTTATTGAAGATTTAATAATGTTTTACAGTTTGTTAATAAATCAGGTGTTATTTATTATCTCAACAATTTTTGCAATATTGAGTTCTTCACCTCTTCCGGTAAGCGGGACTGATGATTTTGATAATCCGTTAATTATCATTTCTTTTTCATCGGGACTGAGTTTTACTGCACATTCTATATTGTTTTTAAGCTGTTTTCTCCTGTTCATAAATATTGAATTTACAAACTTAAAAAAAAGCTCGGTAGATTTAACATTGTAGCTTACCTTTCTTTTTGTAAAAAGAATAACGGTAGAATCAACAGCCGGACGCGGATAAAAAGAAGCCGGTTTGACGCTCGATATTATTTTTGGTTCTGCATAAAATTGGCAAAATATTGACAGACTGCCGTATTTCTTAGTGCCCGGACCGGCAGTTATCCGCTCTGCAACCTCTTTTTGAACCATTGTTATAATCTTGTCAAACCCAAACTCTGATTTAAATATTTTATCGAGTATCGGTGTGGTTATATAGTAGGGAAGGTTGCCGGCAAATACGGTTTGTCTGTACTTGGAACGATCAATCTCAGCAACAGATTTCTCAAAGGTCTTTAAAAAATCACCGGCAATCAGATGAAAACGGGGTTCTGAGCTGAATAATTTATTAAGGTGTGTAATGTAGCCCTTATCAATCTCAAAACCGTAAAAGTCGGGTTTTTTAATTAGAATCCTATTGGTTAATGACCCCAACCCGCATCCTATCTCAAAAACAAGGTCTTCTTCGTTTATATCCATAGCTCTAACTATTCCATCGGCTACTCCAGCATTAATTAAAAAGTTTTGACCGAAACTCTTATTTACAGTTAGATTAAGGGAATCGAGATACTGTTTAATCTCACCTACACTATAAAACTTAAAATCCATAAATTACCAATCGATTAAGCATATAATAATGCTAAACCGAAACCTTTTTCATTATATATTTAACAAGTGCTTCATAAGACTTTTCGTAAAAATGGGTAAAGTTAATAGCCATAAATGTTCCCGATTTATTAACAATCTTTGCATCTGCGTCAACCTGTTTGTTATTTACTTCAAAAATAAGGTGTTCTATCAAGCCGCCTTTTGTTAATTCAGGTGATTCGTAATCAGTATAGAGTTCAAAAGCAAGACCGCCAAGAGATATGTCGATAATTTTTGCAGATAACCGTTTGCGGTCCTTAAGTCTAAAAAAAAGTGTCAGAAGTTCATCCTGTTCCGGTGTTATACGAACATGCTTCCGTGCAGGAAAATGGTCTCTGAACTTGTCGAGAAGCAGATTGACCTTGGTTGATACGGTATCTTTTGTCAATGGTTTAATTATAAATGATACAATACGGTACAGTTGGATTTTTTTAATCATTTTGGGTGAGGTTTCTATACTTGTTGCAAGAATAAACAAACCGGACTGTGTAGAGTCATTGTTGATTATGTCGAGCAGATCAAAGCTTTTGCCGTCTGTAAAATCAAGGTCAATGAACAAAAACTGTGATCCCGTGTTGTTTATAGTATCATAGGCTTTATCCGGTGTTTCGGCTGTATGACAAACAATGCCGTAGTTTAATAAAACAGATTTAAGCATCTCTGTATTATTGGAATTGCACATACATATAGTCATATTAATATTTTCCATAACTAATCTCCGTTTTTTCACGATAACATTTTTTTTAAAATATGTTAACCTGATTGTTTAACAATAATACCCAAAATTTAAAATTGCACACGGAATATCTAATATATTGTAATAAGTTGTTTTGTTTTTTTTAAAAATTGTATTATTATAGGAATGCAGTATATGTCTGTAAAAGTTAATTACACAGGAGTATTTATGCTTTGTACACAAATAAGTGACGGTAAAACAGAAAAGATTATTAAAAGATTTAGAATCGGCGACAATGAGAGATTTATCGCATATTATGATGAAACAATGTTTATTTCCGGTAAAAAGGGTTTAATTGGCACAGATAAAAGGATTATCAAATTTAATGATAAAGCAGTTAATGAGTATCCGGTTGAATCTATAGAAACAATTTCTGTTGTTGAGGTAAACAAACAGCAGTATTTGTATAAGCTGATTCTTACAACAAAGGATAAAAAAGAGGTTGACTTAACACCAAAAGGGATTGCAAACGATGAGTTATTCCTTCTCGGCAAGCTTATCGGGGCTGTTCTTAAGTGAAAACTGTTTTTCAAAAAGCGGTTTAAGTGTGTTTGTGTTTTCTTCTGATAATATTTGCATAAATGATTCTCTGTCCAAGTTCTCGGCGCCCAGTGATTCGAGGTGTTTAGTATAAACCTGACAATCAATGAGTTTGCATCCTGCATTTTTAAGTTTTTGCACAAGTTCTATAAAGCCGGCTTTAGATGCGTTTGTTGTTCTGTGGAACATCGATTCTCCATAGAAAACCGTCCCAATAAGTAATCCGTATAATCCACCGACAAGCCGGCCGTTCTCTCTGACCTCAACAGAATGGGCTATGCCGAGCTCAAAGAGTTTTGTGTATGCTATTATAATATCATTACTTATCCATGTGCCTGCTTCATCGGCTCTGTTCTCTCTGCATCCTTTAATAACGCCCTTAAAATCAGTATCAAATGATATTTGAAAATAGTTTTTTTTTATTGCCTTCTTCATCGAATCTGAAACTCTAAGTTTTTCGGGGAATAGAACAAAACGGGGGTTAGGCGACCACCAAAGTATTGGTGGTTCGTTAAACCAGGGGAATATGCCGAGTGAATATGCAAAAACTATCCTTTCCGGTGATAAATCGCCGCCAAATGCGAGAAGACCGTCATCTTCAGCATATTGCGGATGGGGGAACACAATGTCTTTACTGTTTAGCTTATACAACTTAAAGTACCGTTATATCAATCTTATTATTATTTAGGTCGGCAATAGCTCTTCCGCCCTCTGTAAGTTTGCCGAACAACACCTCATCAACAAAAAAGGTTTTAATGTGTTCCTCTATCTGACGAAGTATCTCTCTTGCTCCGTAGATCGAGGAATAACCTTTTTCGGCAATCCATTCATAGCATTTTTGTGTTACCTCAAGATCAATGTTTTTCTTAAACAGGAGCTCTTTAAAGCGGTCAATGTTGGTCTTTGTAATAAGCATAGACATATCTTTATCAAGCGGGTTAAATGTTACTATTTCATCAAGTCTGTTTCTGAATTCGGGAGAAAACACCCTTTCCACCTCACGGAGAATATTACCCCTGTCGATCCGTCTTTCACCAAAACCTACCATAGACCTTCCGATCTCCCGTGCTCCTGCGTTTGAAGTCATAATGAGAATTACATTTTTAAAATCAACTTTTTTTCCGTTGTTTTCGGTAAGAGTTGCGTAATCCATAATTTGTAGAAGTACATTGTATATATCTTCGTGTGCTTTTTCTATCTCATCAAGTAATAAGACGCAATGAGGGGTTTTTCTGATGGCGTCTGTAAGTAATCCGCCTTCGTCATAGCCCACATATCCCGGAGGTGAGCCGATCAGCCTTGCAACTGTGTGCCGTTCCTGATATTCGCTCATGTCAAATCTCAATAGCGGTATTCCAAAAACCTCAGAAAGCTTACGGCAAAGCTCTGTCTTACCGACACCGGTCGGACCCACAAATAAAAACGATGCCACAGGTTTTTCGTGTGTATTAAAACCGGCTCTTGATCGCTTAATCGCTTTAACAACAGAATTTATTGCCTTATTCTGACCGAAAATCACTTTCTGAAGCTCGGATTCAAGTACCTTAAGTTTATCTACATCGTTTGAAGAAACACTGTTTTCAGGGATCTTTGCCATTAAAGAAATGGTTTTTTCGATAATAGCCAGATCGACTATTGCAGTTTCACCATTTTTTGCATTAATTCTTGCATTTGCACCCGATTCATCGATAATATCAATTGCTTTATCCGGCAGATATCTGTCATTGATATACTTTGAAGAAAGCTCTGCGGTTAAACGAATCGACTCCGGGCTGTATTTAACATTATGGTATTCCTCGTATCGTTCAATAAGCCCGTTAAGAATATCTATTGTCTGTTCTACAGTAGGTTCCGGTATCTCGATCTTTTGAAATCTTCTTGAAAGTGCGCGGTCCTTATCAAAGATTTTTTTGTATTCATCGTAGGTTGTGCAGCCAATTACCCTGAGTTTACCGCTTTGGAGGAAAGGTTTTATGATATTTGCCGCATCAACAGAACCAGAGTTGGAAGCGCCGGCCCCAATTATTGTGTGAATCTCATCGATATAAATAATTGCTTTTTCGATTGTTTGAACCTCTTTCAGCACTTTTTTTAACCGCTGTTCAAAATCTCCTCTATATTTCGCGCCGGCTACCATTGCACCCATATCAAGGTATAGTATTCTAAAGCCCTTAAGGATATCGGGTACTTCATCTTTAACGATCATTTGGGCCAGACCCTCTGTAATCGCTGTTTTACCGACGCCGGGATCACCGACATGTATCGGATTATTCTTTAGCCGTCTGCATAGAACCTGAATTGTCCGCTGAAGTATATCTTCGCGTCCTATAACCGGATCGAGTTCATTCTTTACTGCCCGTTCGGTAATATCATAAGTGAAGTTCTTAAGAAAATCCTTACTGTTAATAAGTTTTTCTTCTGCTTCAAATTCATCATCTTCGTCGTCAAAAAAAACATCATCATCAACATCCAGATCAGGAAATTCGTCAAATTCACTTCCGTGTGATATATATTCGAGAATAGTGAGCTTTTTAACACCTGCAGATTTTAGATAATATGCTGCAAAGGATTCTTTTTCGTCAAATATCGCCGCAAGAAGATCGCCGACTCTAACAGTTTCTTTACCTGCGGCAGCTACATGCATCGCGGCACCTTGAATTACATTTTGGAAGCTGTATGACTCAATCGGATCATTATTTGATACAATAGGTATGTTTTCCTTAAGATGCCTGCTTAATTTTAGTTTAAGAGATTTAACATCTCCGCCGCAGGCAGTAACAAGCTGTTTGCCGTCTTCATGTGACAAAAGCATATAGAGAAAATGTTCTGTTGTAATATATTCGTAGCCTTTTTCTCGAGCATCATTATATGCGTTAGAAAGCACTCGGTTAGCTGATTCTTCAAATTGCATCATAACTAATTAAACCTCTTCAACTATAGACTTAAGAGGAAATTCTTTTTGTTTTGCCATTTCCTGAACTTGAAGACTCTTGGTAATAGCAATATCATAAGTGTATGTCCCAACAACGCCTTTGCCCTGTTGATGAACCATATGCATGATATTTTCTGCTTCTTCCGTAGTCTTGTGAAATATTTTAATAATAACCTCAACAACAAAATCCATTGTTGTATAGTCATCGTTTAAAAGGATTACTTTATACATTCGCGGCTTATCGATCTTAATCTTAGCGATAGTCGCACTTTTTGAACCGGTTGCACCTGTTGACATTAAAAACCTCAAAATATTTAAATAAATTATCTGATTGGAACTTAAGTTTAATAAAATTAGTTCCAAACAGTGTAAAAAAAATCAATCGATAAAGAATATAAACGAAAATTATGAAATTCTGTTTACTTAATTTTGTACTTTTCTATAAGTTTTTTTAATATAACTACCGATTCATCCGAAGGCGGACACATGGGTAGTCTGAAAGAGTTTTCTACTTTACCAAGTAAGGCTAAAACAGCTTTAACAGGGAGAGGGTTTGTTTCGATAAACAATGTATCGAATAACTCTGATAGCTCATAGTGAAGTTTTCGCATTCCTGCAATATTTCCGCTTAATCCGAGCTGAACCATCTCAACCATTGTTTCCGGTATTATGTTTGACGCAACAGATACTACGCCGTGTCCACCTACTGCTATTAATGGGAGTGTGAGTTTATCATCTCCGGATAAAACTGAAAAATCTTCGGGAACAGCACTTATTACTGACATCATTTGTGCAATAGAACCCGATGCTTCTTTTACAGCAATGATATTTTTGTGTTTAGCAAGCTCAGCAAGTGTTTTTGTTTCAAGGTTAATCCCCGTTCTACCCGGTATGTTATAGATTACAACGGGAAGGTTTACTGTATCAGCAATTTTAATAAAATGTTCATACATACCTTTTTGAGTAGGTTTGTTGTAGTATGGGACAACCTGCAATGTGCTTGTTGCACCTGCTTTTTTGGCATGCTCAGTCATAAAGATAGCTTCAGCTGTTGAATTACTTCCGGTACCGGCCATAACCTCACATCGGCCCTTTACTTGATCACAACATATCTCAATAACTCTGTTGTGTTCCTCATGATTAAGTGTCGGTGATTCGCCGGTTGTTCCGCATGGTAGAATACCCGTAACTCCTGCTTTAATCTGTTCTTCTATAAGTGATCTGAATCTAACCTCATCTATTGAACCATCCATCTTGAATGGCGTTACTATAGCTGTATATACTCCCTTTAACATAAAAACTCCTTATTTTATTATTACTTTTAGAGGCTCTTGAAAAATAATCTTTTTGTCAATTACTGTGTCATTCTTCGCCTCAAGTACTCACATACTACAAGTATGCTCCGTGCTTTCGGCTCATCATTCCTTGAACTTGTCAAAAATCTTAATTTTTGCAAGAGCCTCTTTATTGTTATATTATTGATCCCATAAGATCATCGATTGAGTAAAAACCTTTTTTACCGTTAAGCCACTTTGCCGCAAAAACAGCCCCCTCTGCAAGCCCCTCTCTTGATCTGACTGTGTGTTTCAATTCAATTGTGTCAACAGCGGAATCAAAAGAAACGCTGTGTGTTCCGGGGACTTTACCGCCCCTTATTGAAGCAGAATGAATCTCATCCGGTTCAATTCTTCTGTCAAGTTTATCGGTTACTATCCGGTTTTTCCGTTCAAGTTCATCTTTCACAATGTTAGCAATCATCATTGATGTGCCTGAAGGGCTGTCAATTTTTTCGTTATGGTGGATCTCAAAACAAAAAGGATCATATTGTGTGAACTTGTTCATAATTGTTGAGGCCTCGCGGACTATTTTAAAGAAAATATTTACCCCTATTGAAAAGTTGCCCGACCAGATAAATCCGATTGAATTTCCAACTTTCTTTTTGACTTCATCAAGTTTATCGTACCAGCCCGTTGTTCCCATGACAACAGAAACACCATGTTTTATATATCCGTTAAGATTTTCATCGAATCCTTCAGGTGAAGTAAAATCGATTGCAATTGAGACATCTTTCATTGAATCCCTATTGATCTCTTTGTGGGTTGCAAGCGGTGAAAACTTATCAATGATCGCAACCGGTATAATGTTTTCTTGTTTAAGAAGATGCTCGATCTGTTTTCCCATTTTTCCATAGCCTACTATAGCAACTTTCATATAAAACTCCAGATTATTTTTTGGTATTATATGAAAAAATAGTTATTTTTTCAAGTTAAAATAAAAATAATTAATATATTGGGGTGCGAATTTGTTTTTTGGTAAATTTAAATGATCTATCGTTGATTTAAAAAAGCATAAAAGCAAAC
>CAZSQU010000063.1:0-18733 GCA_964608985.1 uncultured Spirochaetales bacterium
TTCATAAGCGAAATTTATTTTTTGGTAACTTTATTCAGTTGATAGTTTAATAAAGCATAAAAGAAACGAGCGGAAACGCCTTATGAATCTTTGAATACAGCGGTTTCGAGCGTTTGCTTTTATGCTTTAATACATAAACTAATGTTTTCTTAAATTACCCAAAAAATAAATTCGCACCCGTCAAGATCTATCTTTCAATAAAAAACTTGACAAAGGACTTATATTTTAATAAGTTTTTATTATGAGTTACTATGTAAAACCAACAAGCGATATTTTTATAAAATATTTTTTTGGGAAAGAAGAAAATAAACCTATCTTATTGGAATTTATCAATGCTGTTTTAATTAAAACAGGAATTGACAGAATTATTTCTGTTGACATAAAGAATCCTTTTAACTTAAAAGATTTCTCAAACGATAAAGAAACAGTAGTAGATGTAAAAGCTGTAGATGAAAATGGAAGGATTTACGACATAGAAGTTCAGTCTTCCGGAAATCAAACATTTATACTTAGAAGCTTATATTACTGGTCTGTACTGTATTCATCGCAGTTAAAAGATAATCAAATCTACAAGAGTCTAAAACCAACAATCTGTATTAATATACTTGATTTTGAGGTTTTTAAAGAGCTTACGGATTATTTTTCTTGTTTTGTTTTAAAGGAAAAAACAAATAATCATATTTTAACAGATCAGTTAATGATAAACTACATTGAAATGCCTAAATTTAAAAATTTCGATGAAAATGACAAATTAAGTAAACTTATTTATTTTCTTAAAAATGAAGGGAGGGAGGACAATATGCTTAAAACTCTGATTCAAGAGGACACAATACTTAACAAAATGCACAATGAGTATATACGATTCACAGACGACGATAAAATGCGCAATTTATACGACTCCAGACAAAAATATATAAAAGATAAAGCCAGTGAATTATATGAGGCTAAAAATGAAGGTAAACTTGAAGGTAAGCTTGAAGGTAAACTTGAAGGTAAGCTTGAAGGTAAACTTGAAGGTAAGCTTGAAGAGAAACAAACAACTCTATTAAAACAAATGAATAAAAAATTCGGTTTAACCGATAACGAAAAAGCAATTATTTCAAGATGTTCTGATCTCAACAAACTTGATCTTGCACTTGAAGACATTTTGTTCATTGAAGAAAAAAATAAAATATTAGAGAGTTTGAAAAGTTAAATCCGCTTTATCGTAATAAAACTGATAATTTATTTCCCAAAAACATCTTTTATCGATCTGCCTTTATTTAATACCTGAACACCTTTTTTTAATTCTTCCGGTATATTTATACCTTGCGGACATTTTTTTACACACAATCCGCAAGCGGTACAAAGATTAGCCGCACCGTTTGTTTTTTGTTTATTTAATCCGTCAGCTGTTGTTGACAGTTTCTTATAGGTTCTTCTTATTAAGAATCGAAAGAAAGGGTTCATTGCAGCAGACCAGTTATTTAGCAGTGCAAAATTCTGAGGAATGTTTACACCCTGCGGACAATTCATACAATACTGACAAGCTGTGCAGGGAACAACAATCTTTGATCGGTAGATTGTTACAAGCCGGTCAATTATTTCAATATCACCGGTAGAAAGTGTGTTTATTCCGGAATTATCAGCACTTCTGCAATTCTCATCAACCATTTTATGATTACTCATTCCGCTTATTACAACAGAGACCTCAGGCAGATTCCAAAGATACTGCAATCCCCAATCAACCGGAGTTCTATGAACCTGTGCCTGTTTCATAACAGAGACCGCTTCTGACGGTGGATTTGCAAGCATACCGCCTTTTAATGGCTCCATTATTACAATTGCGATTTTTTTGGAAGCGGCATATTTTAACCCCTCGGTTGTTGCCTGCATCCCCGTATCCATATAATTGTATTGGATTTGTGTTACATCCCAGTTAAAATAGTCAACTATCTCCTTGTAAACAGGGAGCGTATCATGAAACGAAAATCCGATATACCTGATCTTGCCTTGTTGTTTAGCTTTGATCATTTTATCTATTAGATTGAGGTTTTGAACTTTATCAAAAAACGAACGATTTAAAGCATGAAAGAGATAGGTATCAATATGATCAGTCTGAAGTTTGTCAAGTTGTTTGTTGAGCATATCATCAAAATCCTCAGATTTCCTGACAAAAGGCATAAATAACTTTGTTACAAGGTGAACTTTGTCCCTATACCCATCTTTTAGTGCCATACCGACTGCTTTCTCGCTCGCTCCAAATCCGTATGGAAGAGCTGTGTCAATGTAGTTTATCCCTTGATCAACTGCGTGTCTGATAAGCTTAACCGATTTCTTTAGATCAACACTTTGCGGAATAAAAGCAACCGAAGGTAGTCTCATTGCACCAAACCCCAAAGCAGAAACCTTAAATCCCGTTGAACCGAATTCTCTGTATTTCATTTTACAACACCTTTTGCTCTTTCAAGAATCATTTGCAACGCCGCATCAGGCGTCATACCATCATCTATCAAACCTTCAGTCTTACATAATATAGTTTCAGTAATTTTATCAAAACTGTATAATATTCCATATTTTTCAAGATAACTCACAGCTTTTCGTGAAATAAGACCGGCATGACACTGCTTAACACCGGAACTTATAATAATTGCCGCAGCTGCTCTGCCAATCACTTTATCTTTGAGCTTGGCACCGGTCAGATCGGGGTTATCATTGATTACAAAACGATAAAATTCTATTAAAGGATAGAGCCACTTGCCATCCATTGAGAATATCAATTTACCTGTATTATTATAAACTTCAAGGTCCATTCCGATTCCTGATTATATTAGTTGATCAACAATATAACATAATTATTTATGAAAATATATATTTAAATAAAAGAAGTATTTAAGTATATGCACTTGTAATCATCAATCGCCCTTCCGGTAAAAAGTTGTTTTTTGATAGTAAAAAAAGCTACTGCAATATCACCGAAAAAACACTCGGGCTGGCATTTCCCGTTACAGACACTGTATTGTAATTATCATATCTATGGGCTATATTAAGTGTATTTCCTGCACCGGCGGCAAGATAACCGGTTACAAAGAGTGGTAGCTCTAAATCAGGGGCATTAATTGATGTTATAGTAGTGTATCCTGAATTAACCGATATATCACCTAATTGAAGTACGGTCTTGGTATTTGTTAAACCATCGATAGTATTAAATGCGCATATTAAAGTGAGCTCAACATTTGATGCATTATAAGTTGCCCCTGAACCGAAATTGATTTCATCGCCGGTTGCATCGCCTTTTGCATGCCCCACTGTATAGATCATATTGTCATAACCTACTGCAATATCGGTGAATTCTGTTGTTCCGTCTTCTGTGTTCCCAATAATAGAACCTGAAGATAATGATTGGTCAAATTTGGCAATAATCGCTGTTGCTGTTGAAGCTGTATAGGACAGAGTGCCAAAAGTAAAAGTACCCGCTGATATGTCGCCGATCAAGTAGATGTTATTTGATGAGTCTGAGACTATGCCGGTAAATTTTGTCGCATTAGACGATGCTGTTTGCGTAAGACCGCTTATATAGTTCAAATCATGATCATATCTTACAAGTACACCATTATTACTATTACATGCCCCTGTCAAAGTAATATTATTTCCGTTATTTTCATAAGCAACTATATAAGTACCATTAATACCAGTTTCATAAATTCTACCGGCCAAATAGACTCCTCCACTATTAGCAGATATAGAATAAAAATTTGAAATATTTGGACAATTATAAAAAGACACAGCTTTGATAGGAGATAGATTGCAGTCGTAAGAAATCACCATAGCATTGTCACCTGACACATATCTTAAATGGTCTATTTTGGCATCAATGGATAAAGTAACACCTCCAACTTGGAACTCATCTTGACCGTAAACATATCCGGCGCAATACAATCTATTATTATACCAGACAATATCGCTGTATCCGGATATTGCTGAATATGAAGAGACAGTTGAAGCCGCTTGTGGTACTAAACTTGCGTTATATTTAACAACTACAATAGAAGAGTCAGGGGATGAGGAGTTTTGAGCAGTAATTCCATTCCCAAATTTTGCTTGTAGATTCCCAATATATCCGCATACATATATATTACCCGCATTATCTAAGGTTATGCCTGTATATACGCATGCTCCGGAGTCGGTTATTGTTGTTACCGCCGCTTGTGCAACACCTTGTGAGTTATATTTCACAATAAAAGGGTTCGAGCCTGTTGATATTCCGGTAATTTTAACATTATTACCGAAATCAATTTCATTTGTACCGTTTACATATCCGCATAGATAGATATATCCGTCTGTCCCGTAAACACTGTCGGTATATGTGAAATCTTGAGTAGTAACAGTTAAATTTCTAACAAAGAATCCATTCGGATCGTACACATCCGTTGACTCTTCTTTATGAGAAACTCCCGATTCATCCCAAACACCAATTTTAAAGCTATTTGTATAGGGGGTAGTGAAGTTAATCGTGTTATTCTGACCGACATTATCGCCGACTGCAACATACAGTTTGTCCGCAGGTGTCAGACTATCAGTAATGCCGTTGACTGTTAAGCTTTTAAGCCCAAATCTTGTAAAATTTGCATTAATTGTCATGCTATCTATTTCGGGATTATATATATCAAGTTTCCATGCGTATTTTGTCGGATAATTCTCATCCTGCCAACTGTTATCACTGTCAAGCCCCGCGGCTTCAAGCTCGTAATCCCCTTCAGATGCATCATCAAAATATATTGGAAATGAAACATCATCAATCGTTGACCATGCACTCCAATCCTCCCATGTAGCGTATGCACCATGACGGTATCTTGTGCGGTATTTATACTTAATGAGATCAATGCCTATAACATTGATATTAAAAGTATCATCTCTTGTCGTAACCGAGGGCTTATTCAGTAAAATAGCCGTATTCTTGCCGGCCGGAGTTGCAGAGCCTGACACCGGTAATGAATAATTACCCGCTTCATCAACAGTCCTTACTTCAAAACCATATTCGTATGCGTTTATCAAGCCGTCAATAAACTGAACATTGCCGCCCTTTGGAGTAAAAATGCTCTTTGCTGAATCTGCGGTATTATCAGAAAGATAGTATCTGATCATTACACCCTTAAAGTCAATATTAGTCGGCGGATTCCACTTGAGTGTGCAAGATCTGTCACTTGCAAGCAGCAATAAATCTTTAATCGGTGCAGGCGGCTTCTTATCGAGCCCGAATGCTTCCTTTATGGGAATATATATAAACTGTGCACAGCTTGTAAAAACCAAAAACACTATTACCGGAAATATTTTAGATAGAATTTTAACTTTTTTCATTATTTACCGCCTTAATTCATCTGAAAGATTATTATATATCAATAATGGCCAATTTACAAAATTTTTTATCAATTTTTTTTTTATGGGTACAATTTAAATGAAATAATTTTTTGAATAATTAGTTTGACAACTTATAGATTAAATAATATATTTTTGTTAATGACTAATTTAAGGATGGCATATTGTGAAAATCGAGAAACTATTTATTGCTTTTTTAACTATTTTTCTAATTGTCTTGTCGTGTGACCCTGTTTTCGAAAAAAAACCAAATAAAACATTAACTGATACAGAGGCAGTAGCCATTGCAAAAGCCGCATTGATTTTTGATACAATTAAAGGTTCAAATAATTCAGAAAATAATATTCTCTATAATCTTAACCTGATTACCGCAGGAGAAGAAGAAACAGTTATATCATGGAAAACATACTATTTAGATACAACAAATGACGCATCATCAAACTTAACGACAACCGGAATTGTTACAAGACCGAATTTCGGTGAATCCGACAAGAGTATTACGATTGTTGCAACAATATCAAAAGGGACAGCCTCTGATACAAAATCCTTTAATATTCTAATACCGGCATACGAAAGTCAAGATGAACAAGATGTAACTGAGGCAATGTCAGATTTGACATTTGATACAATTAAAGCAGAAAATTCATCAATCAATAATGTTATTACTAATCTTGACCTTATAACAATAGGGTTAAATTCTACTGATATTGAGTGGTTATCAGATAACACTACGGATATCGCTAACAACGGAACTGTTACAAGACCGCTTAATGGTCAGAATTCCACAATAAATCTCACTGCAACTATTACAAAAGGATCTTCAACTGCCACTAAGGAATTTATTATAACAGTAATTAAACACCCGTGGGAACTTACAACAAATATAACAGGTGAGACATTTCCCGCTTCAGCCGGTGTGGCTTGCACAACTTTCAACAACAAAATCTACATAGGCGGCCGATACACATATAGTACTGATACTTTTGTGTTTAACGGCACATCATTCTCCAAAGGACCTGACTTGCCTAATGCAAGAAGAAACACAACTTTTATTGTTTATGATAATACTATAGTTTGTGTTGGCGGAACTACGGACACAGGAAATGTATCATATGATGTATGGAAACTCAGCTCAGACGAATTATCATGGGAATCAACTATGGGCTCACTTGAGACAGCTCTTACTACAATCGGGCTCGGAATAACAAATGACGGAAAACTCTATGCCGTCGGCGGATATGTAAACAACTCAATAACCACTGTTCAGTTATATGATTCTTCAACAACAAGTTGGAGCATCAGTGCTGATGATGTTATGCCATCTGCCTACTCTACTCAACATTCAGCAATAACATTTAATAATAAAATATTTGTTGTGGGAATGGGAGTTAATAAAGATGAAGTGTGGTCATTTGACGGAACAGGAACTGCAGGCTCAAGATGGACTAAAGAAGTGTCAACACCATCAGGGTTTGCCGCTGTGCCTTTCGTGCTTATTTACAGAAACAGAATCTATGCAATAGGCGGAACAAAAGCATTCAGCTGGATCCCATCAGAATCAGAGTGGAGAGAGGAACCGGGATTGCCATCCTCAAGATTAAGAGGTGGTGCCGGAGTAATCAACGACGCAATCTATTATATCGGCGGAACATCAAATCTTGATGGTGCAGGATCAAGTAATTGGACCGACACAGTCTTTATGTACAAACCATAATTAGGGGGGCTTTAAGCCCCTTTTTTTTAAAATTTAATCATAAGGTTTCTGATAACAGTATAAATTAAAATAAAAATTGATAATCCTACTACAACAAATCTGTTTAATACAATTCCCTTTAGCTTCTTGCCGATCATATATTCTGATAGCTCTGCAAAGACCCCGTAGATAATAACAGGGATAAACAAAACAAGAATGTTTGATCTTAAAGCCCCCGGTATATCCAAATGCAATAAAGAATAGAGTGCGCGGGTTAATCCGCAAGCAGGACACAAAAGACCTGTTAACCGGTTAAATATGCAGATTGTTACTGTTTGTTCGTAAGGGTTATTGAAATAAAGATAAACAACACCGGCTATCATTATGGCCATAAGAAACCAGCCGGCTATACAAGCAACAACAGCTGCTGCTTTACTTTTCGACATTCGCGTATCTCCGTATCAAAAACTTACATGGGTTTCGAGAGATATTCTTGGGACGAATGGTGATAGAAATATCAGCGATGTGACCCTTGAATTCGGGATCAGTTTAAACGGGTTCATAATATATGCAAGCACATGTAGAGCGGTGTACGGCGTTGACAACAGATAATTTGACACCTCATCAAACAACACTGACAGCATTATTCCTAAAGAGGGATTTTTTAATAACTGTTCAAAACTTGCATTCATAAAAAACGGCCGTATAGTAAATTCATATAGAACTGACATCGTAAAAAGCTCGCCTATGAGCAACGCCGGATGATAGTTTTTTGATCTTAAATAAAGCCCCATAAATGTAAAGAACATAGGTTCAATAATATTTTTAGCATAAAAATCATTTGTAACAACGGTAACCGGCTCACCCCAATCCCACCTTATAGTTTCACCGTTAATAACAAGCGGCTTTATAAACGGGTCAATCCGGCCTGTAGCGTACGGTTCAAGTCTCATCCTATCAGCAAACATCTGTCCGGCATTATCACCATTAATAAACACCGGCGCATTCTCCCAGATTGGATAAGTTGTACCGATACAAGCCCATAGTGAACCATAAAGGATGAACTGATCGGTAAAATAATCGATCCAAGTCAGTTCGCGACGGTTTAATTGTCTAACCGATTGATTAGAAAGATAAAACACATTCCGTGAAGGTGGACTAACATTTACTCGAGGAATTACGGGTGAAGTATAGATCATCATGCAACTGATAAATAAAAATATTACAAGACAAATTATTCTTTTCATTACTAGACTGAATATTCCGAGATAGAATTCTTTAGTGACAAATTAAAATCAACATCTTCCAATTTATATCTATTACCGGTTATCATTTCAAACCCCTCTATATACCGTTCACAAATACCGGATATTATCTCATCAGGTATCAATGGGGGATTACCGTCGCCGTTAAACCCTTTACTCATTAACCATTCTCTAAAATACTCCTTATCAAGGGCTCGCTGTGTCTCACCTGCCTCAAACAGCTTAGAGTAACTATCCTTGTACCAGTATCTTGAAGAATCACTCGTGTGAATCTCATCAGCGAGAATCAGATTGCCGTTCTCATCAAGACCGAATTCGTATTTGGTATCAACGAGAAACAAACCATTCTTAGAAGCTATATCCTGCCCCCGCTCAAAGAGTTTCATTGCAGTCGCCTCTACCTTTCTCATTACCTGCTCTGAAACTAACCCTTTATTAATTATCTCTTCTACAGTTATAGACTCATCATGCCCCACTTCAGCTTTTGTTGTCGGAGTTATTATCGGCTTGTCAAATTTTACATCTTTTTTTAGGCCGGAAGGGATTTTAATCCCGCTGATCATACCTGTCTTTGAATACTCGCGCCAACCGCCGCCGGTCAGGAAACCTCTGACAATAATCTCTATTGGTAGTATCTTAACCTTTTTGACAAGCAGTACATTTGGATGAATTTTTTTAATAATATGATTCTTGATTATATCTTCTGTTTTTTGGAACCAAAACAGAGTTGTTTCATTGAGGATGGCACCTTTATAGGGAACAGCGGCAAGAACTCTGTCAAATGCAGAAATTCTGTCGGTAGTTACGATCAATAATTTATCACCAAGATCGTAAACATCCCTAACTTTACCCTGATATTTTTTTAAGCCCTTAATATCAGTTGTGTTTATAGCCCTATTCAACTGTCTCTTTATAACATTTATTAAATCAGACATTTCTAACTCCAAATATTTAAAATCTAATATTCACAAAAAAAATGTGATTTTTGAACAACTTACTCTTATTAACATAATTTTAAGCGGTTGTCTAATATTTTACAATATTTTGCTCCCGTAGGATGTGATCTTGTATCCGGTATTTATTCGCCTAATTTTTTTCAAGGGTGATTTTTTCATTAAAGAAATCATTTAATGCTTTGTTAATAACATCTATGTACTTCAATTTAGAGGTAGTTCTATCCATGCTGTTATTATATGAATCAATATATTTTGTAATTCTTTCCCAGTTATATGGTGCTATTTCAACATTAACTAATCTTGACTCTTCTGTTTTTCTATGTTTTGCCAATTAAATCCCCGTTCTATTATTTATTTCAATTTTAGTAAGATAGATATCAAGAGCCATATTAATAACATCCGGCACTTTTATGTTAGGTGTCACGCGCTTAGGATTATTATTATATTCATCAATATAACTATCCAATCTGCCGGAATTTAAGGGCATTATTTCTATATGAAGTTTTTTGTTTTTTGTTTTTTTCAATATACTCACCTCTTTTCTTAACCCGCGTTATGCACGATAATCGTAGCGAAGCGAAGTAGATTGTTGATTAGCTTAGAGTTATGAAGATTTGAGACTCGCAGCATAGTAACACTATGTGAGAATCGAAAATCGAGTAACTCGTGGATAATCAGCAAGATACGAGATCCAGTAGAATTTTCGTGCATAATGCGGGTTAACAAATCTTACAAAATTTTATAATTAATTACAACTTTTTTATTAAAATTTTGTTCAAACAAACCGCTTTTTTTTTGGGTCTTTTTGCACTCTTTTTCTGCATCAAATTTAGTTATAATATTCAGCTCAACCTCTTCTTCCTTTATTTGACAATCAAAAGATTTTACAATACTCAGATGGCTGTAATCAAGCGAATCTGCTATTCTTAAAATGGACGCAAGTTTATTTATCAAGATTTTATCTTTATTAATTAAGGTAGAATAATAATCATCAGAATCTTTAGGAAATGACTTCCTGTGATAACGGGCAATTAGCCCTATTAGTGTCTTTTCTTTAATATCAATATTTAAATCAGGAAATTCCATAATCATTTTTAGAGAGTTCTTATGGTGAGACAAATCAGAGATATAATATCCTACATCATGGAGTAATGCGCCGCTATTCAACAAAAAACGCTCATATTCTCCATATTTGTGAATTTTTATTAACATATCAAATAATATCATAGAATAATTGGCAACAGTTTCATAATGCTCTGATTTTATATTATATTTTCGAGCAAACGACATTATCTCTTTTTCCTGTTTTTTAAAGTTTCTGAATAACACGGCATCTCCCTTTATAACATTTTTTTTAACTCATTTAATGATTTATCACCTGTAAATTCAACTATTTCTCTGATAATAACTTTTTTCATAGAATCTTTTTTTCTTTTCAATTTGATTAGTATATAACCCAATGCAATAAAAGTTCTTGTGTCTGATGATTTATTAATCTTTTTTTGTATAAATCTACTAAGTTTTAACTCCTGAACAGACATATCATTAAACACCCCAAGCGCAGTCTGAAGTTTTTTTAAAGATGATAAAAAATAAACAATGCTTTCTTTGGGAAAGAGAGATGAAAAAAAATCAATAAGATAGCGAAGTTTTTTACACATTATCCTTATCTTATGAAAAAATTCATCGGGTGAAGATTCGTTTATCTGTCCTTTTCCTTCACACAATTTCATATAATTAAAATAAATACTTTGCTTTACAAAACTAAATGTTTCTTTTAATGCATCATCTCCATAATTAATTCCCGAATCTTCAAGAATATCCAGATCACGCCAATAACAAAGAATATCAAAGACTTCATTAAGGTTTTCTTTTAAGTTTTTTAACTCTTCATTTCTTTTTTTTCTCAATAAAGAAAAAAAAGGATCTACTGTGTCACGCATATCTGAGGGTAGAATCGATTTATAACTGCTTTCATTGATTATGTGAGAATCGAGATCTCTTTGTTTATTCGTAATTTTTCCGATTCTCTTAAAGTCTTCATCACACTTTGCTCGTAAAACAGGGTTTAATGCAGAACCACACAGCTCATTTATTGATCTTATTTTTCTTAAAGCAACACGGAAATCATGAAGAAACTCGATATCTATGTCTTTTTTTATTCCCTCGATTTGTAGTAAAGCGAGATTAATTGATTGTTTAATAATTAAAATATAGTTATTTATTAAGGAATTATTTTTTTCTAAAATTAAGTTGTTATTAAAAATATTAAGTTTTTCTTTAATATAATCAACTTCGGTTATATAATTCAAAAGTGTTTTTTTGTTTTTGCTGTCTGTCAGTTTTTTTAAAACTGAAATAGTGTTTTTTTTAATGGTTTCGTTATATATAAAATTTGTTTGAAAAAACACAAAAAAAAGTTTCTTTTCATTTCCGGCAATTGAATAAAACTCTTTAAGAGTAAATTTCAGGATTAGTAACTCATCCTGATAAACCTCAAAAAAAATATTTTTTTCAATGATTTTTGCTTGTTTTATTAATGCTCTGTTTTCTAACAAGTTATCAAAATTCGTATTTGAAGTCTCTTCTTTGATATTTTTAATTACTAACGGGACGCTTTCTATACTTATTGAAGTAAGCGTTTTTCCTAAATATTTTTTTTGAAAATCGAGCAATTCTAATTTTTTATTTTTTAGTAAAAACAAAAAATTTTTCTTTATTAACTTAAAATCGTAGGTATCATATATAAAACAATTATTGTCCTTCGTACCTATTCTTTTTAGTAAAAACAGATCTTTGAACGAGTCAAAAAATATTTTGTAGTCATAATCCCGAGTTATATTAAAATAAATATTTTTTAAAGCCGTTTGTTTCATCTTATTATCCCTGAACAGCAGGTTTTTAACCTGCTGTTCAAAATGTTATTATTTCGCTGTCTTTTTTTCAATAACCGGTTTTTTTTCTTCAATAACAGTTTTCGGAGCTTTAACTTTATTGAGTTTTTCATTAATTCTGGAAATGTCTTTTTTTAACTTTTTTTCAACATCATTCTTTGCTTTAGCGGCTTTTGTGTCGATTTCAAGCTTCTTCTTCTCTGATTTTTGCTTTAATACTTCCGTTTTTGCCTTGATTAAGTCCTCAATTAAAGTACCTTGTTGTAAAACATTTTTTTTGATTTTCATAGATATTCTCCTTTTATTTAAATCTAAAACATTAATAACACATATATTAAATTATTGCAAGCATTTTTTGCATATTTTGTGTGCATATTATAAATATTTATTATATAGAATTTAAATAAAACCGATCACAAACTGTTTTCAAATAACAAACTTGTTCTTTCACAAAGGTTTCCTTTAAAAAGACAACCTTCTATCTTTTGATTTGTTTTTTTTGCTAAATTAATAAGATCTTGCAGCGTTTGGTATCTTCTCTTGATTATCTGTTCATATATTTCTTTTTTTCTGTAATAATATTCTTCATCAATAAAATTCAATTGGTTGTAATAATTCTTAATTGCCATAAGTTCAAGATCAATAAGTTTTTTTAAAACACCGCTTTTCATTTAATATCCTCCATTTATTACCCGATATAATTCCAATTATAATCTATACAGAATTAATTATTTTGATCTTTTAAATTTTTAAATAATCTAATCTCCATAATCATAAAAGTAACATCATCAAATCTTGGCATATCGGCTCTGAAAAAGTCATAATCTTCATTTATTTGATTCTTGATCTCTTTTATTGATTTATTCTGTGAACTTTTAAAAATTCTTTCAATATTATCTATACCATAGAATTCGCCATCAACATTCCTTTGGTCACACAAACCATCAGAACATAAAAAAATCGTATCATTATCAGAGAGTTGAATTTTGTTACTCTTAGGAACAAGGTCCTGCTTGAAACCTATTGCTGTATTAAGATTTTCTTGCATTATAACTTTTAAAGAAGAATCTTTATAGATATAGAAATTAGCGGAATTCATGCTATGCCCCAAATCAAAAACCTCCATTTCTCCTGTTATTTCATTATAATCAATAAAAATCGCAGTAAGAAATTTCTTAAGTTTAAATGTATTATAAATATGTGAATTCAGGTGAATAACAAAGTCTTTCAAACCATTTCTAAAGTCATAAGTTATAATCACACTATTAATAATACCTGTAACCATTGCGGCTGATGTTCCTTTTCCACAAACATCACACACGCAAATAAACCAGTTTGTATCTGAGTATTTAAAATAGTTATAATAATCACCGCCGACAACTCTTGCCATCCTCGTATATCCTAATATCCTTAAACATGGAGAATCATAAAAAGACTCTGACTTTACAATATTCTGCTGAATTTCTTCCGCAATCTTAAGATCATCCTGAGTTATCCTTGAAAGATAAACGAGGATATCCTTGGATGATACTATTCCGTAGAATCCATTATTATAACTTAATAAATAATAGTGATTGTTAGTATTACTCAAGTCATCATCTATCTGCTCTGCTGCTTTAAAAATATTTTTTTTAGCGTTAAACGACTTAAACACCCTAAAAATCTTATGATCCTCAATCAGTTTTTTTACTTTTTTAAAATGATATAGATCTCTTCCGAACTTCTTACCCAAAATATCAAACATTTCCCGCCTTACAAGAAGACCGGTAACCTTCATATCATTATCAACAACTGCTACGGCAAAAATTTCAAGATCACTCTCAAGGTCTCTTGCCAAATCTTCAACAGGATCATTTTCATTAACAAAATAATAACTGCAGCAAAGTTCACTTAGTCCATTCTTAAATACCAAATCAATTTCTTTTTCTTTTATAACCCTAAAACTAATATTTTGATTTTTTGAATTTTTACCCATAATAAACCACCCTTAAAAAACAATTTGTATCTAAAATCTTAGCAACGCTAAAACACCGGTTGACCGAAAGAAGTAAAGGTGCCAGCCTTATTTCTTTTTGTTGCAATATAGTTTTAATTTCAAAACCACCGATCAATTAGACTCAAGTGATTATTGATAATAATTATTTTCTTTGTATAAATTATTGGTTAAATAAAAATTTTTGCAACGAACGAGATGTTTAGATTATGTTAAAAAGGCGTGAAAAGATATTTAGAAGTGCCCTATAATCAGCTAAGAACACTCTTAATGTTTTTTTCGAAGAAAGGAAACACAAGCCCCGGTTTGTCTGACCGCCCTTTTTTAAGGTGTTTTACCTGTGTAAAATACACATCTGTTTCTTTTTCATTTTTGGACTTACTATTTATGTGGGCAAGATTAGCCGCGGAAATCATTACATTGTAGGGAAGTTCCTCGTTTTTTTTGTGCTTAACGATCACATGGCTGCCGGCGTTGTCCCTCACATGAAACCAGTAATCGTTCCCCTTAGCAACCTTCGATAGAATTATATCCGCTTCTTTTGCACTTCTTGATATAATTGCGTTGTAACCTGAAGGTAACGGAACAATCTTGCCCGGTGTTTCATGACGGACTTTTTCCTCACGGCTTGTTTTGGTTTTTTTAACCTTTTGCATGATCTCAGTCAGTTCTGATTCTTTATCGATTTTTTTAATCTGATCATCAAAAAACATCAGTTCATCAAGCCGTTCATTCAAACCGGAAAGCTCCTGCTCCCACTGCTCACGCCCTTTTTTAAGCTTCTTATATTTATCATAGTAGTATTTTGCATTTTCCGAAGGGCAGAGCTCCGGCTTTAGTGCGACCCTCATAATGTTATCAGTCACATAGTCTTTAAGATCGGCAAATGTATCTCCTTGTTTTATCAGAGATATATGTGATTTAATCAGATCGCCGTTCTTGAGATATGCCTCTTCCCGCTCTAAACTCAAGTTTTGTTTAGCTATATCGATCCTTTGATTAAGACCTGATATCTGTTGATTAATAGTCTTAACAAGTTCGTTTTTTAATGAATTAACCTTTTGTTGGACGATCAGATTGTCATAGTGTTCTGACACTGACTTATTTATATCCCTACCTGCAAAAATCTCTCTAACCGGATAAATACTCGGATCACCTAAATTATTCTCCGGCAACTCAAACACCTCGTCTGTCCACTCGCCGCGGTTAGGATACCTGTTTAACAGATCAATAATCGTGTAATCGCTATCGGTAATAATTATGTTGCCGTTATTACCCCAAAGTCTTGCAATCAGTTTATATTTTTTATTTTCCTTATCAATATCAAAGACGACAATTCTACTCATATTTAACTGAGTTACAGATGTTATTACCGCACCAAATGTTATAGAATTGAGACTTTCTGCAAAACGATTGTTTTTTGTCGGCTTATTAGAGCTGCTCTTACCTGATGATAAATATATTCTATTAAGACCGGATTGCGTTCCAATGGTAATCTCATAAATATTATCAATGCCGCTTACAGATATTTTTATGGTAAAATTATCTGTCTGATGAAATTTACGGATTCGAAGTTTTTCACAAGGAAAACTGTTTATAACTGCCGCAATCTCATTGCAATTAAGTGACACAATAATACTCTCCGGTTATTTTCTGAGATCAGCCATCATCTGCTTGTAGCCCGAAACTCGCGTCTCAACACCTATGGTCAAAGGACTGCACCCCCATTTATTAAATGCATGATACCCGTATCCGGCAATCATCGCTGCATTGTCTGTTGCGTATTTAAGCCCGGGAAAATAAACCGAATATCCGCGCCCTATATCAGAAAACCTCTCCCTTAGATAGCTGTTTGCCGATACACCACCCGCAACAACAATTCGTTTAAGACCTGTACTTTTGCATGCAAGAAGTGTTTTTTTTAGGATAATATCAACTGCACGCCTCTGAAAACTTGCGGCAATATCATTTACCGTGTAACTTTCTTTCTTTAAGAATTTCTCAAGATGATTAATTACGGCTGTCTTGATCCCCGAGTAACTGACATCAAACGACCTGTCTGACTTGTATAGATTGGACACCGGAAAATTAAATGCAAACGGATCACCTGTAAGTGCGGCTCTTTCTACGGCCGGCCCCCCGGGATACCCGAGATCGTAATGCTTTGCGATCTTATCAAACGCCTCACCTGCCGCATCATCAATGGTTGTCCCCATCACCTGGTACTCAGTAAAACTTTGCGCTTTAACAATGATAGTATGGCCCCCGGAAACAAGCAGCCCGATATACGGATACTCAATATCTGACTCAAGGTGGGGTGAATACATATGTGCTTCAATATGATTGACTGCAATAAACGGCTTTTCAAGTGCCCAGGCAAGCGCCTTGCCTGTCCCCACACTGACAAGAAGCCCGCCCATAAGCCCGGGTCTGTTAGCAAATGCAAACAGGTCTATCTCATTCAACCCTACACCGGCAGTTTGGAGACTCTCTTTAATAACGGGTATTATCTTCTCAAGATGGAGGCGTGAAGCAAGCTCCGGCACAACCCCTTTCCAAGGCATATGATCATCTATCTGGCTTGAAATAACATTTGACAACACACACCTGCCGTCCTCTACAACGGCGCATGCTGTTTCATCACATGTTGACTCTAACCCGAGAACAAGCATTGACACTAAAAATCCAAAGTTTTGACGGCACGCGGGAATGGTATTACATCCCTGATATTCTGCATGCCTGTAACGAATTGTATCAATCTTTCAAAGCCGAGCCCGAAACCGGAATGGTAAACCGATCCGAATTTTCGAAGTTCAAGATACCACCAATAATCTTCCGGTTTCATACCGAGCGATTCGATTCTTTTTATGAGGGTATTGTGATCGGCCTCCCTTTCACTTCCGCCGATTATCTCACCGAGTTTAGGCACAAGGATATCCATAGCCCTTACCGTTTTGCCGTCTTCATTTAACTTCATATAAAAAGCTTTAATGTCTTTAGGATATCCGGTAACAATTACCGGCTGATTATAAACCTTCTCGGTTAAGAATTTTTCGTGTTCAGACTGGAGGTCTATACCCCATTTCACCGGAAACTCAAACTTTTCACCGGATTTAAGAAGCTGATCTACTGCTTCAGTATAGGTTATCCTCTTGAAATTTGATTTTACTATATTCTGAAGGTTATCTATTATCCCCTTATCTATCCTTGTGTTAAAAAAATCCATATCATCGGGGCAATTCTCAAGTACGAATTTCAATATGTACTTGATAAAATCCTCTGCAACATCCATATTGCCATTAATATCACAAAAGGCCATCTCCGGCTCGATCATCCAAAACTCGGCAAGATGTCTTGTTGTATTAGAATTCTCAGCCCTGAATGTAGGTCCGAATGTATAAATATTCTTCATGGCAGTTGCATATATCTCGCCGTTAAGTTGACCTGATACGGTTAAAGATGCCGGCTTCCCGAAGAAATCCTTAGTAAAATCCACCTCACCTTTTTGTACCGGCACATTCTTAAGGTCAAGTGTCGTTACCTGAAACATCTGACCTGCACCCTCACAGTCTGACCCTGTGATTATCGGCGTGTGAATATACAGGAAACCTTTTTCGTTAAAATATTTGTGAATTGCGAAACTCATTGCTGACCTTACCCTGGCAACAGCACCGAAAGTGTTGGTTCGCGGCCTAAGATGTGCGATCTCCCTCAAGAACTCAAAGCTATGCTGTTTCTTCTGCATCGGGTAAGTCTCCTGATCCGCTTCACCATGGATAATAACCGAATCTGCGACAAGTTCAACACTCTGACCCTTACCCTCAGATGCCTTTAGAATACCTTTGACCTCAACACTTGCTCCGTTGGTGAGCCGTGCAATCAATTCTTTGTAACCGGACATATCCTCTGTAACAACAACCTGAATATTCTTGATTGTAGAGCCATCGTTTATCTCAAGAAAAGACAAACCTTTTGAGTCCCGTCTTGTTCTGATCCATCCTTCAACAGTTAATCTCTGATCCTCTGCACGCATAGTTAATATATGTTTGATTCTTAATGTTTCTGCCATAGTTGTTCCGCCTTGTTTATTTCAGGAAATAATTAAAATATTCTACATTATTATTCTTTTTTTGTAAATATTGAATTGTAATGGTGCAATTTTATTTTTTTTATAATTTTAAGGTCTATCGTTAATCTATGTCAGCAAAAAAAAGCAAACACTGTATTTCAGTCGATAGTCACAATTTCAAAGTGTGAAACGGGGAGATGGAGGTGAGGGAAGCTAACCACGAATGATCACGAATGGAATATCTCAGTTTGTCCTGAGAACGCGAAAGCCCCAGTAAGAGTCCGTGTAGCCGGCGCCGTTGAAATCGCGATAAACCGACTTGCAGCGGAAGTCGTCGTAATACCAACTGCCACCACGAAAAACACGATAGGAGCCGCTATTCGGTCCCTTCGGATTTGATTCTGTTCCTACATTATCCCCATACCACCAGTCCCAGCACCACTCAAAGACATTACCACTCATATCATAAAGACCCAATTCATTTGGAGTTTTTGTTGCTACAGGATGA
>CAZSQU010000064.1:0-18540 GCA_964608985.1 uncultured Spirochaetales bacterium
CCCCTAAGCATATTTTAATTTTAGTAAACCTTTAATTTCAACTAAAAACAGTTATTCATGTCTTCATCTTCATTCAGTACAAAAGCGAAAATTATTTCTTGGGTAATTTTGTTAAAATATTAGTTTAATAAAGCATAAAAGAAACGAGCGGAAACGCATTATGAGTCTCCGAATACAGCGATTTCGAGCGTTTGCTTTTATGCTTTAAAAACATGACGATAGATTTTTAAATTACCAAAAAAATAAATTCGCCCCCAATTGCACCCCATTTATTTAAAATAATTGATTAAAATCGTTTTTTTTGTTATAATCTTTTAATTGAGTCAGGCATCTTATAAGTTATGATAAACATAAAAACAACAATTTATTGCCTGATTAAGAAAACATTTGGAGAAAACATGAACAAAACAGACAATACGGTAAAAATAGTAATAATCGGTGCCGGTTTAGGCGGATTAATACATGGAATTATGCATAAAAAAGCGCGCCCACAGGATAAAGTTATTATCTATGATCTTAATAAAATACCGGGAGGATTTTGCACTGCTTTTCAAAAAGCGTCTGTTTTCAATGAAGAAAAAATCAAATATACAGTAAACATACCTCTTTTGGTAAGTGATTTTGGAAAAGATGAACCGTTTGATAAATTTCTAAACTATATGGGTGTAAAGAATCTCAACTGGAAACCTGTTGATAAGATGTTTCAGTATTATCCTATTGATGATAAACCTTTCCTTTTTACAAAAAACGGTTCAAAAGACATAATTGACAGAGCAAATCCTCATGAAAGGAAAAAAATAGAAAAATTTTTCATTAATATGAGGAAATTCTATAATGACATTTTTCATAAAGCTGTTGTAAACCCCACTCCCCTGCAGGCAATAAAATTACTCATGACTATGCCTTCTTCTATTTTTACAATGATATTTGATAAACCTTACCTAAAGATGTTAAATGAGATAGGAATAGAATCTACTGTGATTAAGGAAATTCTAAGTGCAGCAGAGGCATTTATGGGGGTAGATGTTGATAAGGTCTCATCAGTTGGTGAAATGCTAATGATACAGAGCTTCCTCGAAAACACTGCAATGCAACCGACTAAAGGCGATAATTTTCAAACCCTTTCAGACAGACTTGCCGACAGATTTAAGGAGATCGGCGGAGAACTAATCCTTAACACCCCTGTAGAAAAAATATATTTTGAACAAAACAAAGCAAGAGGTATAATCGTAAAAGGTCAAAGAATTGATGCAGACGCAGTTGTAATCGCAACCGCTCAAGACAGAATTAAAGAACTTATCGAAGACGGTATAAAAATTCCTAAAATCAGATCACTTGTTAACAAAATAAAGAAACTCCCCTTTCCGAATTCAGATTTTTACTGTTACTATTTGATTGACAAATCTACCGTTGATAAATACCCGCACCTAAAAGATGTTGCATACCATGTTTACCGGCTAAAAGATGGTCAAGACAGATGTAACTGGAAACTCGCCGCTTGGGTACCCGATGAGCTTATAAACAACAAATATTATGTACTTGCACTGGTTATGGTAGAACAGGATCAAAAAGAGGTTGACCGCTGGATGAAACTCCGTGAAGAAAACTATACAAGATACAATGCAGAAAAAGAAAAGATGGCCGCAAAATTTTTAAAGGATCTTCAGTCGGTTGAGCCGATTTTTAAAGAGAATCCGCCGTTAAAACACCTCATGACTTTTTCACCTGCGTCATATCTCCCCTACGGGTCAAAATACCCGATAAGCGGTTTAGCGCAAGTGCCCGATAATTTCGGAGCAAAAAGGATGACCCCAAGAATATTGGATAATCTATTTATATCATCAGGGGCTAATTTTAGTGCCGGTGTTTATGGAGCGATGTGTGCCGGTTGGCAGGGATTTGTTACATGTTATCATGACCTGTTCGGAATTGAAGTAGGTAATCATGATGTAATATATAAACCGGGTTTAAAGAATCTGCCGTAATTATATAGTAATTAAAACATTAAGATATAAGAGACTCATAGGTGTTTTACATCCATAGTTTGTCTAATAATATACAAATTGAAATTGTAATAATTAGATAAATCTATTGGTTTATATTATAAAAAATGTTTAGATTGGTAAGTAATAATTTAAAAAATCAATTATCAATCAATTATTGGAGATAAAATGGACAATCAACAAAAACCACAAATAAAGAACCTTGCTTATGGCGGACAGGCATTAATAGAAGGCGTTTTAATGAGAAGCCCGTCAGGTTATGCCTTTACTGTTATGAAACCGGATGGAGAATTTTATAAAGAAAAAGTTGAGTATGTGTCAATTGGGAAAAGAATAAAACTACTGGGAATACCGTTTGTCAGAGGTATTTCAGGTTTTTTTGAAAGCATGGTTGTCGGCATGAAGGTTTTAAACAAATCTGCAGATATTGCTTTTCCTGAGGAAAGCGGTAAAGGGCAATCCACAATATCTACTGTTTTAACATTTTTGACAGCATTGTTGTTTGGAATGCTGATATTTGTCGGGCTTCCGTACTATCTGACTCAGTTTATACACTTCGATGATTATACAAACCCCATTGCATACAATCTTATTGCAGGAGTTATAAGACTTCTATTCTTCTTTATTTATCTATACCTGATATCTTTCTTAAAGGAAACAAAAAGACTTTTTGGTTATCACGGCGCAGAACACAAATCAATAAGTACCTATGAAAATAAAATGCCATTAACGATAGAAAATGTTAAGAAACACTCACGATTGCACCCGAGATGCGGTACATCATTTATTTTTATTGTATTTATTATAACAATAATAATATTTCCTTTCTTTAATCTTTTTTTTAATAATCAAGAATGGTACCTTAATCTTCAGCCGATCCCTCAATCTATCGCGGCCCCTGATTATAACGGCGAGTATTTTAATAAAACAAAAAACGCTGAAGATCGTGCGTTCTTGAAATCACTTTATATATCAAGTGATAACGGCTTTATTTATGATCTTAAAAGCAACTTGTCTTCCGAAGAAGAACACAGGGCAAGGGTTGTTTTCAGAAAAGGCAAATACGATAAACTCGGTTCTATACTTCAGAAAATAATTATTATTTTATCACATATTCTTGTAGGAATGCCAATTGTTTCATCAATAAGTTATGAATTACTGAAACTATCCGGTAAATATAGTAAAAACCCTTTAATAAAACTTTTTATAATGCCCGGGTTACTTGTTCAACTGTTTACAACAAGAGAACCGGATGATGATATGATTAAAGCAGCAGTACTAAGTCTAAAAATGGTTACCGGTGAAGAAGACCCTTTAACTCCGCGAAAATCAAGTGAGGCAATAGACGATACAGCGGTTTATAAAACAGCTCCAATAATTAATATTTTACTGATGCCTGTAAAATTATTAACATTTTAACGGAAAGGATATCTTTATGGACGGATTAAAAAAGATCCAAAAAAAAGTCAGAAGAAAACTACTCGGAGTTTATATTTTACTGATAGGAATACTCTTACTGGTCAAATTCATGATGAATATAACTCTTCTTTATGTATTTGTCGGGCTTCTTCTACTCCCGGGAATCGAATTAATAATGGGGGTTATTATTTATAAAAGATCAAAAAAACTACTTATACCGGGCATAACATTACTTGGTACATCTCTTTTTTTATTGTTTTACCTGTTATTCTCTCGAGAATTGCAAGGGTTACTTAAGTTTTGGCCTGTTATTGGAATATCGCCGGCAATCGGTTTAATAGTTTATTATTTTACAACAGGATCAAAAAATCCGGCTACAATAATACCCGGCGTTTTTATTCTTCTAATGTGTATTATACTTATGTTTTTTTCACTCGGAGTATTCTCTTTTTCATTTAAAGATTTTATACTCATATCGGTGCCGGTCATAATTATACTTTTTGGAATATTCATTATTATTTATCCCGGGAAAAAATTTGATAATCAGTCAAACAGAAATGAAAATATTTAACAGATTAAGAATAACTTTAATAATAACACTCTTTTTGTTCACAACCGGGGCTTTATCATTATCAGCCGAAAATGTTGTATTAAAAGACGGTTCAATATATAAAGGGATATTAATATATCTTGATATGAATAAAATATCGTTGCTTGTGGATGAAACAATTTATGACTTTAGTCTTAATACTATTGAATATATCATTAAAACAAATTTTCCTTCAAGCGAAGAATATTCAATACTCTTAATAAGCAGAAATAACGGCACAATTGAAAGGGTAAATCTGATAAAAATGACTGAGCGCGTGCTTTATTACAAAAGGATTGACAGTGAAGAGCTATTAATTACAAACCTTTCAATATTGAGAAACATCTCACTGATATCACAAAACAATACAAATACAAACGACATTACGGGAAGAATAACCAACGCAAACAACAACAGCAGTTCGCAAAATGACGAACTATCAAGATTAATACAGGACTTTTCATCGTTAAATACCGATAACCAACCTGGGAATCCGGTAATTTCTATTGAAGACAGAGACTTTTATGAGAAAATATGGCTCCGTATTAATGGCAGACTAAACAACAACTCAGAAAGATTATTGTGGAATCTGCTGGAAAGATATTCAGAAAAAGAAAAATCTCTAAATATGATGTACTCAGCAAGGATTAACAATGCAAACAATCAAGCCACAGTCGATATCCTCAATGAGGAGTTAAGACAAACAATTATTTCTGTCAGACAGGAATTTGCCGGCAGAACAAGAAGATTTATAATCAGATCAAACAATTAATAATAAAATCAAGAATACATATTTTAAAGGAAATTTTATGAGCAATGAACTTAAACAATTTAATCCGGCAGACTTTGAAGATAAATGGTACGCTTATTGGCTGCAAAACAATCTGTTTGCACCGGTTAAATCATCAAGAAAGGAAACTTATACTATAGTTATCCCCCCCCCAAATGTAACGGCAGTTCTTCACATGGGGCACGGACTAAACAACACTATTCAAGATATACTTATAAGATTTAAAAGAATGCAGGGTTATGAAACACTTTGGGTTCCCGGTACTGACCATGCAGGAATTGCTACTCAAAATATTGTTGAAAAAGAGTTGGCAAAAGAGGGCAAGAAAAGATCAGATTTTACACGGGAAAAATTTGTTGACAGGGTATGGGAAACTGCGTTAAAACATCAAAAATCAATTATCAGTCAACTAAAAAAGATGGGGTGCTCGGCTGACTGGAACCACAACTCATTTACACTTGACGAAAAGCTGAGTATGGCAGTAAAGAAGGTTTTTATAGAGCTTTATAACAAGGGTCTTATATACAAATCAAAATATATTGTCAACTGGTGCCCCCGTTGTTCTACTGCTCTATCTGATGATGAAGTAAACCATAAAGAATCAAACGGCAAAATCTGGCATATTAAGTATCCGGTTAAGGATAGTAAGGAGTTCGTTGTTGTCGCAACAACAAGACCTGAAACACTTCTGGGTGATACGGCAGTTGCTTTTAATGACAATGACCAAAGATACCTGCATTTGAAAGACAAACAAATAGTTCTTCCGCTTGTAAACAGAGAGTTAAAAACAATTTACGACAGTTATGTTGATCCGTCATTCGGAACAGGTGCTGTAAAAGTTACCCCCGCTCATGACCCTAACGACTTTGAGATGGGAAGAAGGCACAATCTTGATTTTATAAACATCTTTAATAAAGATGCCTCAACAAATGATTCTGTACCGGAAAGATACAGAAACATTGACAGATATGAATGCCGCAAACGAGTTCTCGAAGACCTTGATAAACTCGGACTTTTATTAAAAACAGAAAACCATAGAAATGCTGTCGGAGAGTGTTACAGATGCTCAACTGTTGTAGAACCAAGCTATTCTGACCAATGGTTTGTTAAGATGAAACCGCTCGCCGAAAAAGCAATTAAAGCGGTAAAAGATAAAAAAATTGAACTTACACCAAAAAAGTGGGAAAAAGTTTACTTTAATTGGTTAAATAACATCAAAGACTGGTGTATATCACGCCAACTTTGGTGGGGGCATCGAATTCCTGTATATTATTGCAATAATTGTAACACAATGACGGCAAGTGAAAACACCCCGGCAAAATGCGATAAGTGCGGATCGGTTGGTTTTACACAAGAAGCGGATGTACTCGACACATGGTTTTCATCATGGCTTTGGCCTTTCAGTACGCTTGGGTGGCCTAATCAAACCGATGATCTAAAGAAATTCTACCCAACTTCTACACTTGTCACCGGACCCGATATTATTTTCTTTTGGGTTGCAAGAATGATAATGGCTGGGCTTGAGTTTATGGGCGATGTTCCATTCACTAAGGTTTTCTTTACCGGTATGGTTATGGATCTTAAAGGACGGAAGATGTCTAAGTCCCTCGGTAACGGTATTGATCCTTTTGAGGTTATCGAAAGGCATGGCGCAGATGCTCTAAGATACACAATGGTTGCTATAGTTAGCCCAAATCAAAACATCAAGCTTGGATTTCCTAAGGATAAAGATAGCAATGAAGCGGATTCATTTGATATTGGAAGTAAATTTGCCAATAAAATATGGAACGCTTCAAAATATATCATTATGAATATACCCGAAGAATTTAAATATACCAATGATCCGGATACTAAGTATTTTGATGTATTTGACAGTTGGATTATATCAGAGCTGAATAGAACGGTAAAAAATGTAACTGCAAATCTTGAGAAAGCGAGATTTAATGACGCGGCTACCGACCTGAATCGTTTCTTTTGGAATGAATTTTGTGATAAATACATTGAACTCTCTAAGTCAAAGATATTCAGTAATGATAAAGCTACTAAAGAAAGATCATTAACACTTTTGATTTATATACTGAAAAGTTTCCTAAAGTTACTGCATCCGATCATGCCTTTTATTACAGAGGAGCTATTTCAAAAACTGCCATCGCCGTCCAAATCTATTATGACAGAAACATTTCCTCTCTATAACGCTAAACTAAACAATAGCGGCGCAGAGGAAAAAGCAGCGAAATTCTTCGGAATGATTTCACTTATCAGAAACATACGGGGCGAAATGAAGGTTCCGCAGGAAAAGAAGATTGAGATTATAGTAAAAACAGCAGATAAAGACCTTCTTGAAATGACTGAAGCATACGAAAAAGATATTATCTATCTAGTAAGAGGACAATCAATTCAATGCTCTACCGATGCAACAAAACCTGAATCATCAGCTGCCGGTACCGACAAATATTGTGAAGTATATATCAATCTTGAGGGTTTGATCGATAAAGACAAGGAAATCGCACGGTTACAGAAAGAATTGCAAAAAATCACCGTCGAATACGAAAGAACAAAATCAAAACTTAATAACGAAAGCTTTGTTTCAAAGGCACCGAAAGATGTAATTGAAAAAGAAAAGAAGAAACTCGAAGAATTTGAAATGACGATAAACAAGATGAATCATAATATTACTGAGTTTAAATAGGAAAAATCCTAAGCGGAGTATGTATGAGCGAAAAAACAATTGAAACAATTGATCTTACTAAAGAATTCAAACTCCGCTCAAGTGGTTTGACAGCCCCCAAAACAATTAAAGCTGTTGATAATGTGTCACTTACAATAAACAAAGGGGAAGTTCTGGGACTCGTGGGAGAATCCGGTTCCGGTAAAACAACAATAGCAAGACTTATAATGGGGCTTATAAAACCATCTTCGGGCTCTATTGAATATCACGACGATCGTTCAGAGATCAGACCCCAGATGATATTTCAGGATCCTTATTCATCACTTAACCCGCGAAAACGAATAGTTGAAATACTGTCGCTGCCAATTAATGTTCATTTGAAACAAATGGGTCAGACTGATAAAATAAATCTTATAGTTGAAACGCTAAAACTCGTCGGACTCGATCAATCTATTCTTGACAGATACCCTCACGAATTCTCCGGCGGGCAAAGGCAAAGGATAGGTATAGCCCGTGCAATCATTCTAAATCCGTCAATAATAATTTGCGATGAACCGGTATCAGCACTTGATGTATCAATCCAAGCACAAATACTTAACCTCTTAAATGATCTTAAAAAACGCTTTAATCTCTCATATCTGTTCATCTCGCACGATCTTAGCGTTGTTAACCATATTGCAGACAGAATTGCGGTTTGTTATCTCGGACAAATAGTGGAAGAAGGCGACAAAGAAACTATATTTACCTCCCCATTACACCCTTACACAAAACTACTGCTATCATCAATACCGGAAAATTATATTTCTAACAACAAAAAAAACATTCAGGTTGAACAAGCTTCAGAGCTTAACTCAGACGGTTGTTTGTTTTATAATAGATGCAGCCAAAAAAGGCCAAAGTGCACGCAAGAATCACCGCCGATCTTAACTTCGGAGAGCGGTCATAAATACAGATGTTTTTATCCGTAACATTTTTGAAACAGTAATAATGATTTAAAAAACACATATTAATTTGTAATATTGATGTCAAATTAATAAGAATGTTTGACATAGTATTATTTTTTTTTTATTATATCGCAACTATAGAAAGACAAAAAAAACATTTGATTAACAGGATAAAATAAATGAGAAAACTACTTCTATCAGGCAATGAAGCAATTGCACTCGGAGCATACAGAGCCGGAGCTACTGTTGGTACTGCATATCCGGGAACCCCTTCTACTGAAACCATACAGGAATTTTCAAAATATCCGTCGGTTTATACCGAATGGTCAACTAACGAAAAAGTTGCATTGGAGGTTGCTATCGGCGCATCTTTATCGGGAGCAAGGACACTTGTTACGATGAAACATGTTGGCCTGAATGTTGCCGCAGATCCGTTATTTACACAATCATACATAGGTGTAAAAGGGGGACTGGTAATATTAGTCGCAGATGACCCTGCTATGCACTCCTCACAGAATGAACAGGATTCGAGGCATTATGCAATTGCCGCAAAAATCCCCATGCTTGAACCCGCAGATTCTCAAGAGGCATTTGAATTTACCAGATTAGCATTTGATATAAGTGAAGAATATGATACACCGGTATTCATTAGATCAACAACCCGTATATCCCATTCTAAAAGTATCGTTAATGATGACGAAAAAAACAAAGCCGTCAAAACGCCGGAAGCATTTGAAAGAGATCCGAAGAAGTTTGTAATGATACCCGCCTATGCAAGAGCAAGACATATTGTAGTGGAACAAAGAGAAAAAAACCTCAAAGATGCAGCAGAAAAAATCTCAATTAATACAACTGAAATCAACAATAAAGATATCGGTTTTATTACATCGGGAATAAGTTATAACTATATTAAAGAAAATTTCAACGAAGCATCAATAATGAAACTCGGTATGGTGAATCCCATTCCTACCGAATCAATTAAAGACTTTGCTAAGCAGGTCAAAGAACTTTACATAGCAGAAGAACTTGATCCTATCTTTGAAACTCAGATCAAATCTTACGGCATAAAATGTTACGGTAAAGACAAATTGCCGATACTCGGAGAATTTACACCTGACACCATCAAAGAAGCGGTGCTTGGAATTAAAAAAGATTCTGAAATCAAAACAAATAAAACAATTCCGGCCAGACCCCCTTCACTATGTGAAGGCTGTCCCCATAGGCCTGTTTTTAAAGTGTTAAAAGAGTTAAACCTAATTGTAAGCGGTGACATAGGCTGTTATACACTCGGCTCACTTCCTCCATTCTCAGCTATGGACATTTGTGTTGATATGGGCGCAAGTATAAATGTTGCACAAGGAATTGAGATCGGACTCGGTAAAAACTACAAGAATAATGCAGTAGCGGTAATCGGAGACTCAACCTTTGCACACTCGGGACTTACCGGTCTTGTAAATGCTGCTTATAACAAACGCCACTCTCTAATTATAGTTCTCGATAACGGTACAACAGCTATGACAGGAATGCAGCCGAACCCTTTCTCCGGTAAAACCATCAAAGGGGAAGATACATCTGCTATCAATTACGAGAAACTTGCAGAAGCCGTCGGCATTGGTAAAGAAAACTTTATGATTGTTGATTGCTACAAAGAAAAAAATCTTGACGGAATAATAAAAACACTTCTTAACTCAAATAAACTTTCTTTGCTTATCGTAAAAGGGGTTTGTATTATAAATAAAAGAAAAATGTCTAAGCAGTCATAATACTAAGGAGCAATAAATTGAAAGATACAGTTAATATATTAATAGTTGGAGTCGGCGGTCAGGGAACAATTCTTGCAAGTGACATACTCACTGAGGCGGCGATGATATCAGGTTATGACGCAAAGAAAAGCGAGATACATGGGATGAGTCAAAGGGGAGGATCAGTTTTCAGTCATGTAAGGTATGGAAAAAAGGTTTATTCACCTGTAATTCCTGAAGGCAAGGCGAATATACTTCTATCACTCGAAGAGATGGAGACATTAAGATGGCTGTCTTTTACCGGCAAATCAACTAAGGTTGTAGTTGCCGACACGAGAATACTACCCCAAGAGGTAAATAACTACCCGGAAGGTATAATAGAAGACCTTAAATCAAATTTCAGTAACTGTTACCATATCGATACAAAAATGATATCAGAGGCGATTAATTCTCCAAAGACTTTAAATGTTACACTTTTGGGAATTATATCAAACTTCATCGACCTTGAGATGCCTGCTTATATGAAAGCAATTGAATCACTTGTCCCAAAAGGAACCTTTGAAAAGAACATGGAAGCGTTTGAATACGGAAGAAAGATGATCTTGAGTTGACACCAGATCAAAAACTCATCTCAGACCCGTTCCTCTTTAAACAATGAATAAAGAAACGCAGATACTATAAAACAAACACAAGATATAATGCTTGTCAGATAAATCCCGCTCACACTTACTTTTTCGGGTCTGTTAACCAATGATTCTATAAAACTCACACCGCTTCCTGACACCAAAACCACAGGTATAATGGCTATTGAGAGTAAAAATGCCATTTTAAGAAAAAAACCTTGAATCCCAAAAAACAGTCCTTCAATTTTGCGGCCGGTGTCCCTTGTAGAAACAGCAGCGATCTCGCTTAACATCGCAGGTGGAAATATAAAAGCAGCACCGGCGACAGGAATACCTATAAAAGCAAAAATTATATAACCGAAATTCACAGGTATCAGTCTTCCAAGCAAGAACAAAGAAAACGATCCTATTGATAAAAGAATCAAAGAGATGACCATTGGTTTCTTACAACCGAATTTCTTAGATAAAAGGTTCACGGGAAAAAAACACAAAGCCGCAGTTCCAAACATAATTGCGCTTGCTAATGTGATGGCTTTCTCATCCTTACCCATAATATCTATAACAAAATAGTTCATACACGCACGAAGTATATTAAAACCGAGAAAAAAGAACAGAAAACCAATAAGATAGATAAAAAAAGCCTTATTTTTCGTAATAATTCCTATCGAATCCTTAATTGACTCTTTTGAAACCTTACCGCCTGAATATTTCCGTTCATTTATACCGAAAACCGTAATAACCATTCCTAAAAGAGCAAATAAAGAGAGTACAACTACCATCATCTTTATTCCCAGATCACTGTCCCCCTTGCCGAACATCTTAATCATTATTCCCGGCAGGATCATTGCAACCGCAGTATAAAGCAATCTGAATACTGACTGCCATGTTGAGAGATTGACCCTTTCGTTTGAATTCGATGAAATCTCAGGAATAAGCGCATTATATGGAGCACCGACGATCGTATAAAACACAAAGAAAATCCCGCCGACTAATGAAAGATAAATAAAAATCGACAACTCCCCTTTACCTGCCGGTGGAAAGAAAAAACCTATTGTAGCAAGAACAAGCGGAATCGCTCCAATTGCAATAAACGGAATCCTTCTTCCAAATTTTGAATTAAATTTGTCAGATAAAAACCCCACGAGTGGATCAGTTACCGCATCTATAAATCTGGAGAAAACTAAAGCAAGCGAAAGAAGAATGGGAGACAATAATATCGGCATATTAAAATTCGCAGGCGGCATATAATAGGTAAGCACCCATTGTGCAAATATTTGATCAATTATCGCATAACTAACACCAATTCCATATATTATCTGAATGTATACGGGAAGACCTTTCTTTTCAGGCATTTTTTTCTCCTTTTAATAGAAACCTAATCTTTTCAACCTCATTTGTAATAATCATATCAGCGTTTTTTATTGCACAGTTAAACTCTTGTTGTGAATTGACCGTCCAATAGATAATACCTTTTTTATACAGCTTAATAAACAAAAAAAATAAAAATCTTTTCATTGGAGAGTAATCCGTATAGATTGCAATCGGGAGATTCATGTAATACGGTTTAAGAGAAATAACCGTTTGAAACACAGTTTTAAAATCATATTTGAAATTTTTATCACCGATTAGATAACCTGTTTTAATACCTGCATTTACAAATGGGTATAGCAAAACAGGATTAAATGACGATACAACTACCCTTTGAGGATTGATTGTGTTTTTAATCATATCAATGAGGATCGCCGAATCACCCGTCCTTATTGTTTCATGTTTTAACTCAATATTTAAGATTTTATCATGGGGGGCACTTTGAAGAAGTTCATTCAAGGTACAAATCCTCTCGCCTTGACCAAAATCCATTTTTTTTAAATCTTCAAGGAGAAGTTGATCTACCCTACCCATTCCGTCAGAAGTACGATCAACAGTATCATCATGTATTATAACAAAATGCCCGTCTGCGGTTTTTTGAATATCAAACTCTACGCCGTCGCAAAGTTCAAATGCACGATTAATCGCCAAAGTCGTATTCTCGGGATACAACGATTTATAACCCCTGTGTCCTAGTATTTTAACCGACATATCAAATCTCGATAACAGCCGCTCCGAATGTCAACCCGCCGCCGAACGCTGTTAGCCCTAAGATATTACCGGTTTTTAGTCTGCCGCTCCTCATCGCCTCGTCAAGAGCAATCGGAATCGAAGCTGATGAAGTATTTCCTGTTTTATGAATGTTAATAAACACCTGATCCTCTCTGAGTTTTGCAAACTCACGAACCGACTCTATTATTCTAAGATTTGCCTGATGGGGTATAACCATATTTAGATCAGATAGTTTAAGCCCTGCTTTCTCTACTGCTGTTGCCAAAGAACCGGTCATCCTGTTTACGGCACTCTTAAATATAGCTTTCCCGTCCATATAGATATATTGCATCTTGTAATCGTTTATACCCATCTTGTTTACCGGCATTCGGGTTTGTCCGGCATGTTTCTTCAAAAGCTCACCTTTTGAGCCGTCTGCACCGACGCAAGTGCCTCTTATCCCTTGAGTTGTTTCTGATCCGCCTAAAACAACAGCACCAGCACCGTCACCAAACAGAACGCATGTGTTCCTGTCTGTGTAATCAGTTATTGCAGTAAGTTTCTCACTGCCGATTACAAGAATATTATTAGCCTCACCTGTTGCAATGAGACTGTTTGCAATATGTAAGCCATAAACAAATCCCGAACAAGCGGCATTAAAATCAAAAGCAAGACATGAAGGTATCTCAAGTCTATCCTGTAAAATACAAGCGTTTGAAGGAAAATTCATATCGGGTGTAACAGTTGCAACAATTATTCCATCAATATCATCACTTTTTAGACCCGCGTTTGAGATCGCCTCAAGAGCAGCGGCATAACCCATATCGGAAGTAGTTTCATCATCATGCGCGATGTGTCTTTCAGACATACCGGTTCTTGTTTTGATCCACTCATCATTTGTGTCAACAATTCTCGACAGATCTGCGTTAGACATTATCCTTGTTGGCAGATATGAGCCTGTCCCTAATATTTTAGCTCTTTTCATTGTCATCCTCCGGTTTTTGAATAAATCCGCTTACAAATTCATTTGCAAGATCACCAAGTTTATCTATGTTATAACCGCCTTCCTGCACAATTAGAGTAGGAAGGTGTAAACTGCTTATAAATGCGCCGATTCTTCTAAATCCGTTTTCTGTTACAAGAAGACCACCTACCGGATCATCTATATAAGTATCATAACCGACAGAAACGATCAAAAAATCAGTCTTAAAGTCTTCTATATGTTTAGCGGCAATCTCCAATGCTTCCATATATTTATTGTCATCGGTATTTTTGGGAACAACAATATTAAAATTATTACCCTTACCTTTGCCTGCACCGGTTTCATCCGGATAACCGCAAAAATATGGATATGATTCTAGCGGGTCAGCATGTATAGATATATATCGAACCTCATCACTCTCATAAAAAATATCCTGTATCCCGTTGCCATGATGGAAATCAATATCAAGAATTGTCACCTTGCCGAATTCAGATAAACAGACTGCTCCGACAGCGGCATTATTAAAGTAACAGTATCCGCCATACCTTTTTGACTCAGCATGGTGGCCCGGCGGTCTGCACAAGCCGTAAACAACCCTTTGTTTACCTTTTAAAAGATGATGCGCACCGCTGTAAGCAATAGATGCAGAATAGATAGCCGCCTGATAAGTGCCTGCTCCTATCGGTGAGGTAACATCCATAGCATAATAGCAGACCCTATCCTGTTGTCTTGTCTTTCCTCTTAACCTCTCCGGATAGGATGGAATCACAAAAGGTGTTCTATAGGTACTGCCGTTTTCAGCTGTTTTGGAAACATTTTTTATATAATCAATATAATCAGCGTTATGAATTTTCTTAAGATAATTTTCATCGATCAATGACGGTGTTGTCCACTCAAGTTTATCAATACGAGAAAGCCCTTTTCTAATAGAATCAATCCTCCGCGGATCATCATTATAAGGGATAACCTTCTGCATAAAATATTCTTTATCAGGTGAATGGATTGAATGCTTTTCATTATCAATAATCAGCATCTTTAACCCCTATATTTCTCAATAATAGAATAATAAAAATTTTCCATTTTGACAGTAGTGTTAGTTATATCATATTTTAAGGATAATTCAATCGATTTTTTTGAAAATTCTTCATACAGATCATTATTATTAAGTATATCTAAAACTTTAGCAGCCATATCTTCAGGATCATTGGGTTTGAATGTAAAACCATTACCCTCAATCAACTCCGGTATCCCTTTTGCATCTGCGCCTACAACCGGAAGCCCCATGCAGATTGATTCGAGAATTGTCATCGGCTGATTCTCTGAGGTGCTTGCTGTTACAAACATTTTTGCCTTTTTATAGATGCCGGACTCCATAAGGTCTTTATTAGGGATACTGCCGGTAAAAATTATTGTGTCTTTGTAGCCGTCTCTTTCAATACCGTTTTTAAGTGTATTCAGATAAGGACCGCCACCGACAATAAGAAGGCGGGTTTTATTGTCCTTTTTATGAATAATTTTAAAACCTTCCAATAATGTATCCATACATTTCTCTTTAGATACTCTGCCGACATATAAAAGCCATTTATTGCCGTCGTCCAAATTAAAACCGGTATTATTAAAAAAATCACCGGCTCTATATTTAACCCCTTGAACACCGTTTGATATTATCTCGATATCGTTCTTTAATCCTTTCATTTTAAGAAATGAAGCTGTTGCAATCCCCGGACTTATTACTCCGTCACATCTTAAGAAGTAAAAATTAGAATACCACCAGCCGAATCTTTGGAGCCACTTCCATTTTTCCAACCCTACTACACTCAAATATTCCGGTTCTGCAAAAAAAGTGTGAAAAGTACCGATAACAGGGATCTTAAGCTTTCTTGCAATATTTATCGCTTGAAAACCGATCGGCATCGGTGCATGAAAATGGATCAAATCCGGTTTGAATTCACGCATCTCGTTGAATAATTTACCGTCAAAAGGCCATGAAAACTGAAAATCGGGATAAACACCTATCTCAAAGCCTTTAACAAAGTGTGTGGGCAACGGAAAATAATCATCTTGATAATCATCAAAACTTTCAGGCATAGGCGCAACACCGTAAACATTGTGCCCCCGTCTTTCAAGTTCAATAGAGGTATTGATGGCAGAAGTAACAACGCCGTTTATCTGGGGATAATAATTATCCATAAACATTGCTATATTTAATTTCATTGAATATTCCTACAGAGATGTTAAAAATACAAAAGATTTATATTCAATTTTTGCATCAATTACAATAACAAAGTTTAATATTTACAATATATTTTAGAGAATTTATTTAGGGAAGAAGATTCAATATTGTTTTTCCGTTTTTGGTTGATATATCAATCGAGAGATTTTCAATATCATCGCCCCTGCGACCGAGTTTGATTGTCTTGCTTTGTGCAGCTGCAAATAATATTGACAGATCATAATTAATCTTAATATCCCTTTCGAGATTCTTCAAAAACAATCGGTGATCGCAATCGGGACTTATAAAAAGACTTACATCGCCGTTCAATGTTTTAATATCAAGAAAAGATGGACTGCTCACTGCTTCAATGGTCATATTTAGGTCACCGTCTTCCTTATTTATTATCATATCGCAAGCATTATAAGAACGAACGGTTATATCAGAATCGGATTTGTATGTGTTGACCCTCAAAAGATTACCCATAAATACAAACTTGATCTTACCGTTATTGTGTGTAAGCTCAATATCCCCGAGATAGTCCTCGATAGAGATATCGCCATTCATAGAGTCTATGTATATCTTAAACAGATAAAACGGAACGAATATCTCCATATCTATCGAACCATCAACCCTCGCAGGAATTCTGTTGATGATAGTAAGAGAATTCTCCCTTTTTTCGGTAATTGTCTGCATAAGATCAAGGTCAACCTCAAATCCGGAATTAAGCCGCTTTGTTGTATTAATATCAATTATATCTTTAAACCAACCGTGAATTGTTATATTTCCCGCCGGTGAAATAATTTTTAATTCATCCGTTTCATTTCTTTCGCGGAACTTAATCTCCTGAGTTGTAACCTCCGGTGATATAAAGAAACAAGAACTGTTAAATATGAGTATCAGATATACCGCAATAATTAATAAGAATTTTTTTTTCATACTAATCGGCTCTCAACGAAAGGATATTCGCCGCCGCCCTCCTCACTAATTCTACCTGATCGCCTGATGAAACAGCTCTTAGATCATCCCAAAGTGTAGTATTCTTTATGAATGTAACAGATCGAACCGCACCAAGCCGCACAAGATAATCCTCTGATCTAAATAAAAGCCGAATTAAAGGATCAATGGCATTATCAGGACATCTGACTGCGTTTCTTGCAATTATATCCCTCTTCGTTTTATTGGATTCATTATATATCTCTATCAAAAACGCCACACTATCGGTATTCGCGCTCTTTATTACAGCTTCGCTTAGTTGAGATACAACCGCCTCTGTTATAGCCGCTCCCCTTACCCTCTCTCTTATTGCAGTAACACCGGGTTCCCCAAACGACAATATTGCTTCAAGGGCGCTTTTACGAACTGCAGGTGCGGGATCATTGACAAATTTATACATAAGGATTCTTAAAGAACCCACGCTTCTGTTGTTCTTAAGCCCTGCACATGCGAAACTCCGTGCAGTCTCATTATTACTTCTAAGCATACGCTCAAGTGCAGGAATAACCTCGGGCGTTTGATAGAGACTTAACGCATTTGAGGCATAACTTTGAACAATTAGCTCGGGATGATCGATCGCTTTTACAATATCCTCTATCGCCTCAATACTTCCGATCTTACCGAGAGCGTAACATGAGTATCCTACGAGAAATTTATCTCTCAGATTATCATTAACTATACTCCGTAAATACTCTACTGCCTCTATCGAACGCATCTCGCCGAGTGATAGTATTAGCTTCCCTGCAATATCCGGGGTAAGTACACGGGCAGCATCTTCGTCTGAAGCTTTAAGCCGCGCAAGAATAATAGTACCAAGAGCTTGATCCCTTATCTTCGATAAAGCATCTGCGGCTGTATTAGCAACAAACGGATCAAAATCATCGATCTTCTGAAGTAAAAACTCACCCTCTCTGACACCACCGATCTTACCGAGTGCATTGTATAAACTTATCCTGTAATTGCGGTCAAATATATCCTGATTAGCCTCGTTAAATATCAAATCAATAATCGCTTGTGAAGGGGACTCCATTTTTGACAAATAATTAATAACGGCAATTTTAAGTTGAAAACTACCCTTGTTAAACCGCTCCAAAAGAAGATTGAGAATATCATCGGGAAGGTTCACAGGCAACTCATTAATCTTAGTGATTACCTCAGAATCTATACCGAACTCAAGAAGCTCCCTTATAGGGGATGTGTCATTATTATTCTCATCAGAATATATATAATTGGATGAAAACAATATCATAAACAGCAATATCAATGCTTTTGGAGTCAATCTGATGTTACAATAAAAAAAATGAAGTGAATTCATAAACAATATAATATCACAAACTAAAGTTTTTGTCGCTATTTTTTATTTAAATTAATTTCTATGAGTGGACAGACTATAATTTTTGGCAAATCCTCAAAAGAGTCAGATAGGGATTTGTATTAATAATTCAGTTGGAGAATCAGCGGGGGCAGGCTATGCCTGTCAAATCATGCGTGAA
>CAZSQU010000065.1:0-17831 GCA_964608985.1 uncultured Spirochaetales bacterium
AATCAACAATCTACTTCGCTTCGCTACGATTATCGTGCATAACGCGGGTTAATTACTGCATTGATTTTGCCGGAGGTTTCAATTATTACTATTTTATTATACCTTTGGTTTTTGTTGTAAATTCACTTATTGTTAAATATATTCTACCAAAATCTGATGTATACACAACAGATAAGATTATTAAATACATATTAGAAAACAAAGACGAAAAGTAACAATACTGCCACTTTTCGTCTTTTGATCCGAACATGAAACTAGTTATTATGTTTCGTCTTCTGCAAGCGTTATAAAACAGTCACCTTGGCTCAATATGAATTTTTTAGATTTTGGCGGATTTATATAAACGCCAAAATCAGCTTTCTCATTTTTCTCTTCTGCAATCAATTTAACACCTATACATGATTCACCTCTGAGAGATGCAAGTACACAAATCTCTGCAAAATTAAGCTCTCTTTTAACTTCGTCAAAATACAGGTTTACGGGTTTGATATACAACTCAGACCCATCTTCAGAAAAAAGATCGTTGTAAATATCCAAAACTCCGCTTTCTTCAGAAACCTGAGCATACATCTTTGAAACAAATTGATTTGAAATCAGAAAATCCTTAACCCCGGCTTCTTTTATAATATCGATGTTCTCGGAGTCGGAAACCTCAGAAATTAACTGAGTTTTTAAGTCTTTAATGTCCGATTCCCTAAAATACGCTCTAAACTGAAGCAGTTTAGAAATTGTTTCGCTATCATTTAATTCTGCGTTCTCCCCGTCTCCGGAAAGTATTATTATATTGTCGTATTGTTCAGGTTTGATGTTTTTAATCAGATCTGAATCTGATGCATCAGCTTTAATAAGCCCGATCTTATAATCCGGAAAATTACGCGGAATTTCTTCAAACTCTTTTATAGCTTCTATGTCATCTGCGTGTATCATTACATCTATTTGCGAACCTTTTATCAGATAGCTAATATATTCTTCAATAATCAAAGAAGCTTTTTGTCCCCATCCTACAATAAGTTCATTCTCAATTACTTTAGGTAAAACCTTACCTTTGCCCGGCTTAATGTCTTTTACGGGGATTTTCACTTTAGACAACTTAATTGCAGAATCATCTTCGGCGACAAGAAGAAGTTCTTCATCATCTGCAACCACTCTGTCTGATTTTGGATTAATTTGAATTGATCCGTTTTTATCCCTGACCCCGATAACACAGCACTCAGCATAGTGAAGGATTAGATCACCGTATGATTTCTTACCCCAACCTTCAGACGGCTTATGGAAGTAGAACTCATTTCCTTCAAAACCAACAAGATGATCGTAAACACTTACTAACCCAGAAACCCGAGAGGTTTGCACTATCAACTTAGAAAGAATAGAGTTTTCATCAATTATCGAAACCTTATCTGAGATTGTTTTTGCCAATTTCTGCTTTTCCGGAAGGTGCAGCTCAGCAACAATCGGCGGCATATCCTGTTCTCCGGTACAAGAAAGAACGGCAAGTATTGTTTTAAGAACACGGGCATCTGCATAAGCTTTATCTTCATCGGAAGCATCATCAGATGCATCATTAAGAATTATTACCGATTTTGCGGTGTTAACTGAAACCCTTTTCAGAAGCATAATACTTGAGGTGGAACCCGATCTCGTAATAATGTGTGTTGTTTTCGGATTCTCAACTCTTTCTCTAAAGAAATCATCCATTTCATCCTTTTCGTTTTCAGCAAGAACAACAACAGCGGCTTTCCGCTCAGATTCATTAGCAACGATAAGCTCTCTTATGATCTCAAGAGCACGGTCGCCAAATCCCAAAATAAGCGTATGGTCTGACTCGATTACATCACTTTTCCCCTTTCTCATATTCTCAAGCATTGCTTCAAACTGACTCGTGATAAATGCAACAAGACTCGAAAACAGTACCATCCCCAAAAATAACGCAATTATTCCGACAACCCTGTTAACCGCATTACTACCGGTATCTTCTGCTATTGACCCGCCATCGGCAATCTGAAGGAATGAAAGCCACCACTGATCAGCCAAATTACCCAGACCATCTTGCGGCATAATAATATTGGCAACAAATCTGAGAATGGCAATAATTACAATTGCTCCAACAAAAAGGGTCATTAGAGCAAAAAAAACAGATAATCCGCCTTTTGACATAAAATTATCAAATGAGTATCTGACTTTTTGACTAAAATTCGGTTTCCTATCCGGCATAAAATCTCCTTACATTTAACAGACTTAATTATTAATATTTTATTGAATAGCGGATTATAATCATAAATGAAAGATTAGTCAAGTTTTTCTGTCAAATAAATTTCGTTTATTTTATTGATTATTGTTTGGAATGTCCGATTCTTGTAGAATGAATCTGAATTACTATGATAAAAAAAGCCGTCTTAAAATAAGACGGCTAAATATTTTAAAACAATGAAATTACATCTTAAATCTGATATATCCTGAGACATGAGATTCCCATGCGGCACCATGTTCAGCGGCATTTCTTGCGGCGATTACACCAAGATCTATAACTGCAGCACCATCAACATATCGTGTTGTCATCGTTCTTCCGAGATATGAGAAACCGACCTCAAACCAATCCTTAGTGAATGACATACCGGTTTCAAACCCGTTATATAGATTTAATACCGGAACATGTGCAACATTGTTCGCGGTATTATCAAACATCGAGTATTGTGTTGATAGATAATATGCAATATACGGCTTAAAACCGGAGATACTAAAAGAGAAACCGGCGGTCATATCGTGATATCTTACACGACTTTGAGCCCCGTCTGTCGGGAAAACCAGAAAAACAATCCAATTCTTAAGATATACATTACCGCTGATACCTCTATCATGAAGTACAGGTATATATCTGAAAACATTAAAACCTATACTTATTGTGTTGTCAATCTCTGTTAGTCTATAAGTATCTCCTGACTCTGCGAGACCGCTATTCATAAAAAGATGGATCCCGGTAAGATGTTTGAATAAAAAGTTAAACCCCCAATCAAAATTCATTGCGACAGTAAGTTCTGCAGGGGTAATTCTGAGAATATGATTGTTAAGGGTAAAATCACTCTCGAATCTAAGTTCAGGTGTCAGCGTAATTTTAAGGAATCTGTTTACTGAAAAACTAAAATCAGAACCGACAAATAATCTGTTTCTTACAGATATAGTATCCGGATGAAAAATTCTTAAATCAAATCTGTCTCTTGCCCAAGGCATTACAACAAAACCGAAACTGTCATTCTTATAGGCATCGATGATAAGGCCGCCCATAATCTCATTTCTTACATATTGATCCCCCTCTGCCCAGTTCATGCCGGCAAGAGAATCACCTTTAGTGTCATACTGATAGATCGAATTAAAATACATTGTCGGTTTCAAAGGCAATTCCGGCGCGGACTCTTCCGCCCATAAAACAAATGCAAATAATGTAAATACAATTGGTAAAAATCTTTTCACTTTTAATCTCCTTTTTTTAAATATATTATTTTTTTTTTACTTACAAGTCAAGTTTTTAATACAATAATTCGAGAAGCCGGTCACAGACTTATAAAAAATGAAAATACTATTTGAATTTAGTTTATAATTATATTAATATGATACTAAATCCATATAACCGGAGCTGAATATGAAGGAATACGATTTTTCGGACATAAAAAAGATGACTGTAGATGAGCTTATCAATGTTTTGATTGACGGTACACCATCAAACAAAGAAGATGCGGCTAATATTATTGCAACTCTTAAATCGGCAAGAGCTGTAAATGCACTCAAAAACATGATAGATCACGAAACAGATTATTATGCAAAAGAAGCGGGCAGAAAGGCATTGGCAATTATTCAAAATGAGGAATATATTCCTGAACCAAAAACAGCAGAACATCTAAGAGGTGGTTTTGAGAAGGATGAGACAAGGGATGATAAGGTTGATCCAACAGAAGGTAAAAACAACAATCTCAAACAGGAAAAGTTTGTAAGCGATCCCCGTTTTCATGATGACAACCTTGACTAATTTATTTTGACACATAAATTACAATAATGCCTGTTATTTTATATTTACTCAATTGATTATTAGACCGATCATAATAAAGTATCACTTATTTACCGGTATATTAACAATTGTGTTTATTAGGAGTATTATATTATGGCGGCAAGACAATCAAATAAAAAAAATAATACAAGCCCCGGCAGAAGCGGTTTTTTAATCTTTTTTTTAATTATTATTGTCGCGCTCGGTGGAATACTATTCAGTCTTAAAGACAGTTTTGTTGCATCTTCAACAACAAATCAGAGTACAGTTGCAGAGAACAGTAACGATCATGGGTCAAATCTTAGAGATTTTATAAATACTTTAATAAGTAAAAATATCAACAGTTCAAGCTCATCTTCATCCTCTTTATTAAGTTCTTCATCAGTATCATCATTAAATGCATCTTCGTCTCATGTAGAAAGAACTCAATCATCCTCATCGGTCACATCCTCTATTGTGCCGGCTGTCCGATCATCTTCAAGTTCCTCTGTTATTGCAAGATCATCCTCAAGCAGGTCAAGCAGCAGAAGCTCTGCTGCATCGTCTATACGATCATCATCTATTGCATCCGCTTCTTCAAGCTCTGCTCATTCCTCATCATCAGCTGTTAGAACATACAACGGCAAACTATATTTTGCAAAGATTACAGCCGATGACCGCGTAGTTGTCGAGCCGGTAAACAGAGCAATTAATTATACAGACTCTCCGCTTATCGAAACAATCAATCAACTTTTATCGGGACCTGAAAGTGCCGGACTCGGCAACGGAGTAATAAGCTGTATCCCTGAGAATTCAAGATTATTATCGGCAAGGGTTCAAGGCGGCGTTGCTTATCTGAATTTCTCCGGTGAATTTCAATATAATCATCTTGGTCGGGAAGGAACTTATCAACAATTAAAGCAGATCGTTTTTACGGCAACTCAGTTCCCGACGGTAAATTCTGTTAAGATATTGATTCAAGGTCAAGAGCAGAGTTATCTCGGAGGAGAGGGAGTCCCAATTAATAAACTATTAACAAGAGATGATTTTTCTTGACAAATATATTTTTTTTTAATATAAGCATTTTGTTATTCTTGGCGAGGTAGCTTAGATGGTTATAGCGCTCGGCTCATAACCGAGAGGTCACCAGTTCGAGTCTGGTCCTCGCTAATCTGTTATCAAATGGGGTTGACTAAGAAAGATAATTTCCCTTGCATATTGCAGGTATCTTTTTTTGACAACCCCATTTTTTAATCTAAGCCCCAAAAAAACATTGATTTATTTGAATTTTGGTATTAGATTGTATCTCACTTTAATTGCATTCAAACAATATGGTCAACCGCTATACGGAGGCAAACTATTGGGTATTGACAGAAATCTGATCGACGATATAAAAGCACGAACTGATATTGTCGAGGTGATCAGAGAGAAGGTAACATCTCTCAAAAGGTCCGGCTCGGGCTGGACCGGTCTCTGCCCTTTTCATAATGACAAAAACCCCTCATTTAGTGTTTCACCGGCACACGGCATATACAAATGTTTTTCTTGCGGAGAATCAGGGGATGTAATCAAATTCATCGAAAAAACGGAAGGACTTGAATTTATTGAAGCTGTTAAGTTTCTTGCTAAAAAAGCCGGTATTACAATTGATACTAAAAGCGGGGACTTTAAGAAAGACGGAGAATACAACCGCAGGGAACAGCTGGCAGTTTTTAACGGGAGAGCAGTTAATTATTACAAACACTTTCTCCATCAAAGACCGGAAGGTAAGCGGGCACTTGATTATCTAAACAATCGAGGCTTATCTAAAGAGACGATGGATCATTTTAATATCGGTTATGCCCCGCCGGATAGAGGCGGTTTTGAGAGGTTTTTATTAAAAAAAGGCTTTACACGGGAGTTTCTGCTTACAACGGGATTGTTTTCAAATAATAACAACCGGTTTAGAACTATATTTTATGATAGGGTGATGTTCCCGATTTATGATTATCGGGGGGACTGCATCGGATTTGGCGGGCGTGCTTTATCGGATGCTCAAATGCCTAAGTATATCAATACACCGGAGACCGCGCTTTACAAAAAAAGCAGAAGTCTCTATGGAATAAGTCTCGCAAAGAAAGATATAATTGACAAAAAGAAAGTCTATCTTGTCGAGGGATACATGGATGTTATAACAACCGTTCAGTCAGGCATTAAGAATGTGGTTGCGCCTTGCGGTACTGCTGTTACTAAAGACCAATTAACTTTACTCTCTAAATACGCCGAAGAGGTTATACTTCTCCTTGATAATGATCAGGCAGGTATCAAGGGGGGGCTTAAAGGGATCAAAGAGGGGGTTAACTCACCGATAAGAACATCAGTAATGATTCTTGATGACGCTAAAGATCCGGATGAGTATTTTAGACATCATACGGCAAATGAGTTTGAATCGTTGTCAAATAAAAGGGTTGACGGGTTTGAATTTATGCTTCACAACAGGGCATCAGATATTGATGTAACTGATGTCAGGCGACTTAATGAAACAGTTTCATATTTTTTTGAGTATATACGACAATGGGAAAGCGAAATTGTACAGAACGGGCTTGTTGAACGCCTCTCTAACTCACTTAAGGTTGATAAACGCTTGTTATCGAGAGATTTCATTAAATTTAAAAACAGCGGCAAATACAATATTGCCGGAGTTACAAATGCGGGTAAGATCAGCGATATACCGGAAGTTTCTATTGATGATCCTAAAAAATTTAAAGAGAAACAATTCAGAAGGGAGGTTGACCTTAATATTATATTAAGTAAATTACAGTTTCGTACAGATATTGTAAAAAAAACATTTCTCAGTGAAGAGTTTTTCGTTTATCCCGAAAACAGGGATATATTTAATTCAATTAATATTGAAGAATATTCGTCGTTAAATAAAAATTTTATAGATAATATTACCGATAATACACTTAGAGATTTTTATGTCGCATCAATATTCAGTGACGAAATTAATGTAGAAGATGATAATTTGCTGATTAATATCTGTATAGACAGAATAGCAGATCTAAAGAAAAAACACTTTGAGCGGATAAGAGATAAAATCAATCAAAAGATAAAGCTCGGAGTTTTTTATAAGGATGATAATCTTGTAAAGGAGATGCAGGAAGAAAAGTCTTTAATTGTCAGTGAGATTATTAAATTAAATAGATTACAGGAGTTAAAAAATACATGGAAAACATCTTAGAATATCCGGAAATCAAAAAATTATTAGAAATTGGTGCCAAAAACGGGATTGTTACAATCGATGAGATCAATAAAAACATACCTCAGGAAATAATCAATAACGAAAGAATTGATGAGGTGTTCGTAATACTTCAAGAGAAAAACATCCGCGTTCAAGAAGAGGATGTTGCAAATGTTGAGGATGCCTCATTTCTAAGTAAGGCACCATCTGCAACGGGCTCTTCGGGAACGGATCATGCTGAAAAAGCAAAAAAGATTGTTCATAATACAACTGCCACTATTGATGACCCCATAAGAATATATCTTCGTGAAATAGGCAAGGTGGAGCTTTTAAATGCCGAGCATGAGGTTGATCTAGCCAAAAAGATCGAGCGGGGCGAGAAACTAATACACGAGTTTATAAGGAAACTTGGTATTCCGATAATTGAATTCAACAATATTCTTGAAAAAATTACTGTTGAACCGATAGACATGGACAAAAATGTTGTTACAATAAGATCGGATTCAAGGGAGTATTCTTCGGAAAAAAAGAGAATAAAAAGTAAATACAAGGACATTCTTCAGGATTTTATGAAGAAAGCATTGTGCTTTAAAACTCTGATTACAAAACAACGAGATACAAGGTCAGAAAAAGAACGGGCAAGTATTCGCAAAGAAATCGATAAGATCAAAAAAGACGCCTTTAATATTATGTTCAGCAGAGAAGTGGATAATCAGGATGTTATAAAGATAGCAGAAGAGGTCGTAAAGGTACTTGAGAGTGTAAAACTTTTTGAGGCAAACAATCAAAAGTACTTTAGAAAGCTTCACATTACTTCAGTTGCACAAACTAAAAACATTCTTAAAGAGATCGAGAACGGCACATTCTCGGACAGTTCTACGCTTAGTGTAGATAAAGCAAAAGAGATGATTAAAAAAATCAAAGCTAATGATTTACATCTTAAAGACCTTGAATTCAAATATGATAATACCATAACAGAAATAAAGGAATTCGGAAATGAGATTGCAAAAGGCCTCTTGCTTGTAAAAGGTGCAAAAGACAAACTTGTTAAAGCGAATCTTCGCCTTGTTGTTTCTATTGCTAAGAAATACACAAACAGAGGATTGCACTTTTTTGATCTTGTTCAAGAGGGCAATATTGGTTTAATTAAAGCGGTAGATAAGTTTGAGTATAGAAAGGGTTATAAGTTCTCAACTTATGCTACCTGGTGGATAAGACAGGCAATCACAAGATCAATAAGCGATCAAGCAAGAACCATTCGTGTACCCGTACATATGATAGAACAAATAAATAAGGTGCTGAGAGAGACAAGGCAGCTTCTCCAGCGGCTTGGTCGTGAACCCTCTGACGAAGAGATAGCAAAAGAACTTGGCTGGTCTATAAGCAAAGTTAAAGCGGTTAAGAATGTAGCACGAGAACCGGTGAGCCTTGAAACACCTATCGGTGAAGAAGACGACAGTGTTCTCGGAGAGTTTATTGAAGATAAAGGTTTTGAAAATCCAGCTTCGTGCGCCGCTTACAAGGATCTTCAAGAACAACTTTCTTATGTAATCAGAACGCTCACCAAAAAAGAACAGGATGTTTTAAAAATGAGATACGGATTGGATGACGGCTATTCGTTAACACTTGAACAGGTTGGCTACATATTTAATGTAACAAGAGAGCGGATAAGACAAATTGAGGCAAAGGCATTGCGCAAACTAAAACATCCGGCAAGATCCCGTAAACTTCGTGACCATCTTAAGGACCTTCATAAGGACTGATACTTGATTGATAAAAGTATATTAGAAGTTATACCAAAAAGCCCCGGCGTTTACCTGTTTAAGGATAATGCCGGGGTTGTTATTTATGTCGGTAAGGCAAAAATCCTCTTTAACAGAGTAAAATCATATTTTACCGGAAACAATAAAGACAGTAAAACCGCCGCCCTTACAAAGCGTATATCCGATATGGAATTCGTCGTTACAAATACTGAGGTTGAGGCATTAATCCTTGAAAATAACCTGATAAAAGAGCATAACCCCCGCTATAATATTAGTTTGAAGGATGCCAAAAGTTACCCGTTTGTTAAGATAACGAAGGAAGTATATCCGGTTGTCGTAAAATGCAGGGAAGAACGAAACAATATTGATGAGTATTTCGGCCCTTTTGTTGATAATGACTATTTGTGTGCATTAACTGACATTTTTAAAAAATACCTGAAACTCAGGGCCTGCCGCAAAAAACTTACCCCGCCTAACACAATAAAACCATGTTTAAATTATCACATTAACCGTTGTTATGCCCCTTGTGCCGGCTATATTACCCCTGAAGAATACTCACGACAGGTTGATATTGCAAGACGAATACTATCGGATGATACAGCAGGTATCATTAAGTTTCTAAAGAATGATATGGTGATATTCTCTGAAAGGATGGACTATGAATCCGCCGCAGAGGTTAGAGATTTAATAAAAGCTGTTGAAGGCGTGAATCAGAGTCAGATCGTAGAAAATCAAACAATACCGGATTCTGACTTTGTCGGATTGTATAATGATTATAACACTGCAGTATTTACCATAATAATGGTGAGGTCGGGAAAGATTATCGACAAACAAAGTTTTGTTATTGGAGACTTTTTGAGCATTGAGGAGCTTACTGCTAATTTTATTAAAACCTTTTATCTAAATGGGGTTAGGACACCACAAAAAATAGTTGTTATTGAAAAACCGGAGGACAAAAAAAGTATAGAAGCTGCAATCCACCAAAACAGATCAAAACCGACATCGATTGTTACACCTGTCGGAATTGCTGAAAAACGACTATTAAAGTTCGCAATTCAAAATAGTGAGATCGTTTTTGAAGAACAGAAATATAGAAGTGATAAACTGAATATTCTTCGCGAAATTAAAAAGACACTCGGTCTAAAAAACATACCGTATATAATAGAAGGATTCGATGTTGCAACCCTCTCCGGCAGTGTTAATCTTGGAGCTATGGTTCGCTTCAAAAACGGTGTTCCCGATAAAAACGGATATCGAAAATTTAACATTAAAGGTGAAGGACACCCCGATGATTATGCTATGATGGAAGAGATGTTAGCCCGCAGATATCAGAGAGTACTCAATGAAAAAGAAGAAATTCCCGATTTGATCGTCATTGACGGCGGTAAAGGCCAATTAAGAATTGCCGAAGGAGTACTTAAGGTTTTGGGTATTGAATCAGATCTGATTGCCCTGGCAAAAAAGGAAGAACATATTTTTAAAACCGGCTCAAAACCTATAATCCTTGACGCCGGATCGCCTGTATTAAAAATAATTCAGAGAGTAAGAGATGAGTCTCACAGATTCAGCAATAAAGGGTTAAGAAATAAAATTCAAAAAAACACTCTTGTTGACAAACTGTCTGAGGTCGAAGGGATCGGCAGTCATACTGCTATTAGGCTAATAAATAAATACGGCTCAATTAAGCGGCTTGCCGCAGCCGGAAAAGATGAAATAAACAGTTTAAAGTGGATAAGCAATAAGACGAGACAAAATCTTATCAAATTTCTTAAACTCGATTAACTGTTTTTAAATAATTTTGCAAAAAAATTAAAAAAAGATGTAAAAATTACTTGCTTTAAATAAATTTATTAATTATAATTAAAAAAAATTCTATAGGGAGTAGTTATGAACGAAATTTATGCAGAATTACATAGTGCTATAGCCGAGAATGCTTTGAATCAGAGTTTAAACGAATATTTTACAAAAAGAAGAATAGAAAGAACTAAGGTTGCGGCAGAAAAATCAAGAGAATCTTTTGAAGAAGAATTCGTTATGATGCATAATGCAACAACAAGTACTTATACTTTCAATAATATATTTGAAAATATTGCTGAGGTTAAAGGAAAAGTTAAAAGCATAAGTGATGTATCTTATGGTAATGTAATCGCTTTTCTTAAAGACACCTTTCAAGACATAGGTAAATACAGCGTTGAATATGTAAAAATCAGATCGGCAGGTAAAAATGTTAAAGAAGCATACGAAACAGCTGTCGATAAATTTACCGTTCTTGTTCAGAAATTGAATGACGGTATAAAAGACAACGATTATACAGGCTTAAGTGAGTATATTCAAAAATTCAGATTTAAATAAAAAATTTATTTATTTGAAATATTGGGGTGTTGTATAAAGCACCCCGTTTTTTTATTAAGCATGAGGTGATTCATGGAAAACTGTGAAGATATAATTGACAAACTAAATCTAATCCCCCATAAAGAGGGCGGTTACTACAAAGAAACATATCGTGCAACTGAAACAACCGCTGATCTTTCTCCAAATTTCAACGGCGGTAAAAGGTCTTTTGCCACTGCAATTTATTACCTGCTTAGAAAAGGTGATAAATCACTGTTTCATAGGATCAAATCTGATGAGATCTGGCACCACTACCAGGGTGCCCCTGTAATGATCTACATTCTCGATAACAAAAGGGTGCAGGTCGAGAAACTCGGCGGGCTTGATGACGGGTGTATTCCTCAGATTATTATAAAGAAAGGAACATGGTTCGCCGCCGAATCAATCGGAAGTAATGAATATTCATTATGCGGTTGTACTGTATCTCCCGGATTTGATTTCAATGACTTTGAGATTGCGTTGAGATCAGATCTTATTAAAGATTACCCTGATGACAGCGAAACAATTCTTAAATTTACAGATTGACACATTAAAATACACACAAAAAAAGCTGCCCGTTATCAGGACAGCTTTTTTTTAGAAAATCTAAACTACATCATTATAATAAACTCTTTACCGTCACCATAAAAAAAGAAATAATTTCTCTGATTTCTTCTTTCTTCAATTATCCGTTTAACCTCAGCGATGTTTCTTATTACATTATTATTAATTTTTGTTAATATAAATCCCTTTCTAATCCCCGTTTGTGCAGCAGGAGAACCTTGTACAACATTTGCGACGAGGGCACCGTTAATCTGGCGCGGAATGTTATTGCTTTGTTTATACGCATCTGTGAGTTCAACCAACTGAATACCATACTGCTCTAGTGCGTTGTCTCCGTTTGAATCTTCTGCCGCTGCCATATCAGACCTCCTGCCTAAAGTAACACTGACTGTTTGCGGATTGCCGTCTCTAACCAGCTTGATTCTTACCCGTGTATCCGGCGCAGTATTTGCAACATTCATAACAAGATCATTTGATCTTCTAAGCGGTATCCCTTCAAACTCAATAAGAACATCCCCTACTCTAATACCGGCTTGTTCCGCAGGTCCGCCCTCAAGCAGTTTCTTAACTATCATTCCATACTGAACATTTCTCAAACCGAGTGTTTCTATTGATGAAGGGGTCAACTCTTCGTATTGAACTCCGAGATAACCATGCTGAATCTCGCCTGTCTCAACAAGCTGATCTGCTATCCTTTTAGCAATATTAATTGGAATCGCAAAACCTATCCCTACACTTCCTCCCGTCTGGGAATAGATCAAGGTGTTTATACCAATAACCCGACCTTCCATATCTATTAGTCCGCCACCGGAATTACCCGGATTGATAGATGCATCTGTCTGAATGAAATTTGTAAGACTTATTCGATCAGACATAATATCACTTCTTCCGATAGCACTAACTATACCAAAAGTCATCGTTCCATACAAACCAAACGGATTGCCGATAGCTACAACAAAATCACCCACCCTGACATTATCGCTATTGCCCAATTGTGCTATATTTAGTTCATCGTTAGTTGTAATCTCAAGAACAGCAATATCGATCTCCGGATCGCCTCCAAGGAGTCTGGCTTCGTAAATCTTGTCTTGTGCAATCTTTACTGTTATCTTATCAGCTTGATCTACTACATGGTTATTTGTTAGAATATAATATTTATCGTTAGATCGTCTGTAAATTATACCCGACCCCAGCCCCTCCTGCTTGAATTCTCTTTGTTCCGGGTTTTGTCTTCGCGGATCTCTGAAAAAGAAGTCAAAGGGGTTGACCATTTGTTGAGTAACTGTTGTCTCTGTTCCGATATAAACTATCGATGAGCTCTCGTTGTCTGATATTGAGTGAAGCTGTTGCTGAAGTTCTGCAACCGTTCTCAAGTTAGGGTTTGAGATTACAGGTACAGCGTTCTGCGTATTGTCCTGCATTAATGCAACCTGATCTTTACATGAGGTTGTAGCAAAAAGAACAGTTAAATAGAATAAAACTATTACGGCTTTCTTCATCTTTTTCTCCTGAAAATATTTTTTCTATATTATAATAATACGATTACCTGATAATCCGCCATATTAATTGTAAACTTTACAATTAATAAGAATTGCATAAATTATTTTTTACAGAGGTTTATTTACCGACACAGAAATCACTGAATATTTTATTGATTATGTCTTCGGGAGTTACCTCACCGGTGATCTCGCCGAGGGCGTTTAGAGCTTGACGAAGATCAAAGGCGGCGAGATCAAGCGCCCCTTCGTTAATTCTTGATAATGCAGGGTTAAGTGAATCAAGGGCCGTCTGAATGAGTGTAGCGTGTCTTACATTTGTAATTACAGGATCGTTTGCTTCATAACCCGAATCATTTGTCAATAGTGCTGTAAATGATTGATTAAAATCATCAAGACCGGTTTTATTAAGTGCAGACATAGATACTATTCGGTGGTGTTCAAACCTATCCGAAAGAAAACGGGCAATATTCTCATCGTCTGTTTTATTTGATAAATCTGACTTATTTATTATAAAAATAACTCTACGATTTCGCTCTATATTAGTTAGATTGTTTTTATCATCTTCAGTAAATCCCGATTCTGCAGATACAACATAAAAAATAAAGTCGGCTTTTTGCGCTATCTCAATAGCCCTTCTGGTTCCCTCTTTTTCTATCAGATCATGAGTATCTCTCAGACCTGCGGTATCATATACCCTTATTCCGTACCCCTTTACATTAATTACCCCGTCGAGATAATCCCTTGTTGTACCATGAATATCTGAAACGATCGCTTTATCCTCATTGATAAGTAGATTGAATAATGTTGATTTACCGGAGTTGGTTTTGCCGAGAATTACAGCTGTTAAACCTTCTCTAAAATAACGCCCCCTTTCAAACCCGTCTATCAGCACTTTCATATTTTGAGTAATTAAATTTATTGAATCGATCCAATCCTTTGATTCTTCAGGCAAATCCTCTTCGGGATAATCAATGTTGACCTCAAGTGAACAGAGCATTTCCGTAATCATCTCTTTAATCATATTAATCTCATTACTGAGTCTGCCGGATAGTTGTCTGACCGCAATTCTTGCTGATTTGTCGGTGGATGAATGCACGATGTCCATAATAGACTCTGCTTCGGCAAGTGTAATCCTTCCGTTAAGGAAAGCGCGTTTAGAAAACTCCCCTGCTTCTGCCGGTCTTACCCCGTTTGCCATTAGAATTCTTAAGATCAACGCAATGATTACTTCACTTCCATGACAGTTTATCTCAAATGATTCTTCACCGGTGAAACTTTTGCCTTTTTCAAATACAGCCACAAGGACCCGATCTAAAGGATTACTATCTGAATCAACAATCTCTCCATAATAAGTTCTGTGTGTTTTAAAAACAAGTTTCTTACCTGAAGCCGATACAAAAATTCTATTAAGTATATCAAGTGAGTTTTTGCCGCTGACCCTTATAACCGCTATTGCTGATGCACCGGAAGGTGTGGCGCGAGCACAAATCACATCTTCATAATAGTTGGTTTTATCCATTTAACACCTTTTTTACCTACTATAAAAGATCAGCGGCAAGATCAGCGAGCTCTGATCTTTCACCCTTAGTCATAGTAACATGAGCGTAAAGTTTCTGCCCTTTAAATTTGTCAATCAAGTAGGTTAGACCGTTTGACTTGCTGTCGAGATACGGCGTATCGATCTGATACGGATCACCCGTAAAAACTACCTTGGCACCTGAACCAATCCTTGTAATTATCGTTTTTATCTCGTGAGGAGTAAGATTCTGGGCTTCATCCACAATAAAATATATCCGTTCAAGTGATCGGCCCCTAATATATGCGAGCGGCTCAATTACAAGTTTGTTGTTTTCTATAAGCCCTGTGATTTTAGTGAAATTCTCTTCATTCTCTTTAAACTGATTCTTAATAACATTTAAGTTATCCCAAAGCGGCTGCATATAAGGATCAAGTTTAGAGGAAACATTGCCCGGCAGGTAACCGAGGTCTTTATTACCGAGAGGAATAACCGGTCTAGCAAGGAATATCTGTTTATAGTCTTTCCTGACCTCAATTGCACTTGCTAATGCCAACAGGGTCTTTCCCGTTCCCGCTTTGCCGGATAATGTTACAACCGGAATATTGTTGTCCAGAAGGGCTTCTATGGCAAATGACTGCTCGGAATTACGGGGTTTTATGCCATATGGGAATTTTTTTTCTACCTTAATTATCTTGTCCATATCAGAACTTACCTTGACAAGAGCAGAGCTTTTATTTGACTTTAGAATAATAAACTCATTAGGAAAAAGCTGACAGTTCTGATTTATTCTATTCGCCGGCAGTTCGAATGGCGGATGAAAAATCTCATCTATAACTGTTTGATCGATATCATTTAATTGTTTAATGCCTGTATAAAGTTCATCGATATTCTTAATTGTGTTTGTTTGGTAATCCTCGGCATTTACACCTATCGCTTTTGCTTTGACCCTGAGATTGATGTCTTTAGAAACGATTATAACATTCTTTAGGTTATCAATATGTATAAGGTTGTGGGCAAGTGCCAAAATCCTATGATCCGGCGTGTGATTTGTGAAGAATTTATGAACATCCTCATTATCATCGTGTCCGGGAATTACCCTTATTTTGCCAAGCCCTTCCCCCAGAGGTGACCCCTCTTTAAATATTTTGTTGGTCATAAGTGAGTCAAGTAACCGTGTAAATTCTCTTGCGTGGAAATTCTTGATGTCACTACCTTTTTTGAAATTATCAATCTCTTCAAGAACTACGATCGGTATAATAATATTGTTGTTTTGAAAATGGAATATACAGGATGAATCGTGAAGAATTACATTTGTATCAAGTACAAAGTTTTTAACCATAAAAATGCTCCTTTAATTAATAATCTTTTAAGGAAAGAAACGGCACTCCGGAAATTATTTTATTTTTAATTATTGATAAAGACTTTGTTATGATCTTCTTAGAAACCTTTGTTGCTTCCTCTTTATCATTAAGAATGATCTGCCCGCCTGAATTTGTGGAGTGACCTCCACCGGAACCGTAATTACCGATGATTTTTTTAATTAATTCTCCGGCATCGTATTTCTTCCGTTGTGATCTGAATGATAGTCTGATAACATTATCAAAAACTCCAACAACCAAAACAAGAAAAACCTTTTCAAAACGGATAAGGAAATCAGCCACTTCTCCGATATAATCAGGATTATCAATCTCACCGAGACTTGTTATAAGATAATCATCATAAACAACGCTGTTATTTACCCCTTTGAAGATGTGTGTATAATAATCGTAAGGGAGTTTAGGATTCTCGATTTGATGGAGTTTTTCTCGATTGATGAATTTTGATAGTTCATCAAGGTATTCAATATCAAGTTTGTTAGTTGTACGCCCCTCTCCGACAACATCTGATTCGATCCCGTAGTATAGAGCTGTTGCAACATTTACAGTCGGTTTAATCCCAAATGCCTTAAAATAGCTGTAAATGATCGTACAGGTTGAACCGTGATCAAGCCGGATATCTGCAAAGTTGACTGTAGCAGTGTCTTCCCTTAAAGGGTGGTGATCAAAACATATATACGGTATATGATGTTTATCAAGCGGATTGTTGCCGCTCCCCGGTTGAGAATCGAGTAAAATAATTTTGGTATCATTCAGAATATCGAGGGATTGAACACATATCAACTCTATGTCGAGTATATTTATAAGAGATTTGTTCTCTGCTCTGCCTATTATTCCGCAATAATAGCACTTGCAGTTCTTACTAAACTTTTTATTTAAGAGATAAGAAAGTGCAAATGCACCGCCAATAGCATCCGGGTCCGGATTATAGTGCGTGATAAGCGAAAAGTTATCCTCAGTTTCAATATATCTTTCAAAGGCGTTAAAAATACCCTCTACTTGACTTTCATTTCCCATAATTAAGGTATCCAATAATCGTTAAAATTAAGATGATCGTTTGTTTCAACCCGCATTATGCAGGCTTAAGAATATAAAATGTTATAAGTTAAATGGTTTTTTGTCAATATTAATTATTTTAATTAGATAAGTAGGGGCGCAGATTTTTTTTTTGCAAATCCTCAAAAGAGTAAATAGAGATTTGTGTTTATAATTCAGTTGGAGAATCAGCGGGGACAACCTATGCCTGTATAATCATGCGTGAAATAATCCTATTAGCAACCATAGGTTGTCCCCTCTTGTACTTTCACATAAAAATATTTTAATTCCCCCATGCATTTTTGCACATACTTTTACAATTGAATCGTTTTTAATAAGAAAAAAAAAGGACAGGCCATGAGAAAAAGCAGAGAAAGAAAATTAAACGGTACATATTTTGTTAAATCAAGTATGATTCCTGAGACAGCAAAACTACTTAGCTCAGAAGATACACAATATATGTTTATGGG
>CAZSQU010000066.1:0-17603 GCA_964608985.1 uncultured Spirochaetales bacterium
TAACTCGTGGATAATCAGCAAGATACGAGATCCAGTAGAATTTTCGTGCATAATACGGGTTAAGTCCCGTGCACCATAACATTATTCAAGAATGCCCTGCTTTTACGATAAATAACTTTTTTAATGTTTCAGGTTCACTTTTATTAAAAACCGTAGAATTGAGAAGTTACTCAGGAGTTAGATCAATTCTTATCTAAAACAAACAGATCACTTTTACTCAAGATATATTTTCGCCGGCAAACACTAATATTCACTTCTTTAAGATTTTTTTGATTTTCGATATCAGAAATAGCATTTAATAAAAAGTGCCTATTAGCATCTGATTTATTTAAATAATCAGTTTCATCAAAAATATCAGAAATTGTAATCTCAATCTCTTTTCCTTTAAACATTTCATGAACATATTTTATCAGTGCTTCATTGATTTCATTTGCATTAAGTATAAATTGAGCTGTCCTAACCCACTCCATTCCATATTATTTACTATAAATGTATTACAAAACCAATATAAATCAACAATTAAATTAAATGAATAGAAATTCACCTTTTTCAAAAAACTGAAAAAGTTAGCCACCTCGCTTCCTCTCCAACTTCGTGAAAGACAAAACAAAAAATTCACCCGACATATCAAAGAGTCCGAGCCGGTTTGCTGTCTTGCAGCCTATAGTTTGAGTCTTGTTTATGCTGCATATCTAATTATCTCAACCACTGCACCCTTTTTTATTGCATCCTCGACAAGTAAAAACAACTTAGTTGTCATCTCTGATGATAAATAATACTATCCGCAATTTTCACAAATATCAGCAGGAACATTTTTAATCACAACTCTATTTTTATCACCAACGACATAAAGAGGATCATGACTACTACTAACTTCATCCAAAAAATCAGAAAGTCTTTTTTCTAACTATTTCACAGTTGCAGTTTGCATAACATTCCTCCACTCAGATTTTATTCATAATCATTCATTCCTGTATTGTCTAGCAAAAAATTAGTACCCTATCGTTAGTATAAGTCCATAATGGTAAAATTATGGGAAATGCACATGAGACAGAGCCATTTTATCAGAAAGTTCGGATAGCCCGGGCACAAACCCTGCATAAAGTAGCCACCCCTCAAGGTTCTTTAAAAAAAACCTCCTAAAGGCGTTCGGATTAAATCCATAATCCTACTAACATTGAGGAGGTAAAGTTTATTTATACCGTTGCCGGTAAAGGGCAATCTCTTGGTCCGCCGTATATCTGCTACAAAGCTGAACTGACAAGGCGAAACCCAAGGAGGATGCTCCCGCCGTTCGGGCTGCTGATGCTACGGTCGCCGACCTGCAAGTTGTATGCACTGCCGTCCCAGCTACCGCCCCGAAAAACGCGGCGAGACCCGTTGTCTGGACCTCTATAATCTGCCGCAGGGGTGTTATCAAGATCAGCATACCTATCCCAGCACCATTCCCACACATTTCCCGACATATCATAAAGGCCGAGTGCATTGGCTTTCTTCTGCGCTATCTCGTGCGTTGTTTCATTTGAGTTTGCATTATACCAACCGACTTCACCTGTAGCATTACTGTTATTATAATCGGCGGTAGCCCCGCTTGCGTAGTTTAACGGTGTCCATCTCGTCCCGTCTATGTACCTTGCCGCATACTCCCATTCTGCTTCGGTTGGGAGTCTATAACCGTTGGCATTCCACTTAACATTCTCATTGCCTATAGTCCTGTGGCTTGAAGAGTCCCTGTAAACATTTGCAGGTCTTAAGTCTGTTGAGTTGTAATAGCATGGGGTAAGCCCCGATTTCTCGCTGTATGCATTACACCATGCAATTGTATCGTACCAGTCTATTGTCGTTACAGGCTGTTTGTTGCTGCCTGCACCTGATGACCCGCAAATCCCGTTTGTGCCAAATCTATACCCGTTTGCGACTGCCCATACCCTCACAGACTCCCATAATTCATAGGTAACCTCAGTATTCAGCATACTAAAGGGGCTAATCTCCACAAACTTAGTGTCATTCAGATTAAATACAATACCCGCTGTCGGAATGTTGATCATAGACTGCGCCGTTAATGAGATGCAGCTTAAAATCGTAACCGAAACCAAAAATACTAAAAACTTAAAAACTCTGCTCATAGGTACTCCTTTCGTTGTTTATAGGGCACTTCTAAAAACCTTAATTTTTAAGGTTTTTAGAAACTCAAACCCATTCCTATACATATATGGCGTTCTAAATACGCAGTATTTAGAACTGCCCTATATTTATTATGCGATTATATAATTATTTTGTGAATTTTTCAAAGAAATACTTTGAATATCGTAACCGCTTCAATAACCACACCCGTTATTTCGGAAGGTTGTATGGCTTGATTTTGTTGCGATATTATTCTGAAATCACAAATATTAAACGATTATTTTGACTTCTCATTTGCTATAGTAAATGAAGATTTACAAAAACAATCACCCGAAACTTTCGAATAAACCCCTTTATTCTACTATTATCGGGTGATTATCGGTTTATTTATCCCAAATGGGAAGGGACTTAATATTCAAAGTAAAAATCTTATACTGCATAGTTTTTTAAAAAAACGGGGGGCGGCGGATACGGTAAACACACTTAAATTTTAATAAAATATCTCTTAAACTACCGTATCCGCCGCCGCCCGTTTTACCTCCGCCTGTTGTGTTTTTTAATTATGCTGTTTTCTTGCGCGAGGGATCCTGTCGATAACTGCGTACCGCCTTCGTCCCTTCAGGCGGTTACTTCGTTATCTCCCGTGATCCCTGACGCTACTATCTGCTACAAAGCTGAACTGACAAGGCGAAACCCAAGACCGCTGCTCCCGTCGTGCGGGCTGAGGTCGTAACGGTCGCCGACCTGCAAGCAGCTTGCATCGTTGTTCCAGCCACCGCCCCGACGAATGCGGTCAGACCCGTTGTCTGGACCTCTATAATCTGCCGCAGGGGTGTTATCAAGAACAGCATACCTATTCCAGCACCATTCCCACACAAGAACAGCATACCTATCCCAGCACCATTCCCACACATTTCCCGACATATCATAAAGGCCGAGTGCATTGGCTTTCTTCTGCGCTATCTCGTGCGTTGTTTCATTTGAGTTTGCATTATACCAACCGACTTCACCTGTAGCATTACTGTTATTATAATCGGCGGTAGCCCCGCTTGCGTAGTTTAACGGTGTCCATCTCGTCCCGTCTATGTACCTTGCCGCATACTCCCATTCTGCTTCGGTTGGGAGTCTATAACCGTTGGCATTCCACTTAACATTCTCATTGCCTATAGTCCTGTGGCTTGAAGAGTCCCTGTAAACATTTGCAGGTCTTAAGTCTGTTGAGTTGTAATAGCATGGGGTAAGCCCCGATTTCTCGCTGTATGCATTACACCATGCAATTGTATCGTACCAGTCTATTGTCGTTACAGGCTGTTTGTTGCTGCCTGCACCTGATGACCCGCAAATCCCGTTTGTGCCAAATCTATACCCGTTTGCGACTGCCCATACCCTCACAGACTCCCATAATTCATAGGTAACCTCAGTATTCAGCATACTAAAGGGGCTAATCTCCACAAACTTAGTGTCATTCAGATTAAATACAATACCCGCTGTCGGAATGTTGATCATAGACTGCGCCGTTAATGAGATGCAGCTTAAAATCGTAACCGAAACCAAAAATACTAAAAACTTAAAAACTCTGCTCATAGGTACTCCTTTCGTTGTTTATAGGGCACTTCTAAAAACCTTAATTTTTAAGGTTTTTAGAAACTCAAACCCATTCCTATACATATATGGCGTTCTAAATACGCAGTATTTAGAACTGCCCTATATTTATTATGCGATTATATAATTATTTTGTGAATTTTTCAAAGAAATACTTTGAATATCGTAACCGCTTCAATAACCACACCCGTTATTTCGGAAGGTTGTATGGCTTGATTTTGTTGCGATCGACATTTAAATGTTTATTGCTCTTTAATCTCAACAAATGTGTTGCCGGATAACTTTGGAGTGGGTGCGAATTTAATTTTTGGCAGGTTTATAATAAAACGAGTTATAAAAAGTAAAACTTCGGTTCTGAGAATCACAGGCGTTTTCCTTTTGTGTAACTCGCTTTAAGGTCAAAAACTATATTCTGCACTGAGAGTGCTTTAAAGAGGTTAAAATGCGTACCGCATTTTTTTGTTTTGTTTAAAAATTCTATTTTGCACTAAGGTATTTGCCAAAAATTAAATCTGCACCCCTTTGGAGTCAACATCTTATTTTTTACATTCGACAAGTAATTTTGATTTAAATCGTTTTCTCGGTAATATTCAGCTTGCGATAAACCTGACTCTAAACTAAGATTTACATTTTTTTCCAATAATCTGATGCATTCTTTCTTCGCATTTAAACTCCTTGCAAAGAAGGTACAATTTTGATGTTTTTAATTCAAGATGTGGTTATTGAAGCGGTTACCACACCAAATGCAAACATTTTTTATTACCTACAGTAATATCCTTGCACTATTATACACAAATATTTATTCTATTTCATTATATTTCATGTGATTATGACTTTTTCAGCAGGGCTTAATTAAACAATATTACCAAAAAAAATAATTTTCGCTTTATAACTGAAAGAAGATGTAAAAATGCATTGGGCATTTTTACTTTTTTTTAAAAACAGAAAAGCCGTTTTAAATAAAGTGAACTTATTGTTAAGGAATAATGAAAGATAATAATGAGTATAATAACATTATATTCCACTGTCTATATCTTAAAGGATAATTGATATTGGTTTTTGAATAGTTCATAGAGTACATAATAACATATCCTCTCTGAAGATTTTCATTAAATAGGTTCAACTCAACAGTGCATTTATCAATATCAGAAAATAGCGGTTCCTCTCCCACACCTATACCAAGAGATATATAGTCTGCATTCGAATGTTCTAGAACCCCCAAAAGAGGCAACTCCTCAGTCCTCCAATCTTCTCCATAATCTACAACATTTATTGATCGTTCAATCTCTTCCTTAAATTCGTCGAGACTGATATTATTATGCTCAAAGATCATCAATAAGATAGAGTTAGTACCACCTCCGGCAATATGATTTAATATCGGAGAACTCCCCTGATCATTTCTTATTGAAAATTCATGCCAGTTATTATGGATAATCATCATTCCCAGATGGTTGGCAAAAAAATGTCTCTCCCTTAATGAAAATAGATTGATAGACTCATCATATAGCTCATTATTATAGTTATACCTAATATTACCATTATCCAATCTTTCTATTCGTGTATTGTATCTTTGTTGGATTGCTCTTGTGAAATTTTCATCTACGGAATTATCTCTTATATGTGTAAGAACTACATCCCTCAATTCTTGATTCTCTGTTCCAAGTAAATAATCCTCAAAAAGTAATGACCTAAGTTCATTCTCTCCAAGCATAGAATCAAGCATTATTTTTATGTTATTAGCGTCAATCTGCGTTCTACCTGTTTCTAAAGAGCCGAGATAATTAATCAATGCAAAGCAGTCCTGTATCTCTGCCATAGAAGGGATATACATAAACAAGCTTTCTTCCTCAGCCGACAACGGAACAATTACAAAAGTATACAGAACTAATAATATTAAATATTTTTTTATCATATTGGCCCCTATTATTTATCTATATGGCTCATCGGATAAAATACAAAACTGGTTTTTAACCCATCGATAGAGAAGATGCGGCCAATATTTTGAAGTCCCATTTAATTATTGTTAAGCCGATACCATTATAATTTTACTAAAAGACCGAGTGTAAGGTCCTCACCGGCATCAATAACCGGCATAATGTTATTGTTAGCTGCAGTGATTATTATATTATCTGTTGCCCAGAAATATATTGCTACCAGTATCATTAGAAAAGAGATTGTTGAAATAATCGAACCTGTTACCAGCAAACCAATCCCCGGATAATAATAAGTACCCATCGGATTAGGAGTATTATCACGCTCCCATCAGAAGCCAACCGGGTATCCATAAGCATCCCAATCTGTTGCTACAGAATTAGATAAGAAATAACTGACTAAAGCCCCGCCCGATATCAGAAAAGAAGCTCCTACAATCATAGATATACCGCCTGCAGAATGTAATCCCAGACCAATAAGTTCGTTCGTTGTAAAATTAAAATTCAAGCGGCTTGAACCGGAAACAGTGTTGTTATTATTGTTATTATTTGAATAAGAATATAAACATATTGACAGTAATAACACCGTGATAACAAATCTTTTCATTTTGAACCTCCGACAGATAATAAACAAACGGTATAGCTTTTTTTATTATCTGTCAAATATTTTTTTTTATAAATTATATGTTTGAAGTAAGTACCTTTTTTATTTTCTCAAGTGCCCATTCGATCTCTTTCTTTTTGATAACCAGAGGCGGAGCAAATCTGATTGTCTGATCATGGGTCTCTTTACATAGCACGCCGTATTTTAACAACTCCATACAATACTTGCGCGCAGTTCCAAATTCCACCTTTATCTCAACACCGATAAGTAAACCTTTACCCCGAATCTCTTTAATGCAAGGTGCATCAATTTTCCTGAGTTCTTGAATAAAAAAATTACCGAGTCTATTTGATCTCTCCGCAAGTTCCTCATCCAATAATACATCTATTGAAGCTATCCCAACAGCCGCACCCAACGGATTACCGCCGAATGTTGAACCGTGGTCACCCGGATTTATCACACTCATAACATCATCATTTGTTAAAACAAGGGAAACAGGCATTATTCCGGCAGAAAGTGCTTTGCCGAGTATAAGAACATCAGGTTTAATCCCTTCATGCTCATAACAGAACATCTTACCCGTTCTACCGAATCCGGTTTGTATCTCATCGAGAATAAGCAGAATTTTATTCTCATCAGCTATCTGTCTCAACTCTTTTAAATACCCCTCAGGCGGCACAATTACACCGCCTTCACCTTGAATCGGTTCAGCAAGTATCCCTATGGTATTAGGTGTTACAAGTTTTCTTACAGAATCTGCATTGCCGTATTCTGCAACAGAAAAACCTTTCGGAAAAGGTCCAAAACCGTCTCTGTACTGATCTTCTGTAGAAAAACTCACTATTGTTATAGTTCTGCCATGAAAGTTATTTGAACAGACAATTATCTCACCTTTATCCTTAGCAACATTCTTTCTGTAATGTCCCCATTTTCTTACAATTTTAATAGCCGTTTCTACTGCCTCAGTTCCGGTATTCATCGGTAAAGCCTTATCATAACCGGCAAGTCTGCAAATCTTTGAAAGAAAATCACCCATAATATCATTATAAAACGCTCTTGAGGTAAGAGTAAGTTTCTTGGCTTGTTTATATAAAGCCTTCATAACCTTGGGGTGTCTGTGTCCCTGATTAAGAGCAGAATATGACGAAAGCATATCAAGGTATTTATTGCCCTCAACATCTTTAACCCATACGCCTTTACCTTTTTTTATTACAACCGGTATCGATGCGTAGTTATTTGCACAATACCTTTTTTCATTTTGAATTATTTCAACGCTTTTTTCATTCATTAATTATTTCTCCGGTTATCATATAAATATTAACTCTGCTTATACCATTAAATTCTTTGTTTATCAATAAATTATATAAAAAAACCTGCATAAAGTATGCAGGTTGACAATCAGTTATATAGTTAATCGTGATATTAAGCTATAAATCTTTTAAGAAAATAATAAAAATCTATCTCATTTGAATAAGGACCAAATTCATATACAAACTTTGTAGCAAGTCTTGTAGCAACTATTGCCTGAAGATAGTTTATCGGAACCCTTTTAAGGATGTTATCAAGTCCTACAAGGTCCAACATTACCTTTGGTGTATAATCTTTGATTACAGCTTTTAATGTCTCATCACTTTTAACAATATCAGATTTATAGATTGCATCGGTAATATCGTTGATTTTTTTACTCAATATGTTAACCGCATTGGTAAATGGAATGCCCGTTGCTTTATTGATTTTCCATAATTGCTCAAATTCCATCCTTGCATTCTCTTTAATCCTTTCGATAATTGTATTAACATATTCCTTCCTGAACGCCGGCTCGTCTCCATTTGTTACCGCAAGGTTCTTTTCAAACTGCTCATCCGTTGTTGCAAGACCGCCGTACACCTCAAATGAGGATGATGTTACACCGCCTTTATTAGCCGCCGCATCCTTAATAATAATTACGCCGTTTTCCTCAAGTCTTAAGCGCGCTTGTTCCGTAATAAAAAGGTTAGCGCCTTCAACGATATACTTAAACCGACACTTACCGCTTTCATCAATTATCTCTTTCCAGTTATTGATATTTATCGCCGCCGGTCTGCCTCCGCAAGGCACAAAAAGGTCTGCCTTAGCATAAGGTGTCAAATGAAATTTGTTTCTAAAATCCTCACCGTTTATCACCTTTGTTCCATCGGGCAAAACTATATCCTGATCTTTAACAGAGACAAAAAAGCCTTTTTTGGATATTTTTTTTCTGTCAAAATGTTCTACCATCTGTCTGTTTTTTGCAAGTTTAATCAACTCATTTCTATCAAGAACCTCAGGATCATAAATAACGCCGCTTCCGTCAACTATACCGATGGTTTTGTCCTTAGACATCAATATCTCATTTGAACCGAGATCGCCATCCGGACCGCCGGTTTGAAATTTTGTAATCGATTCCTCTTTTATTCCAAGCTTTTCGAGAAGACATATCGCATTTTCGTGAACACCCGTAGTTGTCATACCATAAGTGTCGTGCGGGACACCACCGAGTTCTGCTTTTTTACCGGTTGTAATCGCCTTCCAGAATTCAAAACCTCTCATTTTGGCATAAGCGGGTGCCCAGTTCATAAGGTCGGCTGTACCTTCATCAGGACCGAGGAATAGGATATCCTGTTTGTTTATTCTGTCAAAAACCTCTTTATTCGGTATTATCAGATCAAATAGTGCTGATACATAGCTTTTGAACGCCTCATCTCCGGCATTCTGATTGTTCAGATTTAGAAGTATAGTGCCTTTAGAGCCGCCTTCCGGAATATCCTTGTTTTTTTTCTGCTGTGTAAGAGCAAGATTGTAGTTCTCGATAAATACTGTATTAAGATTTGTTTCGTATGTAGAAAGGTTTCTTGACCTTATCAGTCTCACCCCACCCCTTGCAATATCTCTGAACCTGATATGAAAACCAATGAAACTGAATCCGACAAGAAAGAACAACGCAAAAGGTTTTTCCGCATAGTCATCCCCGATTATATCGGGTTTGATTTTGAAAGACAACGCCTTCTTGTCTTTAAGGAAGAAATTGGTTTTTATTATAAGCTCGTTGAATTTAAGCATAAATGTAAGGATATTTTTGTTTGCAGTACTTGAAACCTCTTTATTAATTCTCGTCTCAATATCGACTTTAAGTTTATCAAGGTCAACCTTCTTGCTAAATGTGTAGAATGTTGCTTCAAAGTGATTATAAATATCTTTTACTATTTGTGTGTGTTCGATTACTGCGGTTGAAATTCTATCTTGAGAATACCTTTCTTTAATTAAACGGGTTTTGATATTATCAAGTACACCTTTCGCTTCGGGTTTGTCGCTTAGTGTATCTGCAAGTTCAGAATAACCGGCCATGCTTTCCGTAATAAACTGATATGTAAATTGAGCAGCTGATATTGCATACAGCGTTTCCATAGGACTTAGAATCTCTTCTCTGAAAAGTTTCTTTATCTGATGATCCGGCAGAAGAATAACGGCATTCAAATCTCTGTAAAATCTGTCCTTATCAATTTTCTTATCAAGATTATCGAAATAGAAGGAGTATATTTTTTTACCGTAGATAAAACACTCTTTGTATTTTCTGTTTGTATGAATATTATTTATATAAAAAAGGTGAGAAAAATCGCCGAAGTAATTCTTATCGTTTCCCGGCTGGATACCGATCATTATCCTTGTTTCATTTGTTTTTAAATCCTCAAAATCCCCGATATAAGTGTTACCGGTTTTGTTCATCTTATCCCATACTGCCTTATATCTTGCAGTCCGCTCTTTATCGGATCTTTCAAGAAACCCTTTCCCGACCGCTTGTTCAAACTCAAGATCCGGGTTATCTTTAAGATTCTCATCAAAGTTGATCTTCTCGGTCATATATATTCTTATGTAGTTATCACCGATTTTCTTCTTGGTTTTATAACTTTGAACCTTATGGTTAGGATACTTTTTTTCTATCAGTCTTTGAATTCCTTGAGTTTTTGATGATATCTCTTCTATTATAAAAATTGATTTGTCGTCTGATTCTTCGATCAACTCTACCCCGCCCAGATCACCGCCAAAACTCTTTATCATATTTGATGCGCTTATTGCCATAAGATGTCGTGCAATCTCATCGATAGATGTATTTTGAAAGTAGTATTGCTCGAGCCCCAGGCCATTTACAAACCAGTCAATCTCATCTCTAACCTTGTCCGGTGTCAAATAACCGGCACTCAGCAATCTGTTTTCAAGATCTTTTAGATCTTTCACCGAAAGAATACAATTTTTTGAAATATCCTCTAAACTTTTCATGACTCATCCCCTTAAGAATATTTGATAAAAAAAACATAGAACAAGATATAATATAGTTAATTATTTGTCAATATTAAAAAAAAGATTTATTTATATAATGTTACCACCGGTTACATATAACTCAAATATTTATAAATTATTTTAATATTATGTAATACACAACCTCATTATAATTAGTTTCTTACGAATATTATGTATTGAACAATTTTGTGTTTACTACATAAGTAAAAAAAACAATCTTAAATTATTTTATATCTTTAATAAAGTAACAAAGGGGGCGAATTAATTTTTGGGCAATTTCAATTATCTATTGTTTACTCATTAAAGCATAAAAGTAAACGCTCGAAAACGCTGTATTCGGGGACTCATAATGCGTTTCCGCTCGTTTCTTTTATGCTTTACAATACTTATTGTTGAATGAAATTACCCCAAAAAAAATATCTGTTTGAGTTGGAAGAGGTTAAAAATGCCTGATGCATTTTAAACCTGTATAACTGTTTAACCCGCATTATGCATGATAATCGTAGCGAAGCGAAGTAGATTGTTGATTAGCTTAGAGTTATGAAGATTTGAGACTCGCAGCATAGTAACACTATGTGAGAATCGAAAATCGAGTAACTCGTAGATAATCAGCAAGATACGAGCTGCAGTAGAATTCTCGTGCATAATGCGGGTTAAATAGATAAATTGTTAACGGGCAAGGATGCCCAATGTCGACGACAGCCACGGAGGGCTAATAAGTCGTCGACTAAAAAGCCCGAACAGCCCGAACCCGCCTGCCGTCGACCTTACTGGGGTTGCCCTGGTAGCCATTGCCGAAGTGCTGGAGCCACGCGTCGGCACTATTGGACTCGGACGACGACCAATAGTAGTCATCGGCAAACCCGCCAACACCGCTGTTTGCTCCTGCTCCGTCATCAACCAGGTTATCCCAGATGGCATCCAGCTCATCTTTTGATGGCAGAAACCAGTCGGTAAGACCACCTCCGTTATAACTCCTACATACTTGCGCTGCACTTCCGGTATGTCCGGTTTGAGCTATGATTGCATTACTGTTTGCCAATCCTGTTCCTATAGCCGTTCCGGTATTCCCATTTGAGGTTGTTTGTGTTGAACCGCCTTCTATCCACACCTGTGATGCTCTCTGGTCACTCGGTGCCACTTCCAGACCATGCAACCCGCCGTCTGTTATGTAGAACACTATACCTACACCGCTTGGCCCGGTATCACCTATGGCATATACTTGAAATACCGCTGTTACCACGCCTGAGTCTGCGTCATGAGTAACTGTTGCTCCGGCCACGGTAAAAAAGTTTGCTGTAACGCCGGCAAGAGTGTACCCTGACTTTGCTGTCAGAGTTATCGTCGCTGTGTATTCTGTTTCATAATCAAAAGTAGCATCTGCCGGTGACCAGCTTACCTTTCCCGTGTACTGATCCGTCTTCGTTATCCCGGTTACCGGTGTTTCCCCGGCAGCCGGTGCTGTTACACCCGGTATCGCCGCTATGTCGATGACTGTATCACCGCTGCCATCTAAACTACAACCCACAGAAAACAACATAATTGCAACGATACTTGCAATCATCAATAAAAAACGCTTCTTTTCCATCTTTTCCTCCAAAAAATTATATTATTTAAAACAAACTGTCTTAGTTATTCCGAATCTTAGCCCGCACGGACGAAGGCTTTTCCTCTTTATTCCCGCCTAAACCCGGACCTTGCCGGATATTAAATAGTATTATAAGCATTGTGTTTAGTCAAGAGGTATATTTTTTTTACGAGGATTTAAATTTTTATATTTTTTTACTTGACAATTAATAATATCATTATTAAATTACCACATCAAACAGCATTTGTATAACAGGCGATTATTCGCCATTCATTAAAAAATTCTAAATCGAAGGAGACCAAAAATGGCAGTAAAACCATTAGCAGAAAGAGTTTTGATTGAGATTAAAACATCAGAAGAGAAAACAACCGGGGGTATATTAATCCCACAATCAGCTCAAGAAAAAACACAGGAAGGCAAAGTTATTGCGGTAGGTACAGGAGACACAATTAAGGTTAAAGTCGGCGATAAGGTTATTTATGATAAATATGCCGGCACTCAAATTAAAATCAACGAAAAGGATCATTTAATCATTAAGTCAGAGGATATCCTGGCTATTATTGAATAGGCTATTAGTTTATGGCATTATCAAGGGCAGTCTTTACGGACTGTTCTTTTTTTTATAAACTATCAGTTATCAAATTCAATCAAATATGTTATAGATATATCAATATGCCGACATTAAACAAAAAATACATAAAAGTTACCGGTAAGAAAGGTTTTGACACCTTTATCTTTAACAATAAATATCTATACTCTCAATACGACCCTCAAAAGGAAGCACAGAAATTTGTTGATTCTAAACCGGATCTAAAGAAGAGAGTTCTTACTGTATGCGGCGCCGAGTTTGTCAACAGACACCTGCTTGCTTCAGGTAAAACCGTCATCTCATTTACACCTGAGGTTTTTGAAAACCGGATAATCTCCACTGACATAGTTTATTTTAACAACACGAACGACCTCGAAAAATACATTATGAATAACAATATTCACGCCGCAGACATATCAATTCTTCTATGGAATGAACTGATAAGAACTGATTACGAGTATTATGCACCACTAATTGACCGTATAAAAAACATTCTATATAAATCAAGTTTCTCTATCAACACAGCCGGCGTCTTTGACAGACTTGAAAAAAGAAACGGAACTGTGAACAAAAACAAATTTAAAAAGATAAAATTCCTGAATAAATCCTCAAGAAAAACAAACAACGCTGCTTTGATATGCTCATCCGGCGTTTCATTAGGTTATAATTCAGACTTTATCAAAAATATTGCAGGCAAAATGACGGTTTTTGCACTCCCTTCTGCAGTCAAATACCTTGAGTCAATTTCTATACACCCTGACTACATCATTATAACAGACCCCGGTTACGGCTCGCTTTATCACATTTACCAACTCCTTGTTCCCCATAAAATAATTGCACCGCTCAGTATCTCGCCGGTTATCACATCTCTTGATAATATGGATTTTTACTTTTTCGATTATCAAAACGCTCTTGTTGAGAGTCTGCCTGTTTCTAACGATATTGTAAGTACGCCGGCAGAAGGAACCGTTTTTAATAATGCTTTACGGGTTGTCGCACAGACCGGATTTAGTTCAGCCGTTATCTGCGGTCAAGATTTCGGTTATGATGGTGGCGTTGCACATATTAAGGGGGGAAGTTTTGAGGATGAGTTCATCGGCAGATCAGATTATTTTAAACCTCTTGAAACCTCCGTCTATTTACTTGACCACCGAAATCCGGCCGAAACAATTAAAACAGATGACGGAAGGTTATTTAAAACAGATATACCTTTCAAACTCTATCTTGATCATTTTATGAAAACAGATTTTGGTTTAGAAATTTTCAGATGCCCCGTTAACATCAATCCTATGACTGACAAAATTCCGGTGTTCAATCAGGAAATCCCCGTAATAAGATCTAAATATTTCCCTGACTATTCAACTATTGAGACAGAGGTGTAGCGATGTTTCAAGAAAACGACCGTCTCCTGTGTAACGATCTCAAACAATCACTTGAACAGACATCCGTTACATGCGTAGAGTTTGTTATCTCAAAAGACGGCTACAGAGTTCCTTTAATAAACGGTGCCACACTACACTCGATTTATTCGGTTGAACGGGAAAATGACAGATTCAAGCTAAATGACAATGACGAATTCGTTGTATTTATTGGTTTTGCCGGAGGTCTTCATATTCTTCCTTACCGCAAATGCGATGCGTCGATTTTTGTTATACCGATAGAATACAGCTCATTTAAAGAAATTTTCTACGGATATGATTACAGCTCGCTATTTAAAGATATCAGTCTTAGAATAGGAAACATCAATGACCTGCTTGAGTTCTCGCGGCTTACAAAATTCAAGTCATACCGTATCGTAATACATCCGGTAATTGAACGGCTCTACCCGGAAGAGGTGCTAAAAACCGTTCGCGAAATAAAAAACACTTTAAACCCGATAGTATTGGACAACAAAACCATCGGCAGTTTTGACAAACTATGGAAACACAATGCAGTGAGGAATCTGATCGATCTTGAAAACAGAGCATTTGACGATGAACCGCTTATTATCCCCCAAGGAAAAATAATTCTCATTGCAGGTGCAGGCCCCGGACTCGATAATGTTATTGACGAAATTATAAATCACAGGGACAGACTGTTTATACTTGCTGCCGACACAGCCGGATTTATACTAATGAAGCACGGCATAAAACCGGATTGGGTTTTTACATTTGATCCGCAATATTACTCAAGGTTGAGTCTTTTAGGAATGAATAAAACAATAAGGATATTTCATGACCCGACTGCCGCCATATCAAACACAAATCTAAGAAAAACCCTTCTATTATCCGATCATCCTTACTCTGAATATTTTACTGCGCTCGGAACAGACACGCCGGTACTATCAAACCGTACAAGAAATATTGGCGGCTCTATTGTTGAATTCGCTAAAAGATACCTTAAAAACACGCCAATAGTTACAGCAGGCATAGATTTCGGCGGCACTGAATTCAGATACTACGCTTCAGGAAGTTATATAAATGACTATTTGTTATCTGTAAGCGGATATTTTAAGCCCGTTGAATCTGCTGATTCCGCTTTTTTTTATAAATATCCGATTAAGCACCTAAGAAACGGGTGGTTTTGCGACTCACTTATGGAAACATACGCCGCCGGCTCTAATGATAAAAACATTTCAACACTTACAATGTCGCCTTTTGTCGGTTATAAAAAAATTAGCTCTATAAAAGAGATCGAACTCCCTTTAAACAATCAAGCGAGTAAAATTATGTTATCTTATCCGAATGACCTGTCGAAAATCAGAGATACAATCAAAATGATAAAAGGTTAAACAGGGGGAAAGTTGATGAACAAAACAATCAAAATAAACGATAAGGTTATCGGTGAATCACAAAGATGTTTTATTATAGCTGAGATTGGTCTCAATCACAATGGTGATATGAAGCTGGCAATTGATATGATAAAATCAGCGGCACAAAACGGCGCAGATGCGGTTAAATTTCAAAGTTTTATAACTGACAACTTCTATCCTAAGAGCCACCCCGCCTATAATATATTTAAACAATACGAAATCGACTACCAAGGGCATTTTTTACTAAAAAAAGCCGCTGCGGATTGCGGTGTTGCGTTTATATCAACACCTTTTTGTCTTGAGTCTCAAAGTATGCTCGACTCAGTCGGTGTTGATGCATATAAAATTGCCTCTTCCGATATTAATTTTATACAATTAGTTGATGCGGTCAGTCTGACCGGAATTCCGTCAATAGTCTCAACAGGAATGTCATCATTCGGCGATATTGAACAATGTGTTTCCATTTTCGAAAAAAACAAAAACACAGACCTGATAATACTCCATTGCATCTCTAACTATCCGCCCGACGACAGCTCAATCGATCTGACACGAATGGTCAAAATAGCAGAGACATTCGGGGTTATTACCGGTTTTTCCGATCACACACTGGATAATCTAAGCTCAATAGCTTCAAGAACACTCGGGTCTGCCGTAATTGAACGCCATTTTACACTCGACAAGAAAATGCCGGGACCAGATCAGGCGATCTCAATTAACCCAAGTGAACTAAAATCCCTTAGAACCGATCTTGACAGGTTGGATTTGATGCTTTTCCATAATACAATCAGATCAGACGAAAAGGTTAGATCGGGAGCCAGACGGGGTTTATATGCAAAAACCGATATCAACTCGGGAGAGATCATCAACAACCAAAACACTATCTTTATGCGGCCGCAAACAGAGATAACCCCTGATCTTTTCTATATAATAGACGGGACCATGACTACTGAAGCATATAAGAAAGGAACACCGATTAAATTAGTTTAACCTATTTCATCATAGTTTAATATCATCAATAAACAACTCTTTACTCACACTTGATTAATTAACTGTATACAAAACTAATTAAAGTACAGGAGTTGATTATGAAGGTTAAAAGAGAGAAAATTGATATTGTCAGATCTTATATTTGCGGAAATGAAACCATAGAAACGGTTCTTGAGGTTTTAACTCCCGACATTCTTAAAGTGCCGCGGATTTTTAAGAACTATGATTCAGACATATCACAAGGTTTCTTTGAGTATATTGCCAAACGATTAAGCCGAATGATATTATACTACAAATCAGTAAAAGATGTAAGCTTTGAGTCGTGGCTCTATCTTATCCTTAAAAGAAAATATTTTGATTTCATTAAAAGAAAACAATCATTCAACAATAAAATTCCGTCTGTGATAGACTATTCAACTTGTGAAAACTTCATTTCTCTTTGTAGCAGAGATGTCTATGATCTTGATGAAAACGAAAAGCATCAGATTGATACTAAACATCTGACTGATAACGAAAGAAAAATTGTTGCGTTAAAATACGGTTATGGACTTAACACTGAACAAGAAAACCTTTTTAACAATGAAATACATAAATCTAAGATCAGATTCAGAAGTGTTGAGGATAAACTTGCAGAAAAATACTTTGCATTAATTAATCTCGATAATAAAATTCTAAATGAATCCGATCCGGAAATCAGAAAAAATCTTATTGAAAAAAGGAAAATCCTAATCGACAAAAAAAGATCGATTGAAACAGAAATGAAATCAGTTCGAATTTCAACAACAAACAGATGGGTTGCAAGCCATCTAAATCTTACCCCGGGAACCGTAAGCGGCTATGTTTTCAGAATCCGCAACAAACTCAACGGAGCTTCAATAAAAATGGGTGCGAATTAATTTTTTGGATAATTTTCAAATAAGGGCACTTCTAAGATTGAAACCAAAGATATTATTTACATAGGGCTTACTGAATAAGTAATAACTATATGTATTTCTATAAGTTAGACTTATAGTATAGCCTCTAACCCGCGTTATGCACGATAATCGTAGCGAAGCGAAGTAGATTGTTGATTA
>CAZSQU010000067.1:0-16637 GCA_964608985.1 uncultured Spirochaetales bacterium
GGATAATCAGCAAGATACGAGATCCAGTAGAATTTTCATGCATAATGCGGGTTAAGCTAAAAAAAACGGAGTCTTATATGGACATGCTATTGTCAGTTATAGTTCCCTGCTATAATGAAGAAGAAGTCATTGAGGAAACTTACAAACGAATAATCGATGTTCTTGTGTCTAATAACTATAATTATGAAATTATTTTTATAAATGACGGCAGTCGCGATAAAACTTTATATATTTTAACAAATCTCGCAGCAAATAACAGTAAAGTAAAAGTAGTAGGATTATCGAGGAATTTCGGGCATCAAGCAGCTGTCAGTGCGGGAATTAAGGTGTGTAAAGGGGATATTGCTATAATAATTGACGCTGATTTGCAGGATCCGCCGGAGGTATTCCCTGAAATGATAAAACTGTACGAGGAACATCGGGCAAATGTTGTATATGCCGTCAGAAAAGAAAGAAAAGGGGAAAGCTGGTTTAAAAAATTTACCGCATCAATGTTTTATAAAATAATAAATAATCTTTCTTCGGTAAAATTGCCCACTGATACCGGTGACTTTAGATTGATAGACAGAAAGGTCATTAATGTGTTTAACAGCTTGCCGGAAAGAGATAAATATATCAGAGGTTTGATAACATGGATCGGATTTAAACAAGTGCCTATTTATTATAGCAGAGATGCCCGTTTTGCAGGTGAAACAAAATATCCTTTAGCAAAGATGATAAAGTTTGCTACTACCGGCTTGGTGTATTTCTCAAGAAAACCACTGAAGCTTGCTACAAATCTTGGGTTTTTCAGTTTTATGATAGGAATTGCCTTAGTTATCTATACATTTGTTTCAAAATTTCTTTTTCCATTAAAAGCTTATCCGGGATGGGCATCACTTATGATCGCTGTTATTTTCTTTGGTGGAATACAACTTATCACCATCGGTGTACTGGGAGAGTATATCGGCGGAATGTTTGAAGAGATTAAAGGACGACCTGAGTATATTATTGATACAAAGCTGAATATTGATAATTAAAAATTTCGTTCTTAAAAATCCGAAGTTGAAATTTAGCAGTGTACTAAATAAAATTATTTACAATAATATATTTATTAAAAAGAGAAGAATTTTTTGTCTAAAATATTTGAAAAAATTGTAATTTATGTTATAATACACTAATGTTAGAATTAATTACTCATTACTCATTACGGGTAAACTTCTTTTTTATAAATCTATTTATATTCCTTTTTACAAAACAATTATTTTCTTGGTTTTTTTATTCATCATTTACAAAGTCATATTTTGTATTAGAGGAATCGTAAGTGCAATTCTGTGGAGGGCGTGTTGAGAACTGACTTTAAAATATTATTATTTGCGCTTTTATTTACTTCAAATCTGCTTATGTTATCTTCTGCAACAACCAGTGTTTTAGTTTACAGAGAAATAGAGGGTAGTTGGGATTTTCTAACATATTTCAATTCATTGACAATGATATCGGTGGATATGTCAACAGATAATGTAGTGGATGACAAAAAGCTTTTTAGAGCAGCGATGTCAGATGTAGATCTTAGAAGACTCTATACAATTTCTAATAATAATATAATGTATGGAAGTTATACGAGATGGATTTTTATAAATTCAAATGATGAATCAATTTTGGAGATACCGGAAAAGATTTCTGTTGTACCGGGGTCACTTTTTATTTTTCCTTTCAAACCGGTGATTATTAATCCATTAAACAACAGATTAGATCTTCGTGCTTTGCAGTATTCTTATGAGATGCTGAGTGAAGAAGATCTTCAAAATATTATGAGGACCTTAAAAAATGATCTTCGATACAACAATAAAACAATGTATGTCGGAAACTACACTTATGATAACTATTTACGAATGCTTAGAGGAGAAGAAATCATATCTGAAGAGGTAATCGTATCTAATAAGGAATCTACCGAAAATGCAGTACAAAACAGTTCAAGCAGTCAAATCGTAAACAATCCAAACAGCTCCCAGCCGGCAAGATTCTATATTTTTAGTGAGAGTCGAGGTGGTGTTAATAGTGTTAGCAGTAATAGAGAGTTGATTATTTCTCCATTTACGAGGGTAAAGGTAGATAATAAAGTCGGATTTATAAATATAAATAATAGATTAAGCATAACAGAAAGGTTTGATCCCGGGGTTTATACATCATGGAATATTTTATTAAAAAATAGTGATCAATATTATAATATTATATCGCGGATTCGTGAAGAACTGTGTGTGTTGCCTTGGTCCAGATTCATATTTCCTTATAAATGTATAATATCTTATGGAGAGATAATCGGCTATACACCTTTAACCGAGGCAGATCTAATAGAGATTAAGAGGTCTATGCAAAACGATCTTAGATACACAGAGAGACCTATCTATGTTGGTAATTACACCTTTGATAATTATATTAGAATGATAAACGGGGCAGGGAATGAACCTGATGTGACCCCTTCGTTATATAATTTAACAAGATATGGAGCTGAGTTTGCTACAGGTGTTGAGGACTTGGATTATTTAGGTAATTACAATTCTTCAGCCGGTCAAGATGATTTAGATGATCCGTATTTGAACCATGAGATTATTTTTAGAGTAAACGGACAACCTTTAGTCGAAAACTCGGATATTAATATCACAGATGAGAGTTTATTAGTTAATAATGAAACAGCAAATACCGGCGCTGTTATAACAAGGCACTTTTTTGAGTTTAGTGCAACTTACGGGGGATCTTTTTACTCTTTTTTTGATTCTGTATATGGGATAAATGAAGATCCTGTAAAAAATACTGAAAGAATAATTTTAATGACAATGTTTGGTGCTACTAATTTCGGATATCTTTTTACAACGAACAATAACTATGCTTTTGGTGTGGGGCATACTTTTGGTAACTATGTAATGTTAAATTTGATATCACTATTCTCATTGTTTTTTTATACTCAAAATTTTTTAATGGCATTCGGAAACTTTACGGATGGATATTCTTTTCTAATAGATATAGGAATGGGTACGGGCTTTTTGTTTAAATTAGGAGCTGATATCAAGGGTTTTACAATTAAAGGCGGTGTTATTATGTATTTTGGACAATTTCTTATTACCCTTGATCTTGGTTATAAGTTTCAGATATCTAGATCAGGAGCAGCTAATAACTAATGAAGAAGTATATATATGTTATTATTTTAAATATTATTGTAATTTATTCTGTGTCCCCTCAATACATTGATTTTCAAAATGGGTACTTGTATATGGTTGTATACGGTGAGACGAATCACTTAACCGACAATTCTGCAGATGTTTTTATTAAATTCGATCAGACTGAATATAAAGCTGAAGTGGTCGGAGAGAGCAATGGTTTGCTTATTTTTAAAGGAATAACACCGGATAGTTATGACGGATATGAACTTTACTTAGAAAATAGTGATAGCCATGTAATGATTTACAAATCATATGAGACAACAGAAATATCAACAGATTTTTTAACTATTCTTGAAACTATATTAGTTGTTTCAAGAGTTGAGTATTTCATTGATTTTGATGTTGTTGCTGCCGAACACTCTCGGATTTGTGAGATTATCGGAGGGTTTGGGGATATAATTGACTTTATTAGTGATATTTTTGATGATGGACAGTACTATTTTTTTTATGACAAATATCCTTTAAACGATATTTATAATCATTCCGGACAAAAAAGAATAGATCTAAGTATGTTCAGTAGCAGAGATCAACGCCGTAATAAATCTTTCTTCGAATTCTGCTTTACTTCTTATTTGGGTGCATCTTTTACAAACTGTAAGGTAGATTATATTGAGATTAAAAGTGACGTATATGGTGAAGACGATTATTATGAACCTGCCGAATATATTAATGTTTATAAACTCGTCCCTCCACATTTAACTGATAATTTTATACCCAGTCTCGGGGTTACGATAGGTTATCAAAGACTGATAAACCGGCATATTGCGATCGGTTCGGGATTGGCATTTGCATTTCCTTTTTTCTTTTATTATATGCATTATAATGTTGTTGAGATCTTTAATTTTACTTTGGAATTCAGATTTACGGCAATGTTCGGTGAGTTTTATAAGAATAATATCGCTTTTATATTAGAGTCGGGGCTGGGGACAGACCTGTCTCTAATTATTGGAGCATATATTTGGGGGTTCGTGATAAAGATAGGTTATGTTTTTGATTATTTAAATTCAATATTTTTAAGCAGGCAACAATACATGAATTCTACCAACAAGACGGCAGCAGGCGCTTATATTGTAAGACAGAGTATGATAATTGAGCTTGGTTATAAATTTAGATGGGGAGATGGCACATGAAGAGATTAACTATTCTTTTGTTTTTAACGCCATTAATTATTGGCTGTGCATCAACTGATATACTTGAACAGATTAATAAAAAAACGAAATTGTTAGAAGTGAGAATTGTACCTGAGTATATATTTGAAGAGGCCGGATATTTTGCCATTGATTTCTCAGAGAAGATCGATCCGGAGTCTGTTAAGAGCAATGTAACTTTTAAATATAATAATATTGATATTGTAGATATTCAGTGCAGTGTAACTGACAATCTTTTGATTGTTACACCTGAGAATAATCTTGTGCTTGAAGGTGTCTATTATTTGAGCTTGAAGAGGGAAATCAAAGATATCTATAATAACAATCTTTTAACCGACTGCGAATTTATTCTAAAAAATAAATATAGCGGGAGTTATCCGCAGGTTACCTACAATTATCCCTCAAATAATTCTGCAATCAATGACGGTTTCTTTGAGGTTGTACTTTACTTTAATGATCTGATGGATGAAAAAACAATATCCGGCGTTAGTAAAAACGGGAATGACGGGGCTTTTGCGTTGTTAGATTATCAAGGGAATAAAGTGACGGGGAGTTTTGTTTATACGCCGGGTATAATGCGGTTTATTCCAAGTTCTTTATGTCCTTATCATACATACAGGGTAGAATTAAGCGACTCAGCTTTAAATATCTACGGGTATAATTTAGAGCCGTTCAGCATGAGTTTTGATGTTGAGGGAAGTATCAGTTATAATATCAGCACGATAAGTACTGATATAACATCAGATGTTTTTGGGTATATATCAAATACGGACAGATTTGTAGTTGCCGATAATTCTGTCCCGGGTATCGTAATATTTAATAATGACAGTACAGTTTATAGATCTTGGAGTTTGCCTTCAGTAACTAACGCAATTTCATTACCATTAAACAGTTCAGGTGCTACTGCAATGACTGTTTCTTTAATGCCGGATCAACATCGAGTCCTATACAATGATATGTTAGGAGTTTTTATTCAATGGATCGGTAATGCCGGTGATGGTAAGGTTTTTCATTATAACATAGATACGCCGTCTATTCCGGGGACCGAAGCTAATATGTTTGATTCGCCGATAGACATGGATTGCGGTTTGTCGCACAGAATAGTGCTTGATAAAGGTAATCAACGGATACAGATATATATTAATCAGCTGATTTCTACAAATAACTATTATTATATAAATAGAATTGTGGATATATCATCGGGCTTTATCGATCCTGTAGCAATTTTATATGACAGCAGTAAAAAGCTTATTTATATTGCCGATAAGCTTGCGGATAAAATTCTTTTTTATGATATAGAAAAAGACCTCTTCGAAGATTTTTACGCAATCGATCAACCTGAGTTTATCGCTTTTTGGGCTAATCATTTACTTGCAAGCAATGGTTTAAATTGTAATACTGAGTTGATTGATTTTGATGGTCAAAAAATATGTGATCTCAATTTCTATGGAGCTATCAAAACTTCTGAACGAAAAATATTTGTTATGGATAAAGATACCGGTATTATAACACAACATGTTATTAACGGGGGTAAGTTATGAAAAAAAATATTTTAATATTTAATTTTATAATTATTCTTATTCTTACCGGATGTGGTATAAAAGGTAACGAGTTTAATGAATATGTTAGTCTAAAAATTTCCGGGACCAGTATAGTTAATGGAGATTCAGATGTTGATCCCGGTACATATGTTAATGTGAGTTATGATTTATCAGAATTAAATATTGAAAGAGATAGTTCCAATAATCATATTTATGCTGCACTGATATTAGAAGATGGAGATTACGAATCAACAGAATATGACTATAATGAAGATGGTTGCAGTTTTTATATCTATGAAGAAGATGCCGGTCATAGTTTTAAGATAGTCATCCCTTCACTTTATAGGAAAATCCCGATTCAGGGGGATTATGATCAACGATATAATTTAAAAGCGGTAAAAAATTCAGGTGTGAATATTGTTTTAACCTTCAAGGTTTCAGATCAAGCAGTTTTTGAGGTTGTAAGCGCACCCCCGTTATATTTTATTCCGGAGTCAGAGTTCCAGTTTAGGTTTTCGAGAAATATAGATATAGATACATTTAATGATTCTAATTGTCTTCTAGTTGTAGATGATCTTACTGATGAGACCGCTGACAGAACAATTGAGTTTATTAATTACAATACAATCAGGATCATCCCTTTAGAGCCGTTGACTGATTATGATGAAGTTATTATTAGGTTTCAACCGGGTATAATGAGTCTTCAAAATGAGCCGATTAAAGGAACCACTGAGTATGTTTTTTCAAGATTATAGTATTGATAGCGGAGAAGTTAGTTTAGTTGTATTATAGGAGGTGTCTATGAGAAATATTATGATTGTTATTTTTATTACGCTTGTTTTTGGAGTATATTCTCAAGCCGTTGATAACAGGGGGCTTCAGGTGATTCAGGGGGATCCTGTTTCTATGTCAGCCATTCAACCCCCAATAATAAATATGAATACAATTGATTCCTTTACAGGAATTAAAGCTAATAACACAAATGTAATCTTAGTAGCAAATGACCGTTATACTTTAGAAAGCGGCTTTGTGCCGCTATATCAGTGTTATAACGATGCTGTACTTCTTAAGTCGATTTTAACTGTGCTGTGTAAAGTTCCTGAAGCAAATATTACAATAGTAAGAGACGGAACTTCTAATGAATTTGCAAGAGTATTTAGAACAGTAACCGGTAGTTTAAAACCCGAACAGGGTTTAATAATCTCTTACAGTGGACATGGGGATATAGACGGGTCTCTGGTTTTTGTTGACGGATCTAGAGTTAATCCTGATCAATTAAAAAGGCTGGTAAATTCAATAAGAAACGATACTACACTTATTCTTGATGCCTGTTATTCCGGTAACAACGAAGGTCCGCTTGACACAAACAGTGATAACGGATATAAAGCTAACAGTTTGAGAATCTATGCTTCGCTGGCTCATATGACAGCAAAAGAAATTGTTTACAGGCAAAATCCGTTTTTTGTTAATCTATTAGATTTCTATAGAAGTGTATTAGGGATAAATATTGAGGGTAATGGGTATTTTACTTCTTTAATAGGTTACTTCTTTGCAGAGTACGATTTCACTCATAATAACAATATATCGTTTAGGGATATTATGGATTACATTAATAACAAAGGTAAACAATATATTGAGTATCTTGCAATGAACGGTACAAATGCTTCAAGGGGTTCAACGCTTCAGCTTAATCTTCTATTCGAGACAGGCTCACGACTTAATCAAACTCCAAAAATGTATCCTTTACGATCTCAAGTTATCTATAACAATCCTGTTAATGAATTTGTGCTTATAAAAAAATTTGTGTATAGTTCCGGCATAACACCGGAGTTGTTTGGCGGTCCTACAATTATGTTCTCCAATCTATTCGGAGATCGGGTATCGGGAAGCGTTGCGGCAAGATTTACTGTTTCACCTTATTATTTTAGAGGTTTTTTTCTGTCTTTAGAATTCGGCTTTATTCATACTTATCGCCCCGAAAATAGTGCGGAATATCTGAGACAATGGGATATGTTTGGTGTCAATTTTATACAGATTGCAGGTTGTGATTTCAGTCTTGCAGAAAATTATATCGTTCTCGGTTTTGAGTTGGGTGGCGGTATTGCTGTTGCCGCTATGGTTCAGAGGCCGCTTGGTGTAATTCCGGAAGAATCTGCTTATACTGCTCTGTTTGTATTTGAGACCGGTTTGAGGTTTTTTGTTTATCCGGTTAAGAATTTCGGCATCTTTACACATGTTCAGTTTGTCGGCTATGTTTTGAATGATACAGATTATCTATTTGGGTTAAGGATACCTTTCGGATTTAGTTGGAGGTTGTAATAGTGGAAGAGTTTTTCCAAAAAGAAACAAAGGATTTGTTCAAATGAAAAGTATAAATAAGTTAGTTTCAAAAATAATATTATTTCAATATTTGTTGTTTGTCATGAGTTGTTCAATAACTAATAATGATAATGATCATAAAGATAGTTTGAGAGAATGTTATGTAACATTTAAGATTATTGGAGAGGAAACGGAATACACTCTTTATGGTACTTCTTTTAATTATAATTCTACTAGTCAAGTGATATCAAGTTCTCATTTAAATCAATATGGATTTATGAAGAAATATCAAAGAGACTTAAGTAAACCTGGTTATGTTCTTAACGATTGGTACTTTGATAAAGAATTAACTAATCTCTGTGTGTTTTATAATACCGGTTTTACCGGAGATACTGTATTGTGGGCTAAAAGAAGTTGTAAAACCTATAAAATCACTTATGTATTGAATAATGGCAGTAATCATATTGCTAATCCTAAAAACTATTCTATAAATTCTGAACCAATAGTATTGCTGCCTCCTGTTGGAGGATCTTCATTTATAGGGTGGTACAATAATCCGAATTTTACCGGAGAACCTATTACAGTTATACCTCAAGGCTCGGTTGGTGATAAAACTTATTATGGTTCATTTTTAATAAATAACTCAGTAACATTTTGCTCCAATCTATATACTGATGGAGATTTGCCGATTCCGGTAGTTGGTAATTTCGGTGATTATATAACCCTGCCTAATAGTAATATTCGCGGTCCCGTTATAATACCCGATAAGATATGGCAAAGATTTGTCCGTTGGAATACAAAAGAGGATGGTACGGGAACATTCTATTATCCGGGAGGCAGTTATACAATTAAATATAATACAATCTTATATGCTCAGTTTACGAATGACAAGGTAGTAACATTTTGTTCCAATCTATATACTGATGGTGATTTGCCGATTCCGGTAGTTGTTGGTTTCAATCATTCTATAACCCTGCCTAATAGTAATATTCGCGGTCCCGTTATAATACCCGATAAAATATGGCAAAGATTTGTCGGTTGGAATACAAAAGAGGATGGTACGGGAACATTCTATAATTCGGGAAGTTCTTATACAATTAACCAAAATATAAACTTATATGCGCAGTTTACGACTGACCCGGACTGTACAGGTAAGATAGGTCCGGCAGGCGGTTATGTCTTTTATGATGCCGGTTCTCTACAATCTTGGGGACGATTCATGGAGTGTCAACCTAAGACTTCACTAAATAAACCGTGGGGCGGATATGGTACGGCCGTAGCAGGAGCAGACGGGACAGCCGTGGGTACCGGCTTACAAAACACTATAGATATAGTAAATCAGTTTGGCGATGCCGAGCCGCTTCAAGGCAGATCTGACTATGCGGCTAAGATCTGCTATGATATGGTTTATGGGGGATATGATGACTGGTTTCTGCCATCAATAGATGAAGCAATGTATATATATAATAATTTTTGCAGCAAAAATATCGTTGGTTTTTACAAATCATATTATTTTTGGACTTCTACAGAGAATAGCAATTATAAAAGCAGATATATTGCTTATGGTGTTGCTTCTGGTTATAAAGATTCGATTTATTATATTCTAGCTGTTAGGGCCTTTGATTAGGTCGGGTGGAGTGCGAATTTATTTTTTTGGGAATTTAAGAAATCATTAGTTTGTGTATTATAAACCTGCCAAAAATTAAATTAGCACCCATTAATTTCTTTTCTTGCAATCTTTGATAAAATATTATATAAAATCACTTTATAACGCGGGTTAGGGGAAACTATGCCTGAAAGTGAAGATCAATTCGAAAAAATCACAATACTTGTTCCAAAGGGAACCAGAGAGCGAATCAAAGATGATGCAAAATCTGTTAATCTTGCAACAACCGCTTATTGTCGCATGTGGATAACCTTCAATCTTGAACTTGAGGATGCAGTTAAGGAATTAAACGATATTATAGATAAAAACCTCTCTGACGCTGATTTCATGCGTTTTGTTATGTCGTTTAACAAGAAGATATCACTTTATAGACCTAAGCTGCAAATTATAAAAGAATATGACAATAGGATCGATAAAATCTCAAAGTTGATTTCTCAACGGCTCACAAAGAGCGCGAATATCGAATCAACCGGAAAAGAAGTCGAAAGTGTATCCATAAAAGAGATCAAAGATCAGCTTGTCAGGCAGAGGGATGAGCTTTCTAAACTAATTGATCAGATTAATTTGACAGGCGGATGTTGATGGAGCTGATTAAAACTATTCTAACCGATGATAAATATCTGTTTTATTTAACCCTCGGTGTAATTCTACTGGCAACAATAATGACGATTTCTGCAATAGTTCTATATTCGATACACCGCAAAGCGGGCTTCCTTATGTTGCTGTTTTCTGTACTTATAATCTATATTACGGTTGTAATCCGTGCCCTTGAGAAAATCAATATAATCGTTTTTGAGGATCTGCAATTTGTATCCTACAAACAAATGCACTCTTTATCAGATGCGATTGTATTGGTGAGTCTATTAATCACATTTATTATACTGGCTATCGCCAAAAATTAGAGAGGAATTAGATGTTTCAAGATACAAAATTGTTACTAATGATTAAAAAAATGGTTGTTGCATTATTATTGTGCTTCTTGTTCTCCTGCGCTGCTGAAGACAAATCAAACTATATATCAAACGGTAACGGGACATACAGGCCCTCTTATACCAACTTTTATCTACCCGAACAGACGAATAAAACCTCATCGCAGATAGTAATAAATATGGAAAACATTGAAGGTTCATTTAATCCGTTCTATAAGATATCTGATACAGACTACCTTTTGTCTGCCGCGTTATACACGCGCCTTTTTATTATAGATAATGGGAACGGATCGATAACGCCGCATCTTGCCTCAGAATATACCGTCTCGCCTGATAAATCCTCAATTACAATAAATCTCAAACAAAACTTTTATTTTTCTGATGGGAATAATATTAATGCGGCAGATGTAATTGCCTCATTAAAACTTATTGATGGAGTACTCAAGGATTCGTATATCGACAAAAGAGTAAATTCGGGAGAAAACAGGACAATTTTTCAACTAAAAGACAACTATACCATTGAGATAACAACCTCAGATATGAATGCTCTTCTTAACATTCTTGCAGAATTTCCGATTTTTGCTCAGCGGGATATTGATCAGAAATTCTCAACTACCGAGCAGTTTAACAGAACATTTACAAAGCTGAATTTAAAAAATATTGCATTTTCAGGACCATATACATTCAACCGATTTGATAGAACCTCAGTTACGCTATCACCGAACACTTCATACACAAGCGGATATATCTTACACGAAAACAGGTCAGAGATCAAACTCATATCTGTTTCTTCCGATCAAAAAGTTGAATATGATATAAGTTATTGCGAACAGCCGCAATTAAACAACTTTGTTTTAAATGAAGACGAAATAATTCTTGATACGGGTGTCGAGATCATAGCAATCGGTTTATATAATCCGCAATTATTTGCCGGAAACAAGAGTATAGAAACAATAAATCGAATTATACGGGCTTTATCGCCTGATTCAAATCCGTTTAACGGTGATAATCAAGTCGATAGTCAGGAATCAGCTACAGATGCACCGGTAAGTATAGTTCTTCCCAATATATATAACAGCGAAAAGCTATTTGAATTATTTGACAATACATTCTTGAATGACCCGGAGAAGATAAGCTTGAATAAACTCCCGTTTAATGATTATATTGACAACCTTTTTTATATACGGGATAAAGATATTATTTTTATCTATATTAACCCTTCTTTTGAAGCCCTTCTCGACTCTGTAAAGACACACGGTTCATACTTCAATCAAGAAATCGCTGATATTATTAATAATGCTATCAGCCACAATCATCAGGAGGTTTTTTCTTTGCTTGATAACCTTGCCGACACACACGCTATAACTCCTCCTTTTTATATAGACGGTTATTACCTGATTAAAAAAAATATTTATAATTTTAAACTTAATTCGACAAATAATAAAAAGTATGATATAGTGACTCTGGAAAATCTGATAAAAATTGAATAAGTTAATTACGGGAGTTAACAATGCCTTTCAGCTTTAAAAAAATATTAATAATCGATGATGATGAGCTTTTTGTAAAACCTTTGATCAAATTTCTAACTCTTAATAAATTTCAGATTAACATAGCAAATTCAGGAATTGACGGTATTGACTTGCAGGAGCTTATCCGTTTTGATCTGATAATTACAGACCTTAAAATGGAAGGAATGAGCGGTATCGAAGTAATAAAATTTATTGTCGGCAAGCATCCCGATGCTAAGATAATCGTTATGTCCGGTTTTTTAAATGATGAAAGCTACAATGAACTGAACACTAAAAATGTTGTTGCTATTCTGGAAAAGCCGTTTGATTATGAGGAACTTTTAAGTAAAATCAAAATAGCTATCTACGGTGAGGATCGTAAGTAAGGCAGCTCGCTGAATGAAAGCTGCAATAATATCTGATATACATGCCAACCTCGAGTCTCTTAATGTCTTTAAGAATGCATTTGCCGATAAATATAATTATGATCGCATTATTTGCCTCGGGGATATGATCGATTACAATGTCAGCCCCAATGAAACAATACAGATAACATCAGAATTACTACATGCCTATATAATATCAGGGAACCATGAAGAGGCGTTTTTTAATAAAGACATAGGTTTATTTAATTATAATGCGGCATCTGTCGCAAAGTGGACAGCAAAACAACTTAGCGCGCAATCTATAAACATGCTTAAGCAGATTTCGAGAGAAACTCAGATTTATGAACAATTATTTGCGGTTTGCCATGGAGAACCCGGCAATACTACGATTTACATTGATAGTGTTTATAAAACCGCTGAAACATTCAAATGGTTGAAAAAACGGGGATTAAACGTGCTTTTTAACGGGCACACGCATATTCCGGCGGTTTATGAGTATAACACAAAAACCGGTCAAAAAACAAAACTTATCCCTGCCGATATGCGGCTAAACTCTGACAATCTCTATATAATAAACCCTGGATCAATCGGTTTACCAAGGGGCAAGAATTCTATGGCTTCATTTGTGGAGTTTGATACAGAGAGATTGAGTGTCAAATTTGTACGATATGATTATCCTGTTATGGTTTCGGTAAATAAAATTCTTAAAAGCAGTATGCCGGCAAAAGAACTTTACGCTTCTCTTCTTCTGAAATATTCTGATATAAACTGACGGCTAATCCTTATCAGGAAATTTGCCGCGGATCGCTTGAATAATGTCGTATATTGATTCAAACGCCTCGACTACCTCAGGATCAAAATGAGACCCCGACTGTGATTTAAGGTAGTTAAGTACATCCTGCTCATCCCAAGCATCTTTATAAACCCTTTTGGAAACAAGCGCATCAAATACATCTGCAAGTGCAGTAATTCGACCCGCTATCGATATCTCTTCATTTTTAAGTCCGCGCGGATATCCTGAGCCGTCCCATTTTTCGTGGTGAGTAAGAGCTATGTCTGCCGACAATAGATCAAGAGCAGAAACTGCCGAGTCAAACAGCTTGGCACCTTGATTACAATGGGTTTTCATTACACAAAATTCGTTTTCATCAAGCTTAGCAGGTTTTTTTAGAATCGTATCTGAAATCGCAACCTTGCCTACATCGTGCAGCATTGCGGCTATTCTTAACAAGTCTTTGAATTTCTTGATCTCTTCGATCGGGTATTTTTTTTTGTTAGCCCATCTTTCATATATCTCAATAGAGTATGATGCCACTCTGTTTACATGTGCGCCGGTTTCTTTCGGGTCTCTTAATTCTGCCATTTTTATCATTCTAAGTATTATCTCACGGGTCATTTTTGCTCTTTCTATTGCAACTGATGCATTATTGGCAAAAAATGTAACATACATCTGATCCTGTTTTGAAAAAGGAACAATATTACCTGATTCATCTTTTGAATTTATTATCTGCATAACCCCGATGACTTGATCGCGGCTTGTTACAAGAGGTACGGTTAGTGCAGACTTTGTTCTATATTTAGATATAATATCAAATGACTTATTGAAAGAGTATGGCACCGCCGGATCTATGAGATATACATCGTCTATCAATAACGGGTTCCCCCTCAATGCAACATGACCGGCGATGGATTTTTCATTGATGGGAAGTGTGTGGTTAGAATAAATGTATTTGTTGCTGGACTCATCAACCTTGGCAATAGTATCATTCTGGACATAACTGAATACCAGTTCATTTGTGTCGGTTTTAAGAAATATTGAACCTGCATCAGCATTTGTAAACTTACGCGCTTCAAATAATATGTTGTTTAATAATGAATCAATGTCCTTTAAATGGGTCATTTTTTCCGTTATTGATAACAATTCAGCAAGGACATCCTTTTTTACTTTGATTTGCATAAATTTTCCTTATATCAAAAAGTAACACTTTATACTTGTCGAACAATTTACTCGAAAAATTTACTAATCAACTTATTAATATTGACAAACACTTAAATATTATTTATATCATTTGACTATGATGATAAAAGAAAACTTACAACTGATAATTCCGCAAATTATTAAGATCCTTGAATTCCCTTTTAACAGAATATTTCTACTTGCCGTAAGTTCGCAGATAGTCTCGATGATAATCAAACTTATTACGGTAACTATCAAAAACCGGCGATTCAGTCTGAAGGCGATGGCTCAATATGGCGGCATGCCGTCAAGTCATACTGCTTTTATAGTATCTATGGTGTTTGGCGCGGGACTCGACCCCGCAATAGGGTTTAAAAGCCCGCTGTTCGCATTCGGTTTTGTACTTGCAGCATTAACATTGTCCGATGCCATAAAATTCAGGGGAAATGTAGATAAATTAAATAATATTGTCAGCAAAATTATTGAATCAGATGATAAGTTTAAAGATGTTGTTATGCCATCAAAGATTGCACATACGCCTCTCGAAGTTGTTGTCAGCATAGTCTTTTCTTTTTTTTACACGCTGGTTTTTTATATGTTTTTCTATTCTTTATTAAACTAATCCGTTGTCAACTTAAAAAAAACAAAATATTCTATTAATTAGTTTAGAAACTTTACCGATAATTATTTCAAACCATATTTTTGGTTATGGAGCAGTATATGATATCAATCAGAGAAAAGCTTATCAAACTAAGAGACAATCACGGGCTTATTGGTGTTAAGGGTGGCACTGAAGTTGAGGCAATGAACTTTGAAGAGATCAACTTCCTTAAACAGGTTTCAAATAATATAGTTCCTTTAACCGTAAAAATCGGTGGCCCTGAAGCCAGAAATGATATTGATTATATGCTTTCGATCGGCACAGAATATATTCTCGCGCCAATGGTAGAATCTCCATACGGACTTAAGAACTTTGTTACTACAATGCAGATAATCGACACAAAGAAAGAGGCCGGTTTATCATTAAATATTGAAACAATCACAGCTTATAAGAACCTTGAGGATATATTCAGATCAGAATATTTTGAAAAAATCTCATCAGTTACCGTAGGCAGATCAGACCTGTCGGGATCAATTGGGATGTCCGTTGATGATGATTTTGTTATGCAGATTACAAAGAAAATTATCAGACTTGCTAAATACTTTAATAAAAAAACCTCAATAGGCGGTCAAGTTGATTCAGGTAACGCAAAATATATTAGAGATACTATCCATTCTGACAGCATAAACACAAGACACATGATTGTTTCCTGTTCGACACCGGATATTACCGAATCAATAATCGCTGTTCTCGAATGGGAGTCTGAGCTTTACGAAACACTTTCCGAATTTTTTCCGTTGAGAAGAAGTTTTTATAAACAAAGGATTGATTCTATAAATAGCCGTAAAAGTAAGGCTGAAATGAGTCAAATACCGGTGTTAACTAATGAAGATGCAAAATGTACTTGCATCTAAATCAACCGGAGATATGGCCTATCTTTGCGGCAAATGCGGTAAAGAGGTCGATAAAGAAGCGGTAGTCTGTCCAAAATGTCATGCAAAACTCGGAGGTATCCGTTGCCCGTTTTGTAACTTTTCGGGGACTACTGCGGATTTTAAAAATGACACCTGTCCAAAGTGTGGCAGAAAAAACAATTCAAGAAACAACAAGCCGGTTAGCAGTCAAAAATACTCACGCGCACAAAACAAAATATCGCATTTATCAGGTAAAATGTTTATAATATTGCTTATAATTCTGTTATTCACATCAATCACAGTATTCTTTGCTATATTATTCTATTTTGATATAATGTAATCAAATTTAGCAAAAAAATTATTCACTTTACATATTAACTAACCTTTAATTTTGTCCGAAATTTATATGGGGAACAATAACCCGCATTATGCATGAAAATTCTACTGTATCTCGTATCTTGCTGATTATCT
>CAZSQU010000068.1:0-16627 GCA_964608985.1 uncultured Spirochaetales bacterium
ACGCCTTAGGAGTCTCCGAATACAGCGTTTTCGAGCGTTTGCTTTTATGCTTTAAAAACATTAACGATAGATTTATTAAATTACCAAAAAAATAAAATCGCACCCCACCTTTAGTCTTTTTTAAAAAAACAATTGTTATTTTTAGTTTTTTACTGTATAAATTATCAAATTTTTTTAGGAGCTTATATATGCTTGATATAAAGTACATTAAAGATAATGTTGAAGAGATTAAACAAAACATTAAAAACAGATTTGTTAAGGCAGATGTTGATAAACTCTTAGAGATATACGCTCAGAGAAACGAGATAATAACCAAAGCTGATGCCCTAAGGCAAAAAAGAAATGAGAATGCGGCACAACTTAAATCTCAAAATGATTATCAAAAACGGATATCATTGATTGAAGAAGGCAAAAGATTAAAAGATGAACTCTATCTGCTTGAGGACAAAGAGATAAAGATCAATAAAGAGTTCAACGAAGAGATGAATAACATTCCAAATCTAACCCACCCCGACACCCCTATCGGACCGGAAGAAAATGACAGTAAGGTACTGAGACTATCAGGACAGATAAGGGAATTTGACTTTGAGGTTAAGGATCATACAGTACTTGGAAGAGAACTTGATATCATCGATTTTGATGCAGGCACTAAGGTTTCAGGTCAGAAATTCTATTACCTAAAAAATGAAGGGGCTCTATTAGAACTTGCCTTGATACAATATGCAATGGGAATACTTTATGCTAAAGGTTTTACACCAATACTAACCCCCGACCTTGCTCGAGAGCAAATTCTTGAAGGTATAGGCTTTAATCCGCGCGGTAACGAAACAAATGTATATACCGTAGAAAACTCGGATCTTTGTCTTGTCGGTACTTCAGAGATAACCTTAGGCGGAATGTATTCAAATACTGTTATGGAAAGCAAGCAGCTTCCAATCAAAATGGCCGGCTTCAGCCACTGTTTCAGAACTGAGGCAGGTGCTGCCGGTAAAGCTCAAAAAGGACTTTACAGGGTTCATCAATTCAGTAAGGTTGAAATGTTCGCGATTACAACACCTGAAAATTCCGCAAAATCTCACGAAGAGCTTCGTGAGATTGAAGAAGAGATAGTATCAGGTCTTGGAATTCCATACAGACTCCTTGATATAGCATCAGGGGATTTGGGTAACCCGGCTTATAAGAAATACGATCTTGAGGCATGGATGCCGGGTAAAGGTGAATATGGCGAGATTACTTCAACTTCAAACTGTACAGATTTTCAGTCAAGAAGACTTAATGTAAAATATAAAAATGAATCGGGTAAAAATGAATACTGCCATATGTTAAACGGAACAGCTGTTGCCGTACCCAGACTGATAATCTCAATAATCGAGAATTTTCAGACAGCTGAAGGCGATGTTATAATACCAAAACCGCTTGTACCATATATGCACGGAATAACCAAGATTACAAAAAAATAAACCGGAGGATTGAATGATTAAGGTTAACGGAAAAGAGATTTCTAAACAGGAGTACGATCTTTCATGCAAGGATGCAATGATGCGTACCGGTCTTAAAACCCTAAGTAAAGAGGACAAACTTGCTATAGCAAACAGGCTGATTGACGCAGTACTTCTATTGGAAGAAGCAAGAAAAAGCGATGTAAAAGTACCGGAAGAGGATGTTGATTGGGCAATAGAAAAAATCAAATCACAGTTCGAAACGAAGGAACAATTTGAAGAAGCGGTAAGTCAATCAGGAAATACTGTCGCTTCACTTAAAGAAAAAGTTAGAGACGATATGCTTTTAAGAAGATACATAGATGAAAAATACTCAGCAAAGATTATCATAGATGATAGCCAAGTAAATGAATATTTTACGGAAAACCGTGAGTCATTCAGTAAAGAAGAAACAGTTACAGCAAGCCATATCCTTTTTGCACCTGAAGACAGATTAAATGCCGATAAAGTCAAAAAAGAGATAGATAAAGGTGCTGATTTTGAGGAGATGGCAAAAAAACACTCGAAATGCCCAAGTGGACAACGGGGTGGTGATTTGGGAGAATTCGGACGGGGCAGAATGGTTAAGCCCTTTGAAGATGCCGCATTTGAAGGAACACTAAACAAGGTTTCAGAACCCGTTGAAACTCAATTCGGATGGCACTTAATTAAGGTAACATCAAAATCAGAAGGCGGTGAACAAAAGCTTGAGGATGTATCTGATGATATCCGCAACCACCTGGTAAATGAACAGCTTACTGCCGTTCTCGATAGTAAAGTTGCAGAATTGAGATCTGCAAGTAAGATAGTTATCGACGAAAAACAGCTCTGATAATCAATACGGGAGTGTATCGGTGAAAAAAAACATCCCTTTAATTTTTTCTGTTATAGCTTTAATTATAACAATAATTTTATTCTTAAAAGATATAAAAAGAGATCACACGGTACACTCCCTTGATAATCCCAATTCCACCGATTCGGCACTGGCAATACAACAGACGATAAACAGTATTGCAACCTGCTCTATACCTACGGTAGTCCGTATTGATGTAACCCGCACAGCTCAAACCGGCGGTTCTGCAGCATCACAAACACTATCGTTCGGCTCAGGTGTCATAATCGAAAAAATCAATATTTTCTACTATATACTAACTAATGAACATGTTATTAAAGACAGTCAAAGTGTAACGGTAACCCTTTTTAACGATAAGGTTTTTGATGCGGAGATCGTCGGTCTTGATCCCCGTTCAGATGTCGGCCTTATAAGAATTAATTCAAGGGAACTTTTGGCATGCGCAACAACCGGCAACTCAGACAGAGTCGCCGTCGGAGATTGGGCAATATGTCTTGGTAATCCTATGGGTTTTAACGGAAGTTTAAGTCTCGGGGTTATCAGTGCCAGATCAAGATCGATGTTTCAAAGGGATTTTGCAACCGAATTCATCCAAACAGATGCCGCAGTTAACCCCGGTAATTCAGGTGGTCCGTTATTAAATATAAAAGGTGAAATTATTGGAATTACAAGCTGGATAGCAACGCAATCAGGCGGTAATACCGGCTTGAGTTTTGCTATTCCCATAAACACTGCAATGATGGTTTACAGAGAACTTAAATCAAAAGGTTATGTTGAATACGCATGGCTCGGCGTCCTTGTAAGTTCTCTAAAAGACCCTCAATTCAGACGGAGTGTTAATGAGACAAGACAACAAGGCGCGTACATAACAGAAATGATGAATAATTCACCGGCATCAGAATCCGGACTTGAAGTAGGCAATGTGATTGTCGGCATCGATAATTACCCGGTAACAGATGCTAACGAACTCGTTTGGACAATAAGCAAATACAGGCCCGGTGACACAGTCAGAGTACGGGTAGCAAGAAATAACCGCGAAGAAGCGGTAACTGTAAGATTGGGGGTACGCCCTAATGGAAACACTCAGGTTATGAACAACTCCAACAGCAGTAGCAGCAGCAGATCGTCAAGCAGTAACTCAAGCTTACAAATACTTGGAGCTGTTCTCATCCCATTAGATCAACAAACCATCAGAAGATTCTCTATTCCGCCCGATAAAACAGGATACTCAGTCCAAAGAATTATTACCGGTTCACCGGCAGACTCTTACGGTATAAGAACAGGTGACATAATTTACAAGATCAACGATCATAGACTCAATTCAACCGATGCGGTAAACAGAGTAATAGCAGAGTCAGAGGCAAACACTGAACTTTTCTATTTCTATTTACTCAGATCCGGCGTTGATTATACAATCGGTGTCGCTAAGGAATAAAATCTTTGCTAAAGTCAACCATTTACAAACAGGTATTTGAATTTATTGGTTTCATTATAATAATAACCGGTATCATGAATTTAATTCCATCAAATAAATCAGTTTATGATAATAACAAAGAATATTTCTTTGTTACTCCTTATTCATTCACTTACATAATTAAACTCCTTAAACCGTTAGAATCAGGATTTGCCTCTGTCAATCGGGCAGACAATTTGCGTTCTTTTGTCAAATCTTACCGTGAAAGACTTTTAATGGTTAACCCGCAAACGAATTTAGATGATACTGAATTTCATTTTAATGACGGGACTGTTTTCTACTATGATTCCGGCCGTTTAAGTAAGTCATTAGAAAAACAACCGGGTATTAACAGAGGGTCTTATTTCTATAATTATGATTCAGAACTTCTACGAGAGGATGTTGCATCAATGTTCCCTCATCCGGTTGATATGGTTTTTTTTGATTTTGAATACGGGGCAAGTATGATAGAAATTGAGTCAAACATGGAACAGGTAAATATATTCGGAAAAAGAAGGCCTTTTAACAAAAATAACGGTGCATCAGCATCCCTTAGAGATGCGGTTAATGAAATAGAGCGGATAGCAATGGCAAATCCGGCAGTCAGGAATTGGATAGCAAGCTTAAAAATAGTATCAACATACAGCCCCAGAAATGTTGCAGCATCATCGGGAAGGTCGCTTCACACCTACGGTATTGCTGTTGACTTTATCGGCGATCCGGAAAAAAGCGGTTACTGGCTATGGTTGAGCTACTTTTACCCGGACTGGTGGAATAAAAGGGACAAATTTACGGCAGTAATCCCGTCAGAAGTGGTCAGGACATTCGAAAAGCACGGCTTTGTATGGGGCGGTAAATGGTTTCAACTTGACACAATGCACTTTGAGTATAGACCCGAAATTGCCGGCAAGATAATAAAATAGAGGACACACTGTTTCTTACTTCTTTGGAAATAGCCGTTCTTTTAACGCAAGTATTCCGACAACAAGACAAAATAAAGCAATCGCAACAATCAATCCCTTAATTTCAAAATAAGTTATCGCAGAAACAATAGCGGCTGCACTCAAAACGCCAAAAAAAATATAGATTATTGAAACATGATATTTTAGTTTCAGGAGATAAGCGATCAATGATCCCGTCCAAGCACCTGTTGCAGGCAGAGGGATACCGACAAAAAACATTAACCCAAGCTCCTTATACTTTTCAATGGATCCGCTTTTTTTTAGTGACAATTTGAATAAAAAATCAAAAATACCGTTAAAAAAACTTATTTTCCGTAACATCCGTTCAACAGCTTCAAACAAATAGAGTATAAAAAACACCGGTATCATATTACCTAAGACTGAAACAACTATAACCGGTATCCAGCTGAGCTTAAGAAAAATAATTCCTATCGGTATCGCTCCCCGTAACTCAACGATAGGTAATGCAGCGATAATCATAACAACTAAATATGGATTAATCCCTTTATCTATCAACAGACGGGTTATCCGCTCCCCTGTTTCCGAACCAAACACCGCACAAACCGTTCCAAACAATAACGCCGTTATCAAAAACTTCTTACTATTCAACAAGATCCACACTCCCGTCCTCTACCTGTACCGCATTAATATACGGCTCCCATTGTTCAAAATTACTCTGTCTTAATAAAACAAACAAAAAATCCCTTACCATTTCTGAATAGGTCATCGTACTTATCTCGGTTAATCTTGCTCTCGCTGTTTCCATATTATACTCTGAGGTCTTTGTTTTTTCGATTACAAGTCTTATATCCTCTTCATTTTTTTCAACGGTTTTAATAAGAAATTTTTCACAAATATCCCAAAGAGTATCACCGGAAACCACTTCATAAACCGTACCATCAGAAAACCTTATAGTATCCCCCGGAAAAATCTTATCGGGATCTTTGTCACTATAATATCTTTTCTGATGCTGATAAACGATTTTATGAAAACCATTTATCTCGGCAATCATATTGGTTATGTTCAATTTATCGAGGTCTGTCATATAAAACCTGTAATGATAACTCCTCAATGCCGGCTTATTAAGCTCATCATTATATCTGTTCTCTACAAACTCTTCAAACTGCTCCTGTGAATTTATCTGTTCCAGCTGCTCATCAGTTTGATTATCAGCCGATCCGGTCCGCCCTATTGTAATATTTAAAACAGGTATTTTAATACGGATATTACGAAGCAACAATACACCGCATACTATAAGTAGAACTATTATAATCGCCGCTATTACGGGAATAATAAACCTTTTAATTCCGGTCAAGTCCAATATCGCACCGCCGGATCGCCTACCGCCTGCATCTCTTTGCATTTTACCGGAGTAAGTAACCGGTTCTGTTTTTAATGCCACTCCTCCGGATGTCGTTTTAGAATTGCTCTCTGTTCGTTCCCCGGCACTTTTTACATCCGTTGTTTTATCTTCAACAATTTTTTTTGCAGCACTTTCATTATCATTCTTCCGTTCCGACTTTTGTCCCTTTGATAATTCAATAGTTTTTTGATGTTCTTCTTTTTGTTTCTCTATGGTCATAACAACATCAAAAAAAGACTTGAGATCTTCCCGAGCCTCTGAATACCTGGTTAATTCCTCGCTAATCTGCCTATACTTTTCTTTTACCGCTTTTATATCTTTGTTGGTCTCATCGATTTTATTTGTTTTGATGAACCCTTCCAATTCACTTATTTTCGCCTTTAACGACTCGTGATCCAGGTCTTTTTGAAATATCAAAAACGGGTTTAGTTCATCGGGAATAGCAATAAAATCGTTACACGATACCCTTTCTTTAAAACCAACACCTTTCATTGAACCGTCATACCCTAAATACTGCTCAATAATTACTCCGGTTATATTTAAATCACTCCCGCTTAATGAAACAGCAGGATTAGTTTTCTGCGCAGACTTCTTTAATAATGCGTAATTAAGCAGATTCTTATATACCAATTTTGTACCGTAATTTTTAATTTTATCGGGATTATAGTTATTAAAAAGCGTGTCATCATCCGAATCTGGTGTTTCAACTTTATAATTATCGTTCTTCGGCATTGTCTTTATAAAATCCATAATTAGTCTGTTGCCATCTATCGGGCTTTCAAATATAACAGGATTGTACTTCATAACAGTTACAGCATCACTCCCGTTATAATCGGCACGAATTTCAAACCGCTCCTTGACACCCTCAACGATATAATCACATCTGATAACTGAGTTTTCATCCATAAATCCCGCATCGCCGTCAAGTGAATACTTTATGTTATTATGTACTATAAATATCCGGCGGTTTTGAAACATAAGTCTAACATTGTTTAATTCGATATCGATCGTATCTTTTTCGGGAAATAGCGGCTCAAATATATCCTCTGATATGAGTTTTAACCAAAGCGGGTCTTTTTCCCTCAAAACGAGTCTGATTTTTTCGCCGGTTTTATCTTTTTTCATAAAGGTTTTAAGCCATAGTGAGTCAGGGTAGACACCGTTTGCAACATAAAGGAATTTGATTGTTTCCGGTTTAATACCCACTCTCAAAGCATCCCTTACCCAATCAGCCGTGTCGGTAATGCAAGCAAATCTCCCGTCAGAAAACACAAACATTGTTTTACCGGAAATAATAAAACCGTCTTTCTTATATGATGACTCATAGAATCTTTTGAAGAAATCGGATTTTGTTGATATTTCAGATTTTTCATCGATTATACCGGCGAGATATTCTTTTAAATCAAATATATTTTCAGATTTGTTAAATACCCTTATGTTCCCATCATTATAAAAAGCGGCAAAACTATGCTTTACTTTTCGCCGATCGTGCTGAAGCTCATCGAGAAACTCTTTTTCAGACTTTTTTGCCTTGATCCGCCCTTCATTTTCCGGATCCTCGGCAATCACCTTGATAATATTTGCCGTATCAACCCCGCCCGATTTAAGGAAATCAGTAAAATTATTAATCACACTTCTCAAACCGATTACTTTTCTGTCAACAACCGGTCTGAATATCTCCAGCTCCTTAAAAGGATCACCCGGATACAAAGGGCTAATGAGTGTAATAAATGTTAAACCATGACCAAATTCTTTAAGAAACGGCGAGTTGCCTATCCTCAAAAACCGCTCTTTTTTACTCGACAGGTCTTCTGCAAAAATGATAAAACACTCCTGATCTATATGAAAGACCCGTTTAGTTGTTTCGGTTTTAAGATTCCCCATTTATACACCCGTATTATTTAATAGTATTTGTATCCTATATTAAACTAAATCCGCTAAATGTCAATCAGATTTTTTTTATCACATAAAGTGTGATTTTAGATTTTGTTAATTTGTTTTTTACTTAATTTGAATTGCGTTTTTTTATTATTCATTGTATTATTAACAATATATGTACGACAAACTAAAACTCGACAACAGAAACAAAACAATAATTGTATTTGTTCATAAACCGAATCTTACAAAATTCGATATAGAATACTCTATGGATGAAGCAGCACTCCTCTGCGAAGCACTCGGGCTTGAGGTTTGCTGCAGATTTATTCAGAAGCGGGACCATCCCGATCTTACCTATTGTGTCGGCAAAGGCAAACTTCAAGAGATAGAGGATTTTGTCAATGCAAATGATATTGAAGTAATAGTATTTAACAATGAGATATCCGGCATTCAAGAAAAAAACCTTGAGAAACACTTCAGCAAGCTAATTATGGGGCGTACTGAGGTTATTTTAAACATTTTTCAAAGACGCGCTCAAACAAAGCAGGCGTCGCTGCAGGTAGAACTTGCTTTTCAAGAATATATGATGCCACGCCTCAAAAACAGATGGTCACACTTCTCGCGTGTCGAAGGCGGTATAGGACTTCGAGGCGGTGAAGGTGAGAAACAGATCGAGCTTGACAAACGGATGATCAAGGATCAGATAATAAAAATCAAAAATAAACTTAAAACTGTTGACAAACAACTTGAAACTCAAAGAAAAAAAAGATCATCTATGGATCTTGTATCAATTGTCGGATACACTAATGCCGGTAAAACGACTCTTCTCAATGCTTTAAGTAATGCCGGTTTATTTTCAAAAGATATGCTTTTTGCGACACTCGACATTTATGTCCGAAAGGTTTATATTAATGATGAATTCAGTTGTCTTATTTCAGATACAGTCGGATTTATTGACAGACTGCCGCACGGACTTGTTGCCTCATTCAAATCAACATTAAGTGAGGTGGCAGGCTCATCTTTACTGCTGCATGTAATCGATGCGTCCTCTCCGGTAATTGACAAACAGATCAATTCGGTCAACTCAGTCCTCAAAGAGATCGGCGCAAACAACATACCGGTTATAAATGTATTTAATAAGATTGATATTGTTACAAATGATTCAATACTAACAATAAATGACAACACAAACGATAAAATTTTTATTTCTGCTAAAAACAAAACCGGAATTGATGAACTTAAAAGTGCGATTTACAGCTTTTTTATGAACCGGAAGCAGGCTTAAACTCTTCAATCAGCGTTGTATATGCAGCTGTCTCTCGCAAAAGATCAAACTCTCCATAAGTACCCAGCTTAACAAAATCGGTATAACCGTTAGTAAATGCCTTTCTCAGATATTCAAGGGTAACTTGTGAGTCTCCGTACCCTTCAGCTGTTATCCTTGCCGCAGCAATATAGAAATCCGGATTTGTCGCAAGTAAAGTAATCGCTTTTTTTATAGCATCAAGTGACTCTTCATATTCTTTTTGAGCAAAAGTAATCAACGCAAGTCGGTAATAGACAAGCGGATTATTCCCGTCAACGGCTTTTAGACGGGTATAATAAATATATGCATTCGTCATATCTTTTACTATAAAATAATGATCGCCGATATTCTTCAATGCAGGTATAAAATTCTGATCTACTGTCAATGCTTTGTTAAAGAACTCAACCCCTTCATCCTTCCTGTCAAGCAGATAGAGACATAAACCAAGATTAAAGAACGCTTCCGGGTCGTTTGTGTAGGTTTCCGTATAGGTTCGATATGTTCTTTCGGCAAGAGGGAGTCTGTTCGCATAGAAATGATTGTTTGCAAGAAGCTTCAAATAAATACGGGTATATTCATCACTCATTCTACTTCTGTTATAATTTCTGACTATGTAATCCTCTGCCTTGTTAAACTCGTTATTCTTTTGATATGCAAGAATTAGATTTACAATAACCTTATCGTTGTCTGACAGATAATCAAGAGATTTAAGGTAGTACTGAATCGCCTCGGGATACTTCTTCAGCTCCATATATTGATTGCCAAGCAGAAAAAAATCATTGGCAAGAAAACTGTCATTCTTAATACTCTTACATGAAACAAATGTTATAAAAAGCAATGACAGAATAGAGCATAAAAAACCTGTTTTTATAAAAAAACGCCTTAATACACCGTAATAACCCATTACTACACCTTAATCGGACTTATTTTTCTTAATGCCTCAACTGTATCTCTTATTATCACCGCAGCTTCATCAATCTCTTCAATTGTATTTTCACGGCCCAGCGAAAATCTTACAGAGCTGTGTGCTATCTCCGGCTCCACACCTAATGCCATTATAACATGACTCGGATCAAGCGACCCTGACGAACAGGCGCTACCTGTTGATACGGCAATTCCAAACATATCAAGTCTTAACAGGATACTTTCCCCCTCAATATTTTTAAATGATACATTGAGCGTCCCCGGCAATCTTTCTTCCGGATGACCGTTTAGTTTTATGCCCGGTATTGTATCAAATAACAGTTTCTCTAACCTGTCTCTTAACATCCGCAGATGTTTAACCTCATCTTTACTCTCTCTCGCAAGCTGTCTGAATGCCTCGCCGATTGCAAGTATTCCTATTGTATTCTCTGTTCCCGCTCTAAGTGAGTTCTCCTGATGTCCGCCGCTTATTAACGGACAAAGGACCTTATTTCCACGCCGCTGAAAAAGTACCCCAACCCCCTTAGGAGCGTATATCTTATGCCCCGATAATGACATAAAATCAACATTAAGTTTCTTTAAGTCAATCTCGAGCTTACCCACTGCTTGAACCGCATCAGTATGAAAAAGGATATTATGTTCTTTTGCTATCTCGGCGATTTTTTCTATCGGCTGTATTGTGCCTATCTCATTATTGGCATACATTATTGAAATAAGTTTTGTGTTTTTCTTAATTGATTTTCTTACCTGATCGGGATCAACCATACCATATTGGTCAACCGGTAGATATGTTACCTCTGTACTTCCCCCACCCATGCACTTAAGTGTATTAAGTATCGATGGATGTTCAATAGAAGATGTTATAACATGAACCGGGGCGGCACTGCAGTTGCACCCGCAACAGGTAATAACACTTTTTAGGACTGTGTTATTTGCCTCTGATCCGCTTGCAGTAAAAATAAGCTCATCGGGATAACAATTAAGAAATTCTGCTGTTACCTCTCTCGCCTGCTCTATACGATATCTCATCTCCCTTCCCGATTCGTGGGCTGAGCTCGGATTACCGAACATATCAAGCGACTCCCTGATAACCCGCTTTACCTCCGGATGTAACGGTGTAGTTGCATTATTATCAAAGTATATCATTATTTATCTCCGCAATATATTTCGTCTTTGTAATATTTATCCACAAAATTATTCATTATCTCTTTTACTTTTGTCACACACTTACCGCACCCGGTACCAACCTTTGTTCTCTCCTGGAGTACTCCAAAATCCTTAACACCTTCAAGCACCTCCATCTTTATGTCTTCTATGGTAACATTTAAACAATGGCAAACAATCTCTGATTCGCTCTCTGCCTTAATCATTTCATCTCTACCCGATCGTTTATAATAATCCTTAACCGCATCTCTTAACGCTTTATCACCGAGTACAGAACAATGGATCTTGTTTGACGGTAATCCGCCCAATTCCTTAATAATATCATCGGGGGTGATACTCATGGCTTCCTCAAGTGTCATTCCGCCGTTTCGTGTTACCATCTCACTCATCATAGAAGTTGAACCGATTGCACTGGCACACCCGAATGTCTGCCATTTTAAATCATAAATTCTGTTGTCTTTTACCTTAATAAAAATCTTCATCATGTCACCGCATGCCGGAGACCCGACAAATCCCACTCCGTCAGCTTTATATTCATCCTCAGAAACATCGAGTACATTTAACGGTTTCATGAAATGCATTTTTACTTTATCAGAATAGTTCCAACCTGCTCCGCTCATATAATCCTCCATAAACACTACTACTTGAGTAGTGTTTAATAATATAATAATTTAATCCCAATAAATCAAGTAAAATCAAAAGTACACTATTACCGTGTATTACCCGAGGTCAATCGTTCAACAATCGCGTTGAATTTCCTCCCGCGGTCAAATTCATTCTGAAACAACCCGAAACTCGTACAACCCGGAGAAAGCATAATAATGTCTCCCTCAACGGCAATCTCAATGGCTTTCTTAATAAGCAGTTCCAATGAATCTGATATCATATCCGGTTTCCTACCCAACACATCAATCATCCTTGATGTCCCGTCCCCGGTCAGAAGCAATACGGCTTTCGGTCTATCGGCAACATCCTTAAGCGGTTCAAAATTCAGCCTTTTATCATTACCGCCCCCAATCCATATTACCGGTGTATCAAAAGATGTCAGCGCATTTGCCGCAGCTTCCGGTATCGTTGCAGTTGTATCATTTATGAATCTTATACCTTTACATATCTTAACCGTTTCGAGACGGAAAGGTACCCCCTCAAAACCGCTTAACCCTTTCTCAATAGAATCAGTGTCTATACCGCAAAGTGTCGCAGCTGCCGAAGATATCAGTGCCGCTTTCTTTGCGTGATTACCCGCTATTTTTAGATTTTTACAGTTGAATATTTCTTTTTTATTTCCATTGTTAAAGTATAATGACAAACCATTCTTGTTATTATAGAAATCCGGCATTTTTCCATTTTGTGAGACAATTTCGTATTCATTGAAATAATAGACTTGTGCTTCTGTTTTAATCCTATTAATATTCAGATAGGGATCATCGGAAGGAAGTAGTAAAAATCCATTCTTTTCAAGTCCGTCGGCAATTATCTTTTTATCATCAAGATAATCGTCAAGCCCTTTGTAATAGTTCTGATGATCGTTCAGAAGGTTGGTAATCACAGCCCCTTCAAATCTGAATTTCAAACCTTTTATATCCCGCAACTGCCAGCTTGACAGCTCAAGCACGACAATCGAGTCCTTATTCACCTTATCGTAGAATGTTAAAGGAGAAATTGTTATATTTCCGCCGAGAAAAGTATTTGCCGTATAAGATTTGCATATCGCATACAAAGCCGAAACAACAGTTGACTTCCCTTTGCTCCCGGTAACTGCAACAATTCTACAATCGGTCATATTAAGAAATATGCCTATATCACTTAAGATTTCCGCTTTATTACTGATAGCTGTCTTTATATATTTGTTATCCGGCGGTACGCCCGGCCCCTTAACAACAAAATCAGCTTCAGCAAAATCGGTTTCCCTGTGTTCACCTAAAACATATCTTATCATATCAGAATGAGGGGCGAGTATCTCAATCGATGATGCAAGATCCGTTTCATTTTTGAGGTCGGTTATTGTTACGGGAATTCCGTTTTTAAGAAAAAACAGCGCCGTACCTACACCGCCTCCGTTTGTACCCAGCCCGTGAATTAATACTTTTTTATTTTTGAATTTAGAAAGATATCGTTTTTTCTTATCCATTTGAATTCCGTTTTTAATACTCGGTGTCTATCTTTTCGAGAACATCAATAAGTTCTATTGCTGTCATAGCCGCCTCAAACCCCTTGTTGCTCCCTTTTGCTCCGACTCTTACCTCTGCCTGTTCAATGGTATCGGTCGTCAGAACCCCGAATATTGCCGGTACGCCGGTATCAAGACTGATATTTGCAAGCCCCTTTGACACCTCTGATGCTACAAAGTCAAAATGGGGTGTTTCCCCTCTTATAACTGCGCCAAGTGCAATAACTGCATCGGGTTTTTTATTTAAGGCAATCTTTTTACAAACAAGCGGTATCTCAAAAGCACCGGGGATTCTTACCACAGTAATATTTTTTTCTCCTATCCCGTGCCTTGTTAAGCCGTCAATTGCCCCCTCAAGCAGTCTCTCTGTCAAAAAAGAATTGAACCTCGAAACTACAATCGCTATCTTCTTATCTTTAAGGTTATACTGACCATTTATCTGTTTAATCATATTTTTACCCCTTCATTTGTTATACAAAAATTGAAGATTTTTATCAATACTAATTTAGGTTTTTTATTTTATTGGTGTGCAATTTTAAATTTTGGATTTGATTTTTAAAATAATTATTGAATCTTCCGGTTCCCTGTCCCCGTCCCTGTCCCCGTGCCTGTCCCCGTCTCCGACTTCCCTTGTTTATACTATTAATGATACTTCTACAATTATCAAAATATCTGTCAAGTTATTTTAAAATAAAAAATTTTAAAAATTTATTAAAAAAAACTTGCAATAAAAAATAATTATTGTATGATACCATAAGATAATTATTTTTGATTATCATTAAGGGTTCTTGTAAAATTTATTACCTTATACATGAACTTTGGTTTTTTTTTATATTAACAGGAGGTACTATGTCGGAATCCAAAAAAAAGTTTTCTTTTACGATGCCTGACACTTATGTAATTATATTCGGTATTATCGTAGTTGCATGGCTGTCAACTTTTATTGTCCCAGTCGGTCAGTACACCGCACAACAGGTTGTTTTCCAGGGAACACTTCCGGAAACAACTCAATCACCTTCTTCTGATGCTCTTAACATCGATGCTATTGCAGCGGGTATTATGCCTGTTTTAAACATAGCAACTATTGAAGAGGCGAGAGTAAGAATTCAAAAAGTACAAGCTTTAGAAAACTCATTTGTTATAAAAAATATTTCACCTTCAGATGCAGGTACGATAAGATCACTTGTTAAAGACAACAATGGTAAAGAAGTAAAAATATCTGCTGATGCCGATACATTTTCAAACAGATTTTCAAAGAGTATTGAATTTTCCTACAAGACAGACCAATCTACCGATATTGAAATCTTTAAAAACAGAGTTGCCGCAGGATTAAATGATATTCTTGAATTAAATTCAGTTGAACGGGCAGTTGATAAAATTTTGTTTAATACTAGTGTCGAAAACAGTGATGAAAAGTACTTTTTTTTAGTAAATGGACTTAATAACTCTCAACTTATAAAATTTGAAGATTTTCTAAAATCTAATGATAATGTTGAGATTACAAGTGTATCTGATTACTATGCAGACGATACAAATGGTAAGAAAATTCTAAAACCGCTTGCTCTCTTTCATTATGATATTAATGAATACAGCAGTAGCGGTTTCTTAAAATTCCCGTTTGACGGACTCAAAGACATGGTTAGTATAGTTATATTTATCATTATCATCGGGGGCGCGTTCGGTATTATTATTAAAACCGGAGCTATAGAAACAGGAATTCTTGCAGTAATCAAAAAAATTCAAGGCTTAAAAATACTTGTAATTCCTATTCTTTTCTTCGTTTTTTCTATGGGCGGTGCGGTCTTCGGCATGGGTGAAGAGGCGATCGCTTTTGCAATGATTGTAGTTCCGCTTGTTATAGCACTCGGTTATGACGGTATAGTTGGAGTCATGATCACTTACGGTGCTACTCAAGTAGGTTTTGCTACTTCATGGCAAAATCCTTTCTCACTTCTTGTTGCACAAGGGGTTGCCGGTATTCCGATTATGTCGGGCTGGCAGGTTAGAGTTGGAATGTATGTATTTTTCCTTCTATTCTCAATTTTTTGGGTTACTTTATACGCACTTAAGATTCAAAAAGACCCGCTTAAATCTTTAAGCTATGCAAGTGACGCATATTTTAGAGAAGACCTTAAACACAGCGAAAACATCCATGTTAAATTCGGTTTATCACACGCACTTGTCCTTCTATCGCTTGTAGGCGGTATAGTATGGATCGTTCTTGGTGTTACCGGTTACGGTGCAGGTAACGGATACTACATTGCAGAAATCGCAACTGTATTCTTTACTATAGGTCTTGTTGCAGGTATAATCGGCGTAATATTTAAAATGAACGGCATGAAAGTTAACGACATTGCTTCATCATTCAAAGACGGTGTAAGAGATATAATTAGTGCTGCTATAATAGTAGGTCTCGCTAAAGGTGTTATACTTGTACTCGGCGGAGATAAATCATACGATATGACGGTTTTCAATACGATGATTAACGGGGTAAGCTCTGTACTTCAGATTTTCCCGAGAGTTATGGGTGCTTGGCTAATGTATCTTTTTACTGCAGTATTTAACTTTTTTATAACTTCCGGATCAGCTAAAGCCGGTCTTATAATACCTGTGCTTTCTGTAATTGCAGATACTATACAGATACCAAGACAAGTAGCTTGTCTTTCATTCCAACTTGGCGACGGATTTACTAATATGATCGTTCCTACTTCAGGTGCGCTTATGGGTTCCCTTGCAGCAGCAAGAATGGAGTGGACAACTTGGGCTAAGTTCCAATGGAAACTTCAGCTTATCTACTTTGCTTTAGGATCAATTATAGTAATTGGTGCCGTTATATTTAACTTCAGTTAATATAAAAGATTATTTCATAAAAACCCGCTTTAATGCGGGTTTTTTTTGGCTGTAATTTTAAATTTTGGGTAAACCGGAATAATACTTAGTCAAATTTCTTCAAAAAAACAATAACAAAGAAAATGCCGCAGGCATTTTTACATTTTTATTTAGTTCATAAGCGAAATTTAATTTTTGGTAATTTTATTAAGTTGATAGTTTTAATAAAGGATAAAAGAAACGAGCG
>CAZSQU010000069.1:0-16392 GCA_964608985.1 uncultured Spirochaetales bacterium
TCTTTAACCCATTATGCACGAAAATTCTACTGCAGCTCGTATCTTGCTGATTATCTACGAGTTACTCGATTTTCGATTCTCACATAGTGTTACTATGCTGCGAGTCTCAAATCTTCTTAACTCTAAGCTAATCAACAATCTACTTCGCTTCGCTACGATTATCATGCATAATGGGTTAAGAAATCATTGTTTAATTAGTATGCTTTATTATACAGGAATGAGAATATCAGAGGCGTTAAATATTAAATTATCAGATATAGAGCAGGTAAATAATGATCTATACATAATAAAAATAATCGGTAAAGGTAACATATCAATTACAAGTAAAATATATTATCATAATGAATTAAGTATGAATGAATTAAATCTATTAAAGGCGGTGTAATATGCAAAGAATGAGTTTATATTTAGATGATGACACAAAAAGCAAAATTGAAACATTGAGTAAATCATTAAAAAGGTCAATGAATAATCTTTTAGTTTACCTGGTAAATGATTATTATGATAAAGAATGCAACAAAAAGGAAACATTTTTAAAAGAATGGAAACCGATTGACAATGTTAATTTATCCGGTGTAAAAAATATAAGGGATTTTATTTATGATGATAAATGATCAGGCGGTTTTAATAGACACTAATATTTTACTTTATTCACTTGATAAAAATAATGAATATTATAACTATTCAAAAGATATTATATCAGATAACTTTGATAATATTTTTATCACTTCAAAAAATATAAGTGAGTTTATAGCAGTATTGACAAAACAAAATATTGATTATGGTATTATTTTAAACTATCTTAAAACAATAAATAACTTTAATGTTATATATCCGGATCATAACAGTAATAAAATATTTTATGATCTTATTTCTAAATATAAACCAAAAGGGAACCGGATATTTGATATTGAAATAGTATCAATAATGTTATCGAATGGAGTTAAAAATATCATAACAGTTAATAAAAAAGACTTTGAAACAATAGCAGAAATAAATATTTTATGAAACCTATTGACACACTATATATAATGGCCCCATAAAACTATACAACCATGCTAATTTGGTTGTATAATGTTGATGGAGGGTCACAATGAGTAACAAAAGAAGAGTTTTTAGTGATGAGTTGGAGTTCAAAATTGTATTAGAAGCAATTAAGGGCGTAAGGCAGATAAGTGAAATTGCCTCAGAGTTTGAAGTTCATCCAAACCAGATTACGAACTGGAAGAAGCAATTTTTAGAAAATGGATCGAAAGTATTTTCAAACAAGAAATCTGAAGAGGTGTCTGATTTAGAAGAGACGAAGGACGAACTGTTCAAAAAGGTCGGGCAACAACAACTTGAGATTGATTTCTTAAAAAAAAACTTAAAGAGATTGGGGGTTCTATAAAAATGAAAAGTTTAATAAACCCGAATGATGCCCCACTTTCGATAAATAAGCAATGTAATGCCCTCTAATTCTTGCTTAATCCTGATCGGTCGCAACACTCCAAACCCTAATTGTTCTATCTGCAGATCCGCTTGCAATCTTTCTGCCGTCAGGCGAAAAGGCAACTGAAAAAACAGAATTAGTATGACCATTGATAGTCATTAAATTTTGTCCGGTCGCTACGCTCCAGATTTTGATTGTGCTATCCGCTGACCCGCTGGCAATAGTTCTACCGTCAGGATGAAATGACACAGAAAAAACCCGATTGGCATGACCCAAAAGTGTTTTTATCTCCCTACCGGTCTCTGCATTCCAAAGTTTAATTGTGTTATCCCAAGACGCGCTTGCAATTGTTCTGCCATCGGGTGAAAAGGCCACCGAAGTAACTCTATCAGTATGACCGGTTAATGTCATTAACTCCTCACCGGTCTCTGCACTCCAAATCTTGATTGTGTTATCCGCTGATCCGCTGGCAATAGTTCTACCGTCAGGCGAAAATACAACTGAATCAACAGAATGATTGTGTCCCGACAGTGTCAACAACTCCCTACCCGAAATCACATCCCATATTTGTACTGTGTTGTTCAATGAGCCGCTAACGACTTTTGTTCCGTCAAAATTAAAGGCAACAGAAATGATAGGAAGTATAAAATCGCTGATTCTACTAATTTCCTGCCCGGTTGCAGTATCCCAGAATTTTATATTTCTACCTGCATCACTTACAATCCTTGTTCCATCAGGACTGAAATCTAAAGAATAAATCAAATCATAATTATACTCTACTAAAGTATTAATAAGTCTTCCGGAACTAGCATCCCATAAAATAATCGATCTATCTGCAGCACCACTTGCAACAAAAGCTCCATCACGACTAAAACGAACACAACCTACTGATTCGGCATGCCCTGTAAATGATTTTAACTCTTCATGTGTTTCTATGTCCCATATCTTAATATTTTTATCAAATGAACCGCTTGCCAATGTTCTTCCGTCATGGGAAAAGGCAACAGAAACAACCGTCATCATATGGCCGGTCAATGTCACTATCTCCTGCCCCGTCTCTACACTCCAGAGCTTTATAGTATTGTCCCATGACCCGCTGGCAATAGTTCTCCCGTCAAAAGAAAAGACGACCGAACTTACACCATCTGAATGGCCGTTTAATGTCATTATCTCCTGCCCCGTCGTTACACTCCAAAGTTTTATTCTTCGATCTAGTGATCCGCTTACCAATATGCCATTATCAGGTGAAAAGCTAAGCGATGTAATATGCCATGTATGACCAACCAATGTCATTAACTCAATTCCAGTATCAAGGCTCCATAATTTAACAGTATTATCTTTAGATCCGCTTGCTAAAGTTTTTCCATCAGACGAAAACGCTACCGAAGTAACCTCATCCATATGCCCTGTCAATGTCATTAACTCCTGACCGGTCTCTACACTCCAGAGTTTGATTGTATTTTCAGCAGATCCACCGGCAATCGTTCTACCGTCAGGAGAAAAAGCAACCGAAGTAATTAAACAATTATGTCCTCTTATTAACATTAATTCCTGACCGGTTTCAACACTCCATATTCTGACTGTTGCATCCCACGCAGAACTTACAATTTTTGAACCGTCTTGATTTATCGCTATAGATGATATCATATAATCATGTCCGGTTAATGTCTTAAGTATATTTCCAGTATTTACATCGCGCATTCTTATTGTCCCATCTCTATTGCCGCATATTAGTACTGAACCATCGTTGCTGTATAAGATAGAATTTACAAAATCTGCTATGGGGGATGCCCATTTAGATATAAGCGTTTGTGTCGTATTAAAAAACCGGTCACTCTGATCCTCATTTTGACAAAATAACAATGAGTTAAACAACAAAAAAGTCTTAATCAATAAAACAAAAAAAATCCCCTTCTTCATACTAATACTCCTTGATTGTAATAATTTAGAATAGTTCAATTGGAGCGCACTATTCTAAAACCCACTTCAACAGTCCTCACTGCCGGACATAGACTTCCGCGGGCTTCTATTCTACGATAATTTTGAAACCAAGCACCACCATTGCAGACACGAGACATACCGCTTTCTGCCCCCTTTGGGTTTTCTCCTGAGCCAACATCTCTGCCTTCCCAGTCCCAACACCACTCATTTACATTACCAGACATGTCATATAGCCCAAGTTCATTAGGCTGTTTTGTACCGACAGGATGTGTTGTATAATTATTATATATATCTCTAAACCATGCAACATCCTCTGGATTATCACTTCCCGAAAAGGAATAATTTTGTGATAACTGACCTCCGCTTGCTGCATACTCCCACTCAGCCTCAGTAGGTAACCGATAACCGTTTGCTGACCAGTTAACAGTAACTATCCATTTGATATTTTCGTATCTATTTGTGTTATTCGGGTCTTGTCGGGTTTTGTCTATCGTATAGACAGTGGTTAAACCCTCCCGTTGTGATCGGCGGTTGCAGTACTCAATGCAGTCATACCAGCTTACCTTCTCGACAGGTAGGTTGGCACCTCTGAACCAACTCGGGTTATTACCCATAACAGCTTCCCACTCCGCTTGGGTTACCTCATACTTGCCGATCCAATAGTCTGACACCGTAACACCTTTGTTGTAATAGTTTGAGTTAGTATTACGAAATGTCCCACCTTGAACAAAAACCATGTTGTCATCTGCAAAAATCATTAAATTACAAACAAATAGTAAAACTATAATACACGAGATTTTATATTTGCTCATCCTAATACTCCTTAAATAATAAATTTGTAATATTTACCGATTTGATCTTTATTCATAAATACAATAATGATGTTTTCCTGTAAACTCATTGCAAATTCGACCTGACAACCCTAAAACCGGTAATTAAGAGATCTACATTTGGAGGACACCCATCTCTCTTTATTAACAAATAATCATTGTAAAATCCGCTAAAAGCTTTACCACGCACAACTCGGTAACCTCCAGTATCTGTTCCTTTTGGATTTTGGCCGGTTCCTACATTACCGCTCAACCAGTCCCAGCACCATTCAGCAACATTACCGGTCATATCATAAAGTCCCAGCTCGTTTCCTTGTCTTGTTCCAACGGGGCGTGGACCACCACCTGTACCGGAACACCATGCAACATAATTAAGTGTGTTACTTCCGGAAAATAAATAGCTTCGTGAAAGCTGACCTCCGCTTGCAGCATATTCCCATTCTGCTTCAGTCGGCAACCTGTAACCGTTTGCAAACCGGTTAACTGTTACTATCCATTTTACTCTATCGTTTCTGTTTGAATTGTTCGGGTCTTGTCGGGTTTTATCTATATTATAGACAGGGGTCACCCCCTCCAATTCTGATCTTCTGTTACAGTACTCAATGCAATCATACCAACTTACAGTAACAGGAAGGTTCGGCCCGCGGTGAATCATTCTCCGATCGCCCATTACTTGCTGCCAATCTTCTTGTGTTACCTCAAACTTACTTATCCAAAAGTCAGATAAGATTGTACCATTATTAAAATAGTTAGAATGTGTATTACGGAAAGCACCACCTTCAACAAAAACCATGCTACCGCTCTGCCGTGTTTCAAAATTCATAAACTCAAAGTTTACTCTAACCATTGCACCTTCGACAACACTCACATGCTTTTCTTCACGATTAGTACCACCCTCATATCGGATCTCAAGTCTCGGTGTGCCGACAGGAACAATATTTCTCAACACTGTTGTGCTTCCCTGCCTCAAATCACCTGCAAATGTACCGTCTATGTATAATTTACCTGCACTCTGAACACTTACCTCAACACTTCCAAACAAACGCCTGTTTTCGACAGAACGAACAACGCGAAATCCCAAGTTTAACCAACTATCATTAGCTCCGACATCTCTTTGGGCTGCAAAACCTTGGTAAATCATATGGTCAGTATAAGAATCCCCATCTTCCTCATTATCAAAACTCGGTAAACTGATTTCTGATAAATCACGAACAACTCGATAAGCACCGCAACTATTTCCTTTTGGGTTCATACCAATATCTACCGAAATCTCTCCAGATTCTCCGGATATTCCATACCAATCCCAGCACCATTCAGCAACATTCCCGGTCATATCATAGAGTCCCAGTTCATTAGGTTTTTTTGACCCCACTTGATGAAACATATCATTATTTAAGTTTTCTGTATTCCATGCAACATCGGCAGCATTATCACTTCCTGAATACATATAGTTTTGAGACAGCTGCCCACCACTTGCCGCATACTCCCACTCCGCCTCGGTAGGTAGTCTATACCCGTTAGCCGACCAGTTAGCCGTTACTGTCCAGTTAATATAATCTAAAATGTTTGTATTATTTGTATCATGTTGTGTTTTATCTATATTATAGACAGGGGTCAACCCCTCCAACTCCGATCTTCTATTACAATACTCAATACAATCATACCAATTTAAAAACATAACAGGATAGTTATTTCCTCTGAAACTGCTCGGATTATTACCCATAACTGCTTCCCACTCTGCCTGTGTCACCTCATACTTTCCGATCCAGAAATCTGAAACGGTAGTACCCGTATTGTAGTAATTTGAATTTGTATTACGGAAGGTGCCTCCTTGTATCAAGATCATATTCTCATCACTAAACACTGTACCGGCAAAAGTAATGAAAAAAAACGCTGTAACCATAAATCTTAATTTAATCATAATACCACCTTCAATTATATTTAGGGCACCTTTATTAAAAAAATCCAATCTTCCACTCGTTCAAGGCTTCTTTATTTGTTCAAAAATATTTATAAAAGACAATAGATCATTGCTAAATGGCATAAGATCCGGTTCGCAATCAGTAACATCAGATGAATATACCGTTTCATCCGCTATTGTGTTATGAGAAGCAGTATCAAATAACTAAAATATATCATAATTCGCTTTAAGTTCTTTTAACATTTATTAACTACTAAGACCATCAATTCCTATAGATCTACAAAACAATCAAATTTATTCCAAAATTTTAAAAAATTATACCTTAATATATATTATTATAACTTCAATGTAAAGTTGTTTTTTTAAAAAGCACAATTTGAATTAACTAGTAAAGAATGTTGACAAACTCAAATATTTATTTATTATAAACAACGGAGCTTTGATAATGATAATTAGAAACTTCTCAGCAGAATATGAAAATATTTTATATAGCTGGTTACCACATGATTTAAAAGCTGATGAAGTAATTTTTTTACCGGATGCCTGTCCCGGCAATTCGCCATTACCAACAGGTACTGTTGTCAAAACCACTCAACATGATTGGAGGAAATTTGCTATATCCGACTGTGGTTGTGGAATGCTCTTAGCAAAGACGCAGTTAACAGTAAATCAGTTTAATAAGAAGTATTGGGATAGTCTTTATTTTGATTTAAAGAAGAACAAAGGTCAAACAGGTGATTTAGGGTCAGGCAATCATTTTTTAGATGCACTTCAATCTTATTATGATGATTTTCTATACTTTCTTATTCATACCGGATCAAGAGATGAGTCAAAATCAGTTGAACGGCTGGTTGACACCCCCAAAACTTTTGACAAGGTCTTTAAAGATGTTTGTAATTGGGCTCTTTCTAATCGAATGGAAATTTCTAATATGCTAAGCAAGTATTTTGGAAAGATTGAAATAGTGCTTGATGTTAACCATAACGATTTTGAACTCTTTAATGATGGTTCGGTTATAATAAGAAAAGGTGCCGTCAAAGTTAACAAAGGAGAGAAAACGATAATCCCTTCTAATATGGATGGAGATGTCGTTATGGTAGAAGCAACAGAGCAAATTGATCAAACTCTGTATTCTATGAGCCATGGAACGGGCAGAATAATGTCGAGATCTGAAGCAAAAAATTTTGCTGATCAGTATAATTACCAATCATTAAGACAGAGGATATATATACCTGACTCTATCAGCAATGATTCTATTAAGACAGAGGCTCCGTTTTGTTATAGAGATATCAATAAATGTATGGAACTTGTTAATGGACTAATAGTTGAAGTTAAAAGGTTTGTACCAATCGCTTATTTAGGTCAGATTTAAATTGCTGATAATTAGCGGAAAGATTTTTATATAAAACACAATCTCTTTATGTGGCATCTCTGCCGGTCAACCATGTTTCATTATCGATCCTAAGCAATGCCTCAAATAGATCTTTCATTCCCATTGACTCACCCTTGATCTCTTGATTAAACTTCTTAATTCTGTACTCAAGTTCCTTTTGCCCTATATCTGACAGATAGTTCTTAAGATAATCTGCTTTTCCTTTATATGCTATTATTATCAACGCAAGATCATCCATATTGTATCTATTAACAATTATGCTAACCTCACTCTCATTATAATTTAAAAGTTTGCTTAGTATAAAACCGCAATTTGTAATCTCATTTATTTTATTGATATAGTTTACTTCGTTCATTTCGTAGAAAAGCTTACGAAGAAGATGCCTTGCTTTACCTGAAATAAGAAGTTTTTTTGACTGAGCTGCTTCATATATACCATTCATTACATTACTGTTCAAGATTAAATGCCTTTCTAAATTGCCGGTTACAACACAGGTATCAAAGTCCTCCACACGCGCATCAGAAAGACAACGCCGAAACCTGAAACTATCATACTCTGTACTTTCCTCATTACAAACGCAAGTTGCCTCATTATCTCCGGCAGACACCTCTACGGTATAATGAAACAAGTTTTTTATCTCACCAATACTAAAGTTAACAAGTAAATAATTTTGTATGATAAGCGAGAGATCTTTATCATCAATAAGATCCATGTACTGAGTAAATGGAAATGATGACACATACACACTATTGATCAGATCATCGACAGACAACATCTTATTTATCTCACTAAAAAAATGTTTAGCAAACAATGAGTCATTTAAAGTGATTATTTGAGATATGATGTTCAGAAGTGAATATTCTAAATGCTTTAGATACTTTGCAGGAATAAAAAGCTCAACTATTTCATTGATAAAACTGCTCTTAAATAATACTCTACAGTTAAGACTTTTGCCGTTGATCTTCATCTTTGTTTTAAAGCTGCTATCATAACTCATCAACAATCTTTGATCAACATTTCCACCCAATTTAACAACAGCATTGAGATCGTCAATATTTAGCTTTTCTTTATTATAACTGACAACATAATTAGTTATAGTCAGAATAAACTTTTTAAATTCTCCATATTCTGCCTCAAAATTTTTGATAGACTCAACATCGAAATAATAGATAATATCACGAATATGTGAACCGTTTTTTAATTTTAATAACAGCCATATACCGAGATTATTAATTATATCCATATAACTTATTCCTGACATAGTTGCAAGAAATTTAGTTCTAATCTTGAACTCATCAGTATCAAGCTTATCCGGCAAAAAAAAACGGCCAACCGGAAATGAGTTATCAGCCGGTATATCATAGTTAATAAACTTGATCTCTTCATTATCCTTAATAAAACCGCTCTTAATAATTGATACAAATATCTCTGATAAATCCGGATAATTCTTTAGGTTCTTAATCAATCTGCTATGGGGACCGGGATTGATCAATAAGTAGAAAATATTATTATCAAACTCTATCTTATAGGTAACAAAATCTGAATATGACCAATAAAGTTCTTCTGTAATTTTGTGATCAAATGGTTTGATAAAGTTATAAATCTCATCATACTTTACTTTATTATCAGATTTAACGCTATGTGATAAAATCTTTGATAATTTATCTGAGGATATACCTAAAAAATATTGATAGGAGATTTCAGTATTTTTATCTACATAGTTGCGATAAAGAGCATCTATCAATGCGGCACCATAAAAACACCCCATTATCATTTTGCCGTTAAAAGTACCCGTTGATAAACCAACCCCCTCATTAATATCCGAAATATATAACTTGAAATCATCAAATGTCACCTGTTTAACACTACAAGATACAACATGGCAAGAAATTTTTGCTAAACTCTTATCAAAGCATTTCTTAATAATCTCATTAATTGTATATATTATTCTTGTTTCAGTTTTGTTTAAACCGAATATTTGTTTTAATAATTCAAATACACCACCCATTAACTTTCCCTAAATTTCGTTTTTAATCTTGTTTCACACTAACAATATAATTACTTAATCTCACTAACCCATTATGCACGAAAATTCTACTGGATCTCGTATCTTGCTGATTATCCACGAGTTACTCGATTTTCGATTCTCACATAGTGTTACTATGCTGCGAGTCTCAAATCTTCATAACTCTAAGCTAATCAACAATCTACTTCGCTTCGCTACGATTATCGTGCATAACGCGGGCTAAAACGATGATACATTCTTTCCGACAGATCGTTTATTTCACTGTTTTTTGCTAAAGATCGGACCCATTCTATTGGAATATCTCTAAAACCATAAATCAGTCCGGCAAGTCCTCCTGTAACTGCCCCGGTAGTATCAGCATCATTTCCAAGATTAACAGCTTTTAGTACCGCATCTCTAAAATTATTTGTTGTTAATATGCTCCATATACTCGCTTCAAGAGTATCAATTACATAACCACTACTTTTTATCTGATTTTCTTTTATATCATAAATATTGTTATTTAACAGTCGCTCTAAGTTACTAATCTCTTTATCACTAACATAAAATGATAATAGAACTGAGGAAAAATTAGACTTAAGGATATTATATGCTTCAAACTTATTGAATCCCTCAAGAATTAATGATCCAAACTCTAATAAGTAAAAACAAGCAATTACAGATCTGATATGCCCATGTGTTATCGAAGAGACATCTTTAACCATGTCAAACCTTTTGCGAACCGGCATACCATATAAACAGAATAAAAGCGGCATAATCCTCATCAATGACCCGTTACCATTAGAATTTTCATCAACAGGACCTGCCAATTCCGGTTTTTTACCGGCGACTAACCTCTCGATTGCAATCTTAGTGCTATTACCTATATCAAAAACCTCACCTCTTGCTGTCCAATAACTATAATAGTACCATTTGATAAAATTTTGAGCAATTTTATTAATATCATATTCCGAAGTAATTACCTCAGTTAAACAAAATGCAAGAGAGCTATCGTCAGACCATGTGCCTATTGATTGATTATGAGTACCATGCCCAATCATTTCTTTAACAGGCCTTTTTTTTAAATCAGCCCTACTAATAAATTCGACCGGTACACCAAGCGCATCCCCTATGGCTATGCCAAATAATGTTCCTTTGATTCTATTCTTGTTGTCAATATTTTTACTATCCAAAGTCTGACCATTCTCTGAAAAAATTATTTTTTTTACTATCACCAAGTAAGAATTCTGCCGGATCAATAGACAACAATCCTGTACAAATCAGAAGTAATAATGAATTAATATCTTGATTATCATCATCATTAATATACTTTTCTTTATTTCGTTCCGCATAGAATTCACTAATAACATAAAAGTTGTCTTTTTGTAACAATTGTGCTTTATATAAACCAAACCCTGTCCATGAACGGTGAAAATACAACCAACCATCTTCATAATAAATAAACCACTTATCTTCCATTTCAACCGGAATTAACCCGTTTTGAATTTTTAAAAACTGTTCTTCATTAAAAATCAGTTTTAATTTTATTGTTTTAGGATTGTCAATCGGATAATTCTTCCATGATTCTTTTATTGCTATTTGATCCATTGTAAACCTTGTTTACCCACATTCACCCATTTCATATTATCAAATTAGAATATTACTATTGAACAATACATTCTTCAAATAGATTGTTAATTTTAGTACCCAACTCTTCTGCACCAATAATCCCTTCTACCTTAATCTCTTTCTCTTTGATCGCAGAAAAAAACCGACCGCCTCCGCTCTGTGTCGAAGTTCTACATGCGTTTATTGTAGGAGTTAAGTGTAAAATATCATCGTAATAATGAAGTGTTATCAATCTTGCATTTTGCATATATTCTCTTTCTGATTTTACACCCGCCGCAGAAAATCTGTCCTGATTATATTCCTTTGTTTTAAATTCCGGGTCTTTAATTTTATACACATTCGAATTTAATGTATTAATAAGAATTGTTCCTAAGATTTGAGCAGAGGCATTTATTTCCAATAGAGTAAACGGTTTATAATCGATATTATAACCGCTGATAGTATGCGCTGAGTTTTGCACTACAATTCTATCAAACCACTTTACAATACTAACCATTGATCCATTTTTAAATTGTCTTTTTTTACCAAATAATTTTTTAATAAATTTCATGATTCCTTCTTTACTGATCACATAACTAAGTTTGCTTACTTGAAACAGGGTTTATGATCTGCAAATAAACCGCCTAATTCCTCAAAAACCTGTTTTGTAAGTCGTTATAAAATGGTTCCTGTTTAATCTCATTGAGAGTTTTTTGCCATTTTTCGATTATCGTATCATCGGTTTCCAGGTTAAACGCAATATAAAATGGTTCATTTTTAATTACGAATACTGTTTCTAATTGATTCGGATCGATTCCCATCAATCTTGCTTTCTCTCTTGCGCTGATCTCAGATGCCATCCACAAGTCAAATCTGCCGATCAAAAGCTTCTCTAAACGGCTGGTTCCTGCGCCCGACTCTGCTGTTACATCAAGATTTGTAAACCCGTTAGTCACAAGAAAATCATGATTACCGCTGTCTTTTTGTACACCTATAAAATACTTTTTGGCGTCCCCAAGTGTGTTGATCTGTATCCCCGATCCCCTCTTCGCAAGAAAAACAACCTTAACATCTACAAGCGGACCAACCCATTTGAACAAATCAATCCTCTTATTTTCGCGGTATAGTGAGAATATGGCATGGTTTTTACGCATCCTTGTTAATTCAAAACCTCTGCTAAAAGGCATAATCTGAATTGTATCAGGGGCATTATTTCGTCTTAATATTTCTCTAATGAGCTCAACCGAGAAGCCGGTTATCTCCCCATCCGCAGTACCCCAATTATACGGAGGCGTATTTTCTGTAAATAATATAATTGTGTCTTCATTTGTTACGGGTTCTGTAATTGATTCGTTGTTGTTTGTTGTATTACCGGTAACATCTGTACTCTGATTTGACTTTTTTGAACATCCCGTCAAAAATAGTATAATAATTAAAAGAAACACTTTAAGTCTCACAAAAACCTCCTCTAATCATGCTCAATAGGAATAACAATCGTAAAAGTAACACCGTTTCCGATCTGACTTCTACAACTTATATTACCGTTTAATTTACTTTTTACAATATTATAAACAATATTTAGCCCAAGTCCGGTACTCCCCCCGCCCCGATTTGTTGTATAAAACGGATCAAATATCTTAGAAATATGTTCCTCTGAGATACCCTTTCCATCATCGGTATATTCAATTCTAAGATGATGCTTTTGTAAAATTGTTTCAATAACTATCTTACCCTTATCTTTATCCTCAAAACCATGAATCAATGAGTTAATAATAAAATTACTTAATATTTGTGAAAAAAACCCCGGATAACTGTTAATCTGAATATTCTCATCGCAAATAACTTTTACTTCTATTGCTTTCTGTTTTAATTTTGGTTTTAAACTAAGCAGTATTTCATGGAGATACTCATTTAACTTGAAAATCCGCTTCTCTTCAGTTGATTGATCAACAGCAACCCTTTTAAAACTGTTTATCAACTCACCTGCTCTGACAAGATTTTGTGTTATCAAAGGTAACGATTCATTTGCAGTTTCTATGAATTTCTCAAGGTCTGATTTTTTCATCAAGGATTCTTTGTATATTTCAGAAAATTCTTCAGTTTTCTTTTGTAAATATGATGAGGCGGTTATGCCTATACCGACAGGGGTATTAATCTCATGAGCAATGCCGGCCACCAATCCCCCTAATGCAGCCATTTTTTCAGAAACAATGAGGTTTTCTTGCGCCTCTTTAAGTTTTTGAAGTGTATCCATGAGTTCTTCGTTATTCTTTTCGATCACACAGCTTTTATTTTCAAGTTCTTTATTTACATCATTTAACTGCTCTGTTCTGAGCGTAACGAGGTCTTCCATCTGTCTGTTATAAAGATCGACAGCCATTGCAAGACTTCCGATATTATTAGCAAGATTACCGATTTCGTCATTAGAATTTACATCAATTTTTACATCGAAATTTCTTCTGGTGTATTGATCACACGCTTTATTAATAATCTCTATAGGTTTAATTATCAGCCGCTTCATAAAAAACAAAAGCACCGCCGTCAAAACAACGGTTAATGTAATTATTTCAAAAGCAATTCGAAATATTATGTTTTCTACTGACTGAATATAAGCATTATTAGTAAAATAAACCTGCAGTTCTCCAATTTTTATTACTTCTCCGGGTTTGCCGCTCAAATTGTAGTTGATATCAAGAACACCGGTTGTATAAAACGGTTTTGCAATAAGTTTTTGCGATCTATCGGAGTCAATTAAGTCCCTGATACTGTTATCGGCATCTTTTATTTTACTGACATTTATAAGTTTTTCCTCATCTTCGAGCAGAATCGCATACACATTTACATCAACCATTTCAAGCATAATCATTTTCTCTATCTGTTTAGTATCGCAGTTCCAAACCGGAGTTTCGAGGTTGTTAATAAGTCTGTTGCCTATCTCTATTGAGTTGTCTTGAACCGTATTATTTAGTTTGCGGCTTTCTCTGATAATATTTATTATTATAGAAACCACAGAAAACACTAAAAGTGATAAGATTATCAATAATGCAATTTTAAACGAAATTGAGCGTTTTACTTTCACTAAATCTTCCTTTTTATGATTACCAGATTATACATTTATTATTTTTACTATTCAAGCAAAAAATTTAATTTTCAATTATATTATTTGCATTCAAAGTTAGAATTTGATACAATATATTTCGATTGTATGGAGTAAACATGGATCATATATATTTTAATTTTCATTCTTTGAGTTACCTCATAAGTTCGCTTATAACCCTTTATATTTTAATTTCAATTTTAAACTTGAAAAGCAATAATAAATCCGCCAAGATTATGGTATATTTATACATATCTATGGTTATTGCTTATTTTGCATATTTTATCTGTTGTTCGTTTTATAACAAATTTACTGCCTATCATAGGATATTTACCATATTAGGTTCACTTATGACCTGCACATTTATATTACAGCTTATGCTTGCTTTCCCAAAACCATTATATCAAAAAACGGCAAAAGTAATCGGAATAACACAAATTTCTTTGAATACATTTATCACACTTGTATTTTTTATATTTGCAATAAAATCAGATTTTATCTATTATTTCGGAGGCAATCATTGGGACTTTAACCTCAATGAAATCAGTACATATATCGGGTATTTTTTACTGTTTTATGTGACTATCTTTACAGCGTTCGGCTTTTTTTTAATTGTTAAAAGAAAAGGCAAAGACAGAACTGCACTTATATGGATAAACATTGCTTTTTTTATTATGGGTTTTATTTCTTCTGTTGTCAATATTCTATCAAGACTTGAAATGTTTTCAAGAGAGATTTATATCAGCTATTTTTGTCTTTCTACAATAATTGGGATTTTTATTCTTACTATCACATACATAAACCACACAAGCGACCGGGCAACGCTTCTTTTTAAGATAATATCGGTATCATTTGCGTTGATACTCTCAACATTTGCGTCAACAGGGTTTGTGGTTTATAAAACTCTTGAAAAAAACTACGATAATCAATCAATCCTAAAGATTGAAGCAATGATACACGGCAATAATCAGATAGAACGGGAGTTCTTTGAGATTAACGATCGCTCTTCGTACAACGGAAACAGTTTTTTTAAGGAGTATATTTTTAATGAAAATGAAGTGCCTATAATAACCTATACTGTTTACAGAAACGGAGTTGTTTATAGGGCAGGCTTTAATTACTTGAGCTACAGAAAGGAGGTTCACGATACTTTTAAATACCTGATATTAATCGTTTTTGCAGTATCGGGGATCGTAATTATCGGGTTCAAATTTTTCTTTCTCAATTCATTGATCGAACCGCTTCAAAATCTCATCAACGGGATAACAAAGGTCAATAACTCTAACTACAACACGGAAATAGAGGTCAGATATGAGGATGAGATCGGATTCTTAACCTACGCATTTAACGCAATGACCGCCGGCCTGTCCGCATCACGAACTCAACTTCAGGACTATGCTAACCGGCTTGAAGAGATGGTCAAACAAAAAACCGTTGAACTTATCAAAACAAGGGAAGAGCTGATCAGATCTGAGAAAATGGCATCCTTAGGTTCCCTTGTTGCAGGGGTTGCTCATGAGATTAATACCCCGATCGGTATAGGTGTAACCTCAGCAAGCCATTTATCAAGTGAGACTCAAAAAACCATCGGAAAACTCAATAATAATCAGCTTGCAAAGTCCGAGTTATACGGCTACTTTGAAACAGCAGAGCAGTCAACTGCAATAATACTAAACAACTTATTCAGAGCATCAGAATTAATTAAAAGCTTCAAGAAGGTCGCTGTTGATCAGTCAACCGAAGAGAAGCGGGTTTTTAATCTAAGTTCATATATCAAAGAGATCCTTCTAAGCATTAATCACAAAGTAAAAAACCGGAATATTATTATTGAATTTAACCAGCAAGATGATATAGAGATAGATAGTTATCCGGGGTTCTTTTATCAGATAGTCACAAACCTCGTTTTTAATTCACTTATCCATGGATTTTGCGTTGATACTCCCCAAGCAAGAACAGGTGAGATTATGATAGAGATATCCCGACTAAATAATGATTTAATTATAAACTATAAAGATAACGGTTACGGTATCAAGGAAGAAATCATAAATAGAGTTTTTGATCCTTTCTTCACAACTAAAAGGGGCACCGGCGGATCGGGGCTTGGACTGAGTATAGTTTACAACATTATAACCCAGAACTTAGGCGGTCACATAACTTGTGAAAGT
>CAZSQU010000070.1:0-16279 GCA_964608985.1 uncultured Spirochaetales bacterium
TCTCATACAACAGCAGCGATTAACGCATAAATTCTTCTTCCGCCGGAGCTCTGCAACAATAAGTTCACTTTATTTAAAACTATAATTAACAGTATAATAACTTTGAGTAATTTATGACGGGAATCGTTGCCTTTGTATTCTCATACAACAGCAGCGATTAACGCATAAATTACTCAAAGTTATTAATTAATAAATTGTTTTAATAAAAAGTGAATCTTATTTCATAAAGAATTTCATTGACAACTTTACGGTTAAATATTACTATGACTTTATTAAAATTTTATGATCAGGAGTATCCTAATGGCTGTAAAAGTTGCAATTAACGGATTTGGTCGAATTGGTCGGCTTGTATTTAATGCTCTTGTTGAGCAGAATCTTTTGGGTTCAAAATTTGATGTGGTAGCGGTTGTAGATATGTCAACAGATGCTGATTATTTTGCATATCAATTGAAATACGATTCGGTTCACGGAAAATTCAACGGAGAGATTAAGACTGAGAAGTCTAATCCGTCTATCGAAAAACCTGATACACTCATTATTAACGGCAATAAAATCAGATGCGTTATGGCTGAAAGGGAACTCAAAAATCTTCCATGGAGAGAAATGGGAATTGATGTTGTAATTGAATCAACAGGACTATTTACCGAATCTGCAAAGGCTCAAGGTCACCTTGATGCAGGCGCAAAAAAAGTTATAATATCGGCACCTGCAAAGGGCGATGTTAAAACCATAGTTATGGGTGTTAATGAAAACGAGTATGATGCTTCAAAACATAAAATTGTTTCTAATGCTTCATGTACAACTAATTGTCTTGCCCCGGTTGTATATACACTTCTTAAAGAAGGTATGGGAATTGAAACAGGTCTAATGACAACAATACATGCATATACAGCAACTCAAAAAACAGTTGACGGTCCTTCACTTAAGGATTGGAGAGGCGGAAGAGCTGCTGCGATCAATATAATTCCTTCAACTACCGGAGCAGCAAAAGCTGTCGGTGAGGTATTACCTGTAACAAAAGGTAAATTAACAGGCATGTCTTTCAGGGTTCCGACTGCGGATGTTTCTGTCGTTGACCTTACATTCAGAACAGAAAAAGACACAAGTATTCAAGAGATAGACGCAGCCCTTAAAAAAGCATCTGAAAGCTATCTGAAAGGTATTCTTGGTGTAGCAACAGAGGAGCTTGTATCTTCTGATTTTATACATGACAAACGATCTTCTATCTATGATTCACTTGCAACACTTCAGAACAATCTCCCCGGAGAGAAGAGGTTCTTTAAGGTTGTAAGCTGGTATGATAATGAATGGGGATACTCTAACCGTGTTGTAGATCTATTGAAATATATGACCTCAAAATAACGGCGTGCCGTTTCGCAAGAAACGGCATTTATTAATTAAGGGGACACAAATGAACAAGAAAACAATTAAAGATATTAATGGTGAGAATAAAAGATACCTTATAAGAACAGATTTTAATGTTCCGATTATCGATGGCGCTATTACGGATGACAAGCGTATAAAAGAATCATTACCGACAATTAAATACGCGCTTTCACAAAAAGGTGCAAGCGTAGTACTTATGAGTCACCTTGGGAGACCCGAAGGTAAGCCAGATCAGAAATATTCATTAAAACCTGTTGCAGTAAAATTATCTGAGCTTCTTGGGGTCAATGTTGTAATGCTTAACGACTCAATAGGTAAGGAAGTAGAATCGGCTTGTAAATCACCTAAGGCGGGTTCTGTTATACTTCTTGAGAATTTGAGATTCCATGCTGAAGAAACAGAGAAAGACTCCTCAAAAAGGGAAGGTTTTGCAAAAGAGTTGGCAAAGAATGGTGATATATATGTAAATGATGCATTTGGCACGGCGCATAGAGAACATGCCTCAACAGCGACAATTACTAAGTTTATGACCGATTCTGTTGCGGGTTTTCTTATGGAAAAAGAGCTTGATTTTCTCGGTAGGGTAATCACAGTTCCTGAGAGACCTTTTGTTTTTATAATCGGCGGATTTAAGGTGTCTGATAAAATAGGCGTAATAGAAAATATTATTGATAAAGCGGATAGAATCCTTATCGGCGGAGCTATGCGTTTTACATTCCTTAAGGCAAAAGGTATAAATGTTGGTCGATCCCCCGTGGAAGAGTCAATGCTTGACAAAGCGCGAAGTTTGATGGATCAAGCGGCGAGATTAGGCAAAGAGCTTTTGCTACCTGTTGATGCTGTAGTTGCAAAAAATTTTGATGATGCTGATAATGCCCGGATTATTATGAATAGTGATTTCACAGACGATATTGAGGGTTTTGATATAGGCCCAAAATCAACGGCGATGTTTTCTGAAAAAGTAAAAGATGCTAAAACAGTTTTTTGGAATGGGCCAATGGGGGCTTTTGAAGTTGATGCTTTTGAAAACGGCACTCTCGGTCTTGCCAGGGCTATTGCGTCAAATAAAAAATGTGTAAGTGTCATTGGCGGCGGCGATTCGGCAGCGGCTATCCACAAACTTGGTTTAGATGAGGAATTCACACATATTTCTACCGGCGGAGGGGCAAGTCTTGAGTTTATCGAAGGCAAAAAACTTCCCGGAGTAATAATGCTTGATGATAAATAATTGTTTAGTAAGGAGATTTTAGATGGGAAGGATTTTTAATTTTAGTGCCGGTCCTGCAGTGTTACCATTAGAAATACTTGAGGAAGCGGCAAAAGAGATGGTTGACTATCAAGGGTTGGGGCTTTCTATTATGGAGATGTCTCACCGGTCTAAACCGTACGAAAAGATACACAATGAGGCAATAGCTTCAATTAAACAACTTTTGAATGTGCCGGATAATTTTGATATTTTATTTTTGCAGGGCGGTGCTTCATCACAGTTTTTTATGGTTCCTATGAACATAGCTATAGAAGGCAAACCTTGTAATTATATTACTACCGGCGTTTGGTCTGAAAAAGCCCTTAAAGAGGCAAAGATACTTGGTAAAAATGTTGTGGAGATAGCAACAAGCGCGTCAACTAATCACAACAGGATACCTTTAGATTCAGAATTCAAGGTTGATAAAGATGCATCTTATGTTCATATAACAACAAACAATACAATATTTGGTACTCAATTTAAGAAATTGCCTGAAACGAACGGGGTTCCGCTTGTGATTGATGCATCAAGTGATATTCTATCATGGAAGGTTGACTGGAAGAATGTAGGGATTATCTATGCCGGTGCTCAAAAGAACGCAGGTCCTGCAGGAGTTGTTCTTGTAATCATCAGAAAAGACCTTTATGAAAGGGAAAAAGGCCCTATACCGACTGTACTAAAGTATTCAACCCATGCAAAAGAGAATTCACTATATAATACAGCGCCTACTTTCCCGATATATATGGTGGGACTTAATGCAAAATGGCTGATTAAACAAGGCGGTGTTGACGGTATAATGAAAATGAATGAAAAGAAAGCCGGATTGATCTATGATGTAATAGACAGTTCAAACGATTTCTATAAAGGTCATGCCGAGAAGTCATGCAGATCATTGATGAATATAACTTTTGTTTTAAAAGATGATTCATTAAATGATTCTTTTAATAAAGAAGCTGAAGCATTAGGTCTTTCGGGGCTTAAGGGGCACAGATCTGTCGGCGGTTTTAGGGCTTCAGTATATAATGCAATGCCTATTGAAGGATGTAAGAAACTTGCCGACTTTATGAAAGATTTTATGAAAAAGAACAGTTAGAGTTCAACTAAAATAACGGAAGAGATTCCGTTATTTTTTTTCTATCATAATTTTACCTTCATGATATTTGATTATCGCTTTTGTCGGTTTGCCGAGCTTTTCCCAGAGGATTTTGTGCATCTCAATTGTTCCTTGTTTGCATTCGTTAGGAAGAACCAGATCAACGATTGAATGGTCAACTGTTTCCTCAATGAATTGCCCGTCATTGCAGTTTACAAAGAGCTTAACATGGTTTGATGGGCTTATCAACCCCAGATCAAACCCGTCATTAGGGTGAATTGCAACCTTGTCTTTACCTGTAAATAATACATTAATAGTTAAAATTGTTGTTGATTTCATATTATCTCTCCATATTATTGGTCTTCTTTTTTAATTGAATCAGCTCAAAAATCTTTGATCCGTAAGTTGTAAGAATGTTTAATGCTTCCATTTCAAACATAGTGTAATAGCCCCTTTTGTTTTCGGTCAGATTAAGAACGGCAACTACTTTTTTTATTCCGTTTATCGGCATTGAAATAAATGATTTAGTAAGATAGTCATTTTTGTATTTGAACTCAAAATCCTTATATGTTTCAACATTCGTAACAAAAACCCTTTTATTTTCTGCCGCTACAAAGCCCGATATACCCTCTCCGAGTGGAATTCTGATATTATTTGCCTTAGCTTTTTCTGATTCTTTCCAGCCGATTGTTTTATAAACGCAGAGTTCTTTACATTTATCAACTATCATTATCGAACCGCGAGCTGATCCGGTGAGATAAACCCCTTTTTGCAAGATTTTTTCAAACAGATCGCTGACGCCTGTACTTGTTCCAAGCTCTCTAACCATCATATATAGATCTCTTACGACACTTTCGACCTTTTCTTCAATTTCATTTTCCAGATCAATCTTGTTGTCAACAGGCACTATTTCATTTTTAGCCGTGGGAGGTTCAATTTCTACCTTTAGCGGAGTATAATTATTTTTTGATTCAATATTTAGATTGTTATCAATTCTCTCATAATGTATAGAAAAGTCGTCAATATCCGGTATAGTTTTTCTTTTCTCATTGTTAAGCGAAATAATTAGTCTTATCATAATAGAAACAATCAGTATAAACACGATAGTTACACCGATAAGATATATAATAGAAAATATCGGCATTGATACACCGAGTTCAAGCCAATTGTATTTTGAAAGAAACTGCGATTCACTTGCAAATATGTTTACAAATCCCACAAAGTACATAAATCCGAATAATCCTATAATTGCAAGTAAGGATGTTATGAAGAATAGATATTTTCCTTTCATTGAAGTCTCCCGAGAAGCTTACTAAGTCCACCCTTATCGATAAACTTGATCTCTTGATGTGCTTGTACTGATTTTAATGCCTGCGGACTGAATGTTTGAGTTCCTATAAATACCCCCCGCGATAACCCTTCGTCTTTGAGCCAATCTGCAAAATGACTTACAGGGAGCTCTGTTATCGGCTCTGTAAATCTTCTTATAGTGATAAGCATAGGTTCCGGTTTCGTCGCATCACCTTTTAAGGCGATAAAATTAATCGCATTACCGTCAATATAGTCCTGATCGCCGGCAAATCTTATTTCACTTTTTATTGCAAAACCTAAACCTTTAATCAGCTTACGAGATATCTCTTTATAATCTTTTGTCGGCATTTTAATAAAATCCTCAACCGATATAAAGCCTCTTGTTGCAGGTTTAATCGTATTTTGCTTGTTGATTCCCGAATTGATCTGTTTAACCGAGTCTGACCTGGATTCAACTCCACCAAGGTCGAGTTTAACAGATGAATAAAGCAACCCTCGTTTTAGTATCTTAGAGCAATAGTAGCCCTCAGTAACTAAGCCGATAGGGTCTGCCGGCGCGTCAGGTTCATTTTTCATTATTTTCATAAGGTTATTTACAATTTTTTCGACATTACGATATTTGTTATCAATGATGCGAAGTCTTTGAAATTTTTCCAAAGCCCGTTGAAGATCCCCTTTATTATAATAGATGACCCCTTGATCGAATAGCAGATCGCGGTTGCCGGCACCTTTCTGGTCTGTTTTGCTGTAAAATTCGGATTGATCAAAACTCGTCAAAGCTTCATCAACAAGCCCTTTCTCTTTATAACAAAGTGCGATATACCGGTGAACCTCAGATAAGAGTTTCGAATTGGTTATGTTCATTTTTAGCACAGATGTAAAAAGTTGTAACGCTTGTGTTGTCTTTTTTTGATCTAATAGAAGTATGCCGAGATAATAATAAAGCCAGCCGTTATCTATCCACTTAAATGTTAGTGCCTTATCAAGCTCAGTATATGCCTTGTTCGGGACACCGAGATCAAGGTATGCACGCCCCAGCCAATAATGCCCCTCACCGGAACCCGGTTTTTCGTTAAGGTATCTTGTAAAATAAATTACAGCTTTATTTGTCAGCCGCTGTCCGGCATAGATCTTGCCAAGCTCAAATAGTATCGCGCTATTGTCCGGATCTGTGTTTTCAATCTCGATTAATTCCTGATATGCTAGCCGTAATTCATTAGCGCGCAGGTAACACTGAGCCATGAGGTATTTAACATCGGATAACGGTACACCTTCGGGGTAACTATTTGTCCCGAGTATTATACTGAGTTCCTTTTTGCTGCGGGAAATAAGATCGAGTTTATAGGCAACATTGGCCGCTTTCCACCGGATTAAAGGTGATACCTTTCCAGATGAGATGAGTTTGTCGTAATGAGCCAGTGCCTCATGAAGCTTACCCGATTCCTCAAGTGAATCGCCGTGTTTCATGTGTTTACTGCCGCCGCTAATCTTTTGTCTCACCAGAATGAAAATAACAAATAGAATTATTGCAACAAGAAAAATAATACTTACAATCAGCATATTAATACCTTATATCAAAATACAGGTCATAACTTAGCGGAGATGCTCCTTCGCCCGCAGAAACTCTTACATAGTATCTCCCCTTGGTGAGCCGGTTAACGCCGAGTTCCTCCCCTCCGTCAATTCCATTATTATCTGAATAATCTATCACCTGTTTGTTTTCATTTAAAAGTTCGATTTTTGTATTTAGCCCTTTAACGGGAGATAATGATAGAATAAGAGAACCATTATCATATATAGTATCAAACACAAAATAATCTTTGTCATTTTCGGGATAGATCATACCTATTACTGTTGAGTTGTTTATCATTATTGAACTGTTTTCAAAGCTGTCGTTGAATTCCCTTTCAAAGTATTTGTTGTCCTTTGATATGATCTCATCAATATGAATATAATAAAGCGGGTCACCTATGTCATCACTTTTAATCTTACCGGTAATTTCAATAATATAATCGGAGTTTGTAGTTGCTATATAGTTTATAAATTCATCACCACCCCAGCCGAATCGGTCAATAATTCTTGACAAACCCGTGCTCTCCGTAGTAATCTTGATTGCAACATCAAGATTTGAGAGCGTTTCAACACGAAGATTGAATTCCTTAATTGTGTCTGATCCCTGTATTCTAAAACAATCCTTGTCGTTTGCAGGAGATATGTATCCTCTTCTTACCCCGGGGATGCCGATCAATTCTGCTTCTTCGGTAATATTGTTTGGTTCTTTCTCTATTCTGCTGTCTATACCGTTATTGATAAAATTTACAATATAGGGTGTTACCTCGTTACTGCCGTTCTTGGATTCAATAACTATTATAACTTCATTGCCGTTTGTTGCTTTAATATCCCATAATTTCTCTGCTTCACCAACGCTGCCGGCATCAATGGTGTATAAAAGTCTGTTTTCTTTAGTATAAACGGATATTCGTGAATCTATACCGCTAACCGGTGAAAGCACCATCTTATATGATGCGCGTTCATCCGGTAATGTCAATAGATAGTAATCTTTATCGCCTTGAATATCTTTTTTGTGAAAATAACCGACTATTGTTTCTGTGACATTTATATTTATTGCCTGTTCAATAGTCTCATTCTCTTCGGTGTCGGTTATTTTGCCGCCGTATAACCTCAATATATCATCCTGATTACGGCTGCAAGATATAATTGTGATTAATAGTATAAATATGATTGATATTCTCATCTGATCTCCTCATACTCAATGTAACCGGCGTGAACATAACAACTTTCAGGTAAAACCCCATCGTTGTCAAAATAAAAATCGATTGTTTTGGTGCAGTTAACGGTAGCGGCAAGTCCAGATTCAAGACACATTTTAAGATAACGCATATTTGTGGGTCTTTCGATGGGGGTTGTGTCCCATGAAGGGATATCTTTAAAATATGCGCACCAGATTAATGAGGCTGTTGACGCTCCGGAGACATACAAGGATTTGTTATTATCAAGCCCGACCCAAACCGCTGTAGCTTCGGTGTCAGAGAAACCGGCAAACCAGTTGTCATTGAAAGATTGTGTCGTTCCGGTTTTACCGTAAACAGGCATTCTTAGTCCTACCGTGTTTTTTGCCCAATATCCGTTACCGCCCTCCTCAAATACCGCTTTCATCATTTGCAGCATCTCGTAACTTGCTGCAGGATTGATCAGGTCTTGACCCGGCTGAAGTGTTTTTTTTGCAAGAATGGTATCAAAATATGGATTTGTTGCTCGTTCATAATCAAAATAGACATAACCTTTAGAATCGTATATCTTTCTGATCATAACGGGTGTTACGGCAGATCCACCGCGGGGAATTATCGAGTAAGCTGTTGCGAGTTCAAGTGTGGTCATCTCACAAGTGCCGAGAGCAAGTGAGAGAACTGCAGGTACTCTGCGGCGTCCATCATCATTATCAATACCGGCGGCTTTTATTATTAAGTCTGCAACCTGTTGATGTTCCATTTTATTCATTACGGCAACTGCTACGGTGTTTAATGACATTTTCATAGCATCATAAAGGGTTACCATATCTCCGTATCTATGATTAGGAGAATAGTTTACAGGTCTGTAATCCTGTCCGTTTACCGTGTAAGTAACTAACTCATCGGGAAATTTGGTGAAAGGATTTATGGCGAGTCCGTCTAATTCCCTGACCGTGAGAGCTTTGCTGTATATTAAAGGCTTGATTGTTGATCCGACTTGTCTGTGCCCGTACAAAGCTCTGTTGAATTGGTTGCTGAAGTTAAAACCCGTCCCGCCGACAAGGGCGAGAACCTCACCGGTTCTGAAATCAATTGAACTAAGCGATGTTTCAAGACTCTTAATATCTGATTCGGTGAGATCTGTAATGCCGCGTGTTGTAACTGTTCTACGGAGATAATTTCTTATCTGTTCCATCCTTTCTGTAACAGATTTTTCGGCGATAAGTTGTCTGTCAAGGTCAAATGTTGTTTCTACAATTATACCCCTTGCAAGTACCTCATCATAAGTAAACTCTGTTGATAAAACCTGTCTGACAAATTCCGTAAGATAACCCGAGTTATTTATCTCAGCGCGCCACAAACTTTGATTGCCGGTTGTTCCGACTCTTTCAAACCGCTCCCACATAAGCCGGATTTCGGCGTTAATATCGTTCTCGGTAACCATGTTTTCATTTATAAATATTTGTGCAATAATGTTCTGAACCCATTTTGCTTTCTCTTTGTCTCTAATCATTGAATACCTTTCGGGGGCACGGTTCATGCCTATAAGCAAAGCTGATTCGGCAATATTGAGGTCGCTTGCATCTTTGCCAAAGTAGAATGAAGCTGCATCTGCGACCCCGTATATTCCGTGTCCCATATAGATTGAGTTCAGATATATCTGAAGTATCTCTTCTTTAGAAAATCTTTTCTCGAGTTCGATTGTGCAGAAGAACTCAAAACCTTTTCGTCTTAAACTCCTCTCATGTTTTGTAAAAAGTATCTTGGCAAGCTGTTGAGACATAGTTGATCCGCCGCCGCTTTTGCCAATAGTTAAGATGTTTGATATAAAAGCGCGGGCTATCCTCACATAATTAAAACCGGAGTGTTCAAAAAACTTTCTATCTTCTGACAGAAGGAAGCCCTTTATCAGATGGTATGGAAGGTGTTTAGCCGGTATCAATTTGTATTTCTCGGGGGAATATACTGTGATGATCTTATTGTTACGATCATAGATTACTGTTTCTGTATTGCCGGTTGGGTTTTGATTCTCTTCTACACCAAGCATATCTTCTGTCTCTGAAACATATTTCAATGCTTGAGAGAATGCATCGAGTTTATCAAAAATAAAATTTTTGTTGGATAGAAATTCAATATAAACTGATAAAACATATCCTCCTGATGCGAGAAAAAAGATAAGTATAAAAGCTGTAAGTGAAAGAAATATTTTTTTCTTTATAGATCCGGTCGCCATTTTTTCCTCCGGTTTAATAATGTGTCAAAAAAGAATGCCGGCATAACTGACAAAGCTGTCATCTTTTGCCATATCATAGCTTGAACCGTAGCCGATCAGCATACCCGATTCGACACTGTCAAGTTTAGCAACAGTCATCGCCGCCGCAACCGCCCCGGCAGAGCATGTCGAGTTGTTTTTAACGGCGTATGATAGTGCCTTATCAACTGCCATTGATAAAACAAGATCGATATATCCTTTGTCATTGACATTTTTTACCCAATCAACCGCGCTCATGCTTTTGTCACGATGAAAAAAACCAAATCGGGGTCCGTAGTGGGTCAGATCGGCAGAACCTATGAAAATTGATGATTTATTATATTTTTCGTATAATAATGTTGTTATTTCTTTACTCCGTTTGCCGGGAGGCATATATATAGCTGTAATCTCAACATTTCCAAAGAAATACTGAATTACGGGCAAGATAACCTCAATTGTATTATCCTGTCTGAAATTTATGGTTTGAATGTTCATTTCGGTTAAATCATGCAAAACCTGCCTGTTGTTATAGAGAGTACCGAAAGGGGTGGCCGCTCCGTCAAAGGTTTCAACAACAGGGAGATTGTTCTCCGCAAGATGCCCGCCAAAAATAAAAACCCGCTTAATTGTGCCATTTTTCTCTTTCATCAGTCGGATAGTATTAACAAGGAGTCTTCCGCAAAAATACCAACCGGCGTGGGGGACTACGCAAGATATCGGGGTTTTGCCCTCAATAAATATTGAATTATCGATATACTTAACGATTTCTTTTTTGCAACTCAGACTATCGGGCGGATACCATCCCCCCTGGCTAAGCAACATCGGTCTTTCCATTTATAAAACTCCACTTATATAGTTTAAACAAAAACCCTTACGGGTACCGAATAAAATCAAAAAAACTATAATTATTTGATCTTAAATCCTTTAATATCGGGGTCAGTAGGTTTTACCCTGGTTATGAATTCTTCACAAACACGCTCTGATTTAAGGTTATCAAGTATTTGCGGCTTGAGTTTCTCAATGAGGTTGGCAGAGACTACGGTTTGCCATTTCTCGGCAAGTGAACAGAATCTTGAGGCAAGATTAACAGTTGAGCCGATAAGCGTATAATCAAGTCGAGAGAACTGTCCGATATCACCGAGTATAACCTTGCCGAAGCAAAGGCCAATTCCTACTGGAAGCATATCATCAGCTTTGATCATCTCGTGAATATTTATTGCACAGAGAACAGCATCATCGATTCTGTCTTCGGTGAAATATGCAAGGATACCGTCACCCATAAGCTTGTTAACCCGCCCGCCATACCATGTTATTAGGTTGACGATTGCTTCAAGCTGTTTATTGAGCATTGATACTATCTCATCGGCAAGGCGTCCGTTGCACCATTGGGTAAATTCTCTTATGTCCACAAATGCGATAACCGCATTAATATCAACTGCCTGTAATCTTCTAAGTATTATTGCATCGAGATTCTCGGCATCTGCTTGTTCCATCCTGTATTGATTCGTCAGGAAACGGCGTCTCATTTTATCTACAAGTCCTGATGATGACTTGAGTTCATGTATGTCCGGTCTTAAATCTCTGCCGATTGTCAGAGGGTTTTTGACAGAAAGCTGAGTTGCAGTAGTAGAGATATTCTCAATAATCATTGCAAGTGTTGCAAGACTGTGTTTGATTGCGGCACTTAACAGATCATCAATAGAATCGGCAGATATATCCTCATTCAGCCATTGTTTAAACCATTCCCGCCCTTCACTTACAATATAAGAAATATCTTCCTCTGAAGGGATATCAGTAAGTTCATCTATCATTCGTCCCGGTTTTACGCTTTTGAGCATCTCAATCATCGGAGAAACAAGCTCTTTTTGAATAACTGCACCGTGCTGAGGGAGGATCATAGATATATTAAGAGTTTTGAGTCTGTTATAGGCAAAATCTATCTCTCTTGTGCCGGCGATGTAGTTTTCAATAAAACGCTTTGCCCCGTCAATATATGATTCATCGGCGAATAACGACCAGTCTTTTGAGAATGACCCAAAAATATCCGATGAAAAAAGTGTGCCGGTTTGCTCGTCATAACTCATCATGCTCCCCGCAAAATGCAGATAGGGGGTGTGGATAAACCTAATGCGTCGTCCGGATTTAAGCACAAGGGTGTCATTATCGCCGACAGGCATAACGGGCTTCCGTGTTCCGTAGTAAGGGACAAATAAAGCTGTCCGAGGATGGGCAACTATGGTAACAGACGGCGAGCAGAAATTCTCAATAAAAGGGAGCAAACCGCACAGGTCCGGGTCCTGGTGGTGAACAACAAGATATTTTATTTTAACCATATCGGTTATCTTCTGAATTTTATCAAAAATGATATCACGGAATATATGGTGTCCGGGTCCCGGATCAAAGAGAACCGCTTCCTCCCCGTCTATCAATAAATAAGGGTTATTGGAGAAACCTGTTTCCTCATCAGAAAACCCGAGCCACCATATATTATCAGCCACTTGATATGGAACACGATCGTTTAATTCCTTCATCAAATCCCCTGTTTAGTCTGTTTTGCAGATAAATATATAATAATATCTTACCTATTACAACAAAAATATTTGACAAAAGTCGGCTTTTATCGGATAATTAATTTGTTACGGGAGAAAAATTATGAATTACAAATCACTCTTATTAAAACTTGCTGTTATCTTAGTTGCCGGTCTTGCTATAGCCGGATGTGAGTACTTTAAGTTGATGAGCTATAATGAATGGGTCGAATACAAAGAGGATTATTTTTATGGCGGTGATGATTTTCCCGAAAACGCGGTTTTTGTTGTATCTATCTCAAGCAGCGTGGGTTGGATACCTGACGGGTCTCAGGAACATCCCTATTTTACTATTCAGTCAGCAATAGACAATGCAACTCTTGACGGGAACAATAAGGGGTTTGTTTTTGTACAGTCTGGCACTTACAACGAACAAGTTAATATAAAACAGGGGTTTTCAATATTCGGCGGATATACTGACAACTGGGAACCGGGGACAGTTCAAAGTGTTATCTCAGTAAATAGTTCAGCTTCATCTGATGCGGCTCTTGTGGCGTCGGGGATCCTCGAAGAAACAATAGTAAGAGGTTTTAGTATTGAATATAATCCTTCTGCTTCTACTGCTCAAGCAGTTTATATAAGCGGATCCAATATTGTATTAAGATCGTGTACAATTAAAGCACCACCTAATAATATGATGAAATCCTGTGTATATGCTTATCAATCGGATCTTACTGTTGAGAACTGCGATATAATACTTACTGCAAATGTATCAATGAGTCAATCTGGTATTAATCTTACTGAACCGCATAATACATCAATCATATTCAGCAGAATTAACTATTCCACATCTTCAGATAATCCCGGATACTGCACCGGTATATATGCATCGAGTGCCAACTCAACATACGACTATATAATCGAGAATAACACGATTGTTCTTGCCGGTGATGCAACAGCTGATTCATTAACCGGAATCAAGCTCCAGGGGGGCGAATCAAACACATTTATAAAAAGAAACCGGATATCTTGTTATAAATCACCCAGCATAGCTATAATTAAAACTGAGAGTACAACAGGGGGCGGTCTTTATGTATATAATAACGATTTTATTGGATATCACCCTGATTCTATCAACGATTTTTATTTTATAAACACTTCAAAGCTGTTATTTGCTTATAACAATACTATGTATATGCAAACAGTTAGTTCCATCGGGAGTGCATATTTTATTAACTGCACGAACGCCAGTTCACAGTTCAGACCTAAGATCATAAATAATATTTTCTATCTGTCGGGTCATAATCAAGGCGTTATATATGGTCTAAGCCAGGTAGATCCTTTAGTACCATCGGCATTCAACAACAATAATTTTTATAAGAATACTTCATCAAATCCTTCGACTTTCATGATGTTTAAGAGCGGCAGTACTACAATTGATTATTCTAACTATACAAGTACTCAAATGACTGTTCTAAATGGGACAAGCTCATCTACAGGTAAAATATCTGATTTTGGCAATATTGTAGCTGATCCGGGATTTAACATATCAAACTATGGTTTCGCGGATCCTAACAGCCTTAAACCAAGCAACTCAACACTAAAAGGAGCCGCACAAAACCTTTCAGGTACTTTTACAAATGACATCAATCTTGTTAATCGGGGGTCTTCGTGGACTATAGGTGCCCATCAGTAGCGATAAAGGGGATTCATTGAAATACAGGGTTACCGATATACATATTCCCGTTATCGATGATGATGATAGTATTTACCGGAGGGTTGCCGAGAGACTCAAGGTTGATCAGAGGTCTATATTATCTCTCCGTATTGTAAAGGAATCTATAGATGCCCGCAACAAGAACTATATTTGTAAGGTTTATACTGTTATTGCGGAGATTGATACGATTGTTAAAGAGCCGCTTTCTGCAGGAGTATCCGCTGTTGTCACATCTGAGACGGTTCCGGTTATACGAGGGACAGAGATTGTCAGGGGGAGGCCTGTTGTTGTAGGAACCGGACCTGCGGGTCTATTTGCCGGTTTGACACTTGCCGTTTACGGTTATTCACCGCTATTAATTGAAAGAGGCGGGGCACTCGACCAGCGTATAATAGATGTAGATAACTATTGGCATAACGGGGTCTTGAATCCCGAGTCCAATGTCCAGTTCGGTGAAGGCGGAGCGGGTACATTTTCAGACGGTAAGCTTACGACACGGATTTCAGACCCTTTATGCGAATCGGTATTAAAGGTCTTTATTGAATCGGGTTTAGACGAACAGATAATCTATCAAGCAAAACCTCACATAGGTACCGATAAATTACGGATTTTTCTTCAGTACATAAGAAAGAGGATAACTGACCTTGGCGGAAGTTTCCTTTTTAATACGCGGCTTGACAGTCTGGCTTCAGAAAACAATGAGTTAAGATCGATAACACTTTCAAACGGTGAGAGTATAGATACGAATGCTCTGATTCTTGCGATTGGGCATAGTGCGAGAGATACATTCAGAATGCTTAAGACTAGCGGTATAGCTATGGAGCAGAAACCGTTTTCGATGGGTGTCAGAATAGAGCATCTGCAAAGCGAGGTTGACCGCGGGCAATACGGTAGATTCGCAGGGCACCCCAAACTCAAATCAGCGGAATACAGTTTTTTTTGTAAAATCGGCAATCGGACAGTATATACATTCTGCATGTGTCCGGGGGGGACAGTGGTTGCCGCGGCATCAATGCCGGATACGATAGTCACCAACGGGATGAGCGAGTATTTACGCGACCGTATTAATGCAAACAGCGGTTTTGTTGTTTCCGTTGATACCAATGACTTTCAGAGTAACGATCCGCTTGCCGGTATAGAACTTCAGAATTCACTTGAGCGAGCCGCTTTCAGATCCGTAGGGGGACAGGCACCGGTTCAACGGCTTAAGGATTTTATGGATAAAAATGTCTCTAAGTCATTTGGCAGAATTCTTCCGTCTTATACAGGAAGTACGGGTTTTGCCGATCTCAATACTGTTCTGCCCGGGTTTATTGCAGAACCGATCCATTCTGCCGTGGGGATTTTCGGTTCTAAACTCCCGTTTTTTTATAATCCCGATGCAGTTCTTACAGGCGTAGAAACGCGGACATCTTCCCCGGTGAGGATTCTTCGTGACGATACATTTCAATCTATTACACATCGCGGACTATTCCCGTGCGGAGAAGGGGCGGGGTTTGCCGGCGGTATCATGAGTGCGGCAGTTGACGGTATCCGTACTGCAAATGCTTTGATTACAATATTCAAAGCCCCATAGTATTGGGTGCAATTTTAAATTTTGGCAATTTAGTTAATGATAGTATTAATTCTGTTTTTTATATGGTACAATCCTGAAAACCGGTATTCTCCTTTTGCTATACATAATTTAAGTTTAACCGGCAATTCATTTATAATTTTAATAAACTTATCAACTTTTTCTTTAACTTTAAGTAAAATGCTTTTGAATCTACTGCGCCAGACTGTGCCAATACGGTTAAATCTCTTATTAAATCTAATCGAAAATATCTGTTTAATCCACTGCATAACTTCAGATATGTCTGTTTTACCGATTGTTTGAATAACTATTTGAAACTCATCTTTAAGAATGATAAAATTTTTAATTGTTATTTTAAATTTAATCATCGCTTCTTCTAAAATCCCCATAAACATATATTGTGTATCTTCTGAGCTAAGTAGTT
>CAZSQU010000071.1:0-16177 GCA_964608985.1 uncultured Spirochaetales bacterium
GATAATCAGCAAGATACGAGATCCAGTAGAATTTTCGTGCATAATGCGGGTTAATCAAAAACAAGATTAAAATATGCACCATTATCATTTTTAATAGTCAATTCTCCATCAAGTTGTGCAGAGAGAGTCTTTATAAGTTTTATACCAAAAGTAGATGAGCTGTTCGGATCAAAATCTTCCGGATATCCGGCACCGTTATCTCTAATAGTTAATGAATATCCGGTTTCTGTTTTTTTGAAAATGATCTTTATCAAACCATCTGATTTGTTTTTAAAAGCATATTTTAACGAATTTGAAACAACCTCATTTATAATAATACCACAGGGAATCGATCTCTCTAAATCAAGGATTATTCCGACACAATCAACATTAATATTCACTTTGGCTCTTTCTTCCTGATAAGAATTTAATAAAAAACCCGTGAGATTATTGAGATACTCGTAAAAATCAATCTCACTAAGTCTGTCAAAGTTATAAAGCTGCTCGTGTATCATAGCCATTGATCTTATTCTATCTCTGATGTTTTTTAATATACCTAAATTTGAACCTGATTGCGGATCGCTATACGACAACTGAATATTTATTATACTTGATATAACCTGCAGATTGTTCTTAACCCTATGGTGGATCTCTTTAATAAGTATCTCTTTCTCTTTCAACGCCTCATTTATCTCAACATTAAATCTTTTTAGTTCTGTAACATCAGTAAAAGTGCCAATTATATAATCAATGTTCTTACCATTTATAACCGGTGTAGAACTGACCTGAAACCAGTGATAATCCGCAGACTCATAATTGTATAAACCGAGAATCCTGTTTTTATAAGGTGCCATACTCTCTTTTACTATAGTAAACGGATGGTTCCGGTAATCAATTTTTACCCGATCTTCATCAACAAACCCCAATGATGAATCATAATACTTCTTAAGAACCAAATCAACTCCATTTTTACCGACAAACCGTGCAAATTCCTTATTAACATTAACAATCAGATCGTTGCAGTCACATAAAAGTACACCTTCCTGCATCTGATCAATAAGAAGATTGAATTTTTTTTCTCCGCTTATTATACCCTCTTCAATATTCTTACGGGAATCAATCTCACGGTTAAGTTTGTTAAACTCTTTTAATCTGTCATCAATATTCCTGTTGTAATAATACTCAATCTCACGCCACTCATCAAAATTAGTATCAAGATTAACCGGTGATTCGGGATTTGATACTATAGCATTTTTAAAGGTTTTAAAAACCTTATAACTCTGTGTAATAAGATAATAATTCTTTATCGCTAAAAATATCAGTAATACTGCGAGTGCTGAAATAAAAAAGTTAAATACGGTTATAACAATTCGATTAATATCTTCAACCGGATATAAATGAAAACCGGTGATGCCGGAATGATTAAAAGAGACTTCTTTGAATTTATATTTTTCTTCATTGACACTTACAATTTCATCATTTAAAACAATATCAATCTGCTTTATAAGATTATCCTCAGCTTGAATAAAATATCTGAAGACCTCTTTATCTGCCAGCATAAATATTGTATCCATCCTTTTTCTCGGAAAAAAAATGGACAGATCAACCTCAAATATATATCTTTTTGAATTGAAATCTCTGACAATTAAATACACCGGTTTATCGTTAACAGGGGAATTATATATCCTTCCGTAAATATATTCGATGTCATCAAAACCTGAATTTAATATTTTATCTTTGTCTATAACTAACTGACTGCCGTCAGGTACAATAAATTCTACTTCCCCTTCTCTGTTTATACTGTAAATTGCATTAATATATTTAACAAAATCTGATTTATATAGGTTTATCTCATCGGTATTATTAATAGTATCTAGAATCAAATGAAAAAGCTCAACTCTTTCTACGACCTCTTTCAATATATCCTCTGCAATTCTATGGTTGTAATAATCATAGTTGTCAACAATATTTTTCTTGAGATTAATAAATACGGTCAACGATATGCCGACAATTAATAGATAAAAAATAATATCTATAAAAACAAAGAAGTACTTAAGCTTTTCTCTTTTTCTAAATAAAAACATAAATAAACTCCAAAACTATACTAACATAAATAACAAAAAAACTCAAAAAATTATTTGAACATTATAAATATTTAATATATATTAACCAATTGATAATAAACTTCTAAATATGAGACAAGATTGGGAATTACAGAAGATATAAACACATATGTTTCCATTTCGGTTATTACCGCACAAATTAAAAATACAATCGAGAACCGTTTTACCTTGGTACGGTTAAGGGGCGAAATTTCAAATTTCAGACCCGCCTCATCCGGACATTGGTATTTTTCATTGAAAGACGGTAATGCAACAATAAAAGCAATAGTTTTTAAGAACACACAATCTTCAATCATCGATAAATTTGCTCAGTCAGTTAATTCTCCGATGCCGGCTAACGGCCAAGAGATACTTGCCGAAGGTCGAATATCCCTGTACGAAAAAGGCGGAGAATATTCAATTATTATTACACAAATGAAACCGGTCGGCGCAGGTGAGCTTGCTTTAAAATTCGAAGAATTAAAACAAAAACTTAACAAACTGGGGTATTTTGAACAAACCCATAAAATAAGCATTCCAAAGTTCCCGCAAACAGTCGGTATTGTTACAAGCCCAACAGGTGCTGCATTACAGGACATTCTGACAGTTTTATCAAGAAGACACGCCGGTATTAAAATAATTGTTTATCCGGCTTCAGTACAGGGCGAAAGTGCTAAATATGAGATAGTTAAAGCTATTGAAACGGCAGATTACCACTACAAGTCGGAAGATCCGGAGAAACCCGACATTCTTATAGTTGCACGGGGGGGGGGAAGTATAGAGGATCTGTGGTGTTTTAATGAAGAAATTGTAGCAAATGCAATCTACAATGCAGAAATACCGGTCATTACAGGGATAGGTCATGAGGTAGATTTTACGATAGCAGATTTTTGTGCAGATTTAAGAGCACCGACACCTTCTGCTGCTGCAGAGATAGTAAGTTCTGACCGTCTTGAGGTGATTGACAGGATCAATGCAAACCGCTTACGGCTTGAATATGCAATCGGCAGCCAATTGAGATCAAAAAGAATTAGAGTTGAAAACAATTCCCCAAATATAATTTTTAACAGAATAAATAAGATACTTGAGATGAACGCCATTAATCTTGATCACTGTACAAATTTATTAAATATATCTTTATCAAATACATTGAATTCATATAGAAACAGATTCTCATTAGCAATAAGGTCCCTTGATAATTTAAGTCCGCTAAAAACTCTTCAAAGAGGCTATTCAATTGTTACAGACAGCAAAGGTGACTTAATAAGTGAAAGCAGTAAAGTCTGTAAAGGTGAATTAATTAACATTAAACTCCTGAATGGTGATATAGAAGCTGAGGTAATTCAAACGAATAGTTAAGCTTTCATGATTTCCTGTATATTGATAGTACTTTTCTGAATATCTCAGTGCCTATGAGTGTCGGAATAAATCCTCTCAGCCGTTTTTTTAACTTTTTAACTTCGTGTTTATTACTGCCGAAGAGTCTAATAATATGAATATAGTCTGACGGCTTAATATTAAAAAAATCAATTGTATTAGTTAATGAAAATATTTTCTTAAAAAAATTATCATCATGATCGGTTGCATCAGCCCACTTATTCTCAATATTCTCAAATTCAACTGCGATCAGATCGATTAATTCTTCAAGTTTATATAACTTAAATATTGGAATTCTTAAAAAAATCGATGCACACTCTAAAAGTTGTAAGACAAGCGGCCACTCCCCCTTACATTCATGCGGTATGACAGATGAGATTGACCTCTCAAAATATACATTTCCTGACTCGTTGTTTTCATCAAGAAGTTCTTTATAGACATAATGGACTACCTCATCAGAGTAAAGTATAGAATTAAGAATTGCTGTTATCTTACGGTTATTCTTATAATAATAGTTAACGCCATTTATCTCGCCATATATTTTTAGAACATCATAATAACCCGAAAAAATCATTTTATCTATCTTATGTTTCTCAAAATCAAGAATATTACTTGTATCATTTTTCATTTTCATAAAGATGGTGTCTGTACCTTCGGTGTCAGGCCGCTTATTTACACCGAGACCGTTAACATCTATCACAATAATCTTTCTATATCCTCTCTCCTTGGCCATCGAATATGGGATATTATTGTTTAGTCCTCCGTCAAAGTATTTCTTCCCGTTAATTACCGTTGGTCTGAACCCCGGCAATGTACTTGTTGCCAAAAGATAATCGGCAAGATAACCTTCAGGAATATCATCAAGCATTATCTCAAGTGGTTTTAGGGTATTAAATTCAAATGCACAAATACCAAACTTAATACCGGTTTTTCTTAATGCCTTCTCATCAACATGTCTATTTATCAGACTTCTGAGGGGGGATGTATCTGCACCGCCATATTTTAATAAACGGGATTGGATTCTATTGAGATATGAAATGGTATCCCTATTAATAACAACCCTGCCATCTACAATCAAACCTAATGGAAGATCAATTATTTTATCTATGCTGATATTCTGCCAGATCTCGATCATCTTCTCTGTTTCATTCAAAGCTATCATACAGCCATTAATAGCTCCAATTGATGTTCCGAAGATAGCATCAATCCTGATCTTTTTTTCATGCAGAGCCTTCCATACCCCGGCTTGATAAGCACCTTTTGCACCACCGCCGCCTAAGACTATTGCATAACCTTTATCATCCATAGTGTTCATCCTCAATTATTTTATATTAAAAAATTATACAATAAACGAAGAAATAATTCAAGGGTTGCAGATTTAATTTTTTTTTGAGTATTTTGAAATGTTATTACATTAATTCAAGCGGATTGATTACTCTGCTGAAAAGCTTTATACCGGATGAATTGAGTCTGTTTTTTAGCATATTAAAACCGCTTCTTTCAAAAGGACCTATTATTATTCTATATTGAATATCACCTGTTGTGATATATTCTACAACCTCAATTTTAACGCCGGTCGGTGTCCGTTTACTTAGATCATAAAATATATCGATCAGATTGTTATCGTTTATTATGGATATAATCCTATCTGCTATTAAATTTCCGGAAACTATCATTCCTCCGGACACTGCTATTTGATCACGCCGTATCTCAGGTCTGGTAAAAAGCCCGTCAATTGAAGTAATCACACCATAACTTCCCTGAAGCCTGCCGATACCGTTATAAGGAGTAAATCCAAACAAAGTATAATCAGCAAAAATAGGTTCCGGCTCCGGCTCATAATTCCAATATAGATCATCAATAGTAAAATCCTCAAAAGCCCCGGCAAGTTCAGTGTTATTCGTTACAGCAGGTTTTTCATCAATCTCAGCTGTTTTGGGATTCGGTATAATACTTCTTAAAAACAACACTCCCCTATCTTCGTTATTAATAAACTCATTCTTATAAAAATCAAATCCGTCTTTTATGTCGAAATCGAAATGTTCTAACTTTAAAACTATATTTGATTTTCTGCCACTATCGATAAAAACCATATCAAAAATATTCTGCCAATCATCTTCTGAAGGTGTATAGATAACAACAACATAATCACGCTTATTTTCAATATATTTTTTGCACGAACTGTCAATATCGGACAAGAATTCATCAAGATTAATCGGCTCGGTAATTATATTTAAGCCCCGATTATTATTTGTGATATTTCCCGATGATCTTAATGCCTCTTCAATTGCCGATCGATAATCAATACCGACATCTTCTGAACTATTAATAATTACAAGCTGATAAACTTCTTTATTACAGCTGACAATGAATAATAATAGTAAAAGCGGCAGTATAAGTTTATTCATAGAATCTATCACCGTAACTTGCTTCATATTCTACAAAAGCATCAAAAGTCATCCTTCTGATATCATTTACAACTCTGAATGCATTCGTCCTGTTAAAAGGTCCGAGAATCAATACAAAATAGTCTTTACCGGCAACCCTCTTTTCTGCAATTAAGGGTGTATATGGGCAAGCTCTGTTGTAAAATGCCCGATAATTTTCCAAATATTTATTTCTGAATTCGATCACTGCACTTTCAGAATAAACCCCTTTTTCAAATGCGTTTATCTGAATTGTATAGAACCCGGATCTTTTTTGATTGCTGATAGATCTAAGAGTACTTACAGGAGAGACAGCTACACTCAAATCGGCTGTATTTGTAACAGAATTAGTAGCAGTAACACTGTTAGTATTCCTGTTTGAAACCACTTCTGCAGTTGTGTTGTTTTGTGAATTATTACTAATATCAGCTTGCACTGTTGTTATATCAGTTGTAGTATCCGTTGTAGTATTATTATCAGATACAACTGCATCATCTGTTGTATCTGCAATATTCAAAACGATATCATTACTGACCGCAGACTGTGTGTCAGTATTTACGGTATTATTTACACTATTGTTGTCTATGGTGCCGCTCTGACCCGTTAGTAACTCCTCCTGCTCAACCGGTGTTCCTGCATCTTCTGTAAAAAACTCAATATAAGGTATTCTCATGTCGTTTCTTGTTAAAAATTTAATATTTGAGGCAAACCTATTATTCGTTGAGTCTGAAAATTCTACAATTTTTTCTTCTACAACCCTGATTGCAGGATCTGATTCGGTTGCTCCGCTTCTATAATATTCCACACTAAACAGATATCTTCCATAGTTAAAGCTCTTTACAAATATGGGTGCTTCCCCCATATCGATAAAGCCCGTCTGATCATAGATTGTAAACGGTTCAAGTTTCTTTACCCTGACAGAAGCCCTGTGACCTCCGGTAAATATAGCAAATGTGGTTTTTTTGAAATTCGGCAAAATCTCTAAAGCACCGTCCTCTCTCACCCTCGTAAAAGTCGGATATCTGTTTACAACATCGTTTGCATGCATAGAAGCAGTCAACACATCGGAGATATCAAGAGTTATCTCATTTACCGGCGATTGAAGATAATTTACCGAATAATCCTTTGCAGAAAGCCTAATAGATAGTCTTTTATTAATATTTTCTTTAATAGGTATTGTTAAAGGCGAAGTGTTTGAAGCTGAATACTCGCCTCCGTCAAAAGAATAACGGATGTCATAACTGTTTTTATCATACACTATATCAAGATGGTAACCTTCATCAACAAATATCAATTCTTGTTTATATATATTGTCCCAAACTTCGGCAAAGTGGATCAAGAATGTGCTTGCCTCAAGTCCGTTAACAATAAGTTTACTAAGCTTAAACCTTTCATTTGAACTTACATCGACAATCTCATAAGGAGACAAACCTATATAAACAACCTCATTTAAAGGTATGTCGACCGACACCCTGAAAGCGCCCCTTATCTCCTCAGAAGAGTTGGGATCAACCTTAATCAATCTGATCATCTTGGTATATCCGGGACCAAACTCCCTGACAGCCCCCAAATTATCCCTTATTCGACCTGAAAACACAATCGGTCTTATTCTATCAGACAATAAGAAATCTTGTCCGTCATAATCCTTAATATAAAACACATTTGCCAATCTGTCCTTCTGAAAAACCATCTCATAGTTATTATCTCTTATTTGGTTAGGAACACCTCTTAGCGGTTCATATTTCACAATACAAGTTTCCTCTTCAAATCTTATGACAAATGAATAAACAGGCAAATCTATCTTACCGGTTGAAAGATTGTTTTCTTTATAAAAAACTACCCTGTATGAATAATCAACTAGTCCCCTTTCACTTTTAAAACTTCTGACCAAAAAAGCATTAACTAAACCGTTTTCGACCCTTATTATTGAAAAGTCTGTTACTTCAGCGGCATCATCACCACCCGGAGTCTCAGGAAATACCCTAACCTTTAGATCTGTCGGGTCATACCTGAATGTAGTAAGAACAAAGTCTTTCTCATCACTAATTTGTATGGCAGTTGACAGATAAACATTGAGTAAGGTTATAATAATAATAAAATAAAACATTAATGATCTTTTCATAGTTCAATCCCGATTAATTTATCGAAATATTAGGCAATAAACTTAAGGAATCATTAAAAAAGTTATTTTAGAACAAAAAATACCCTATAAACCGACCTATTTTGATTAGCCGGATATGCCGGATTACCGAAACCATAGCCTGACACCTGTAAAACAGTTCCATTAAAACCGGAAATTAGGCTTGTTGTCCGTCTTTTCCAATATATTGCATCAAAACCGATCTCAAGCACACCGGCTGTTATCGAGATATTTACAGGGATCATTAGTTCACTGTCAAAAATCGAATCAGAAAGAATATGAAGAGTGTTGAATACATTATATCTGACAGGAACAGTGCAATACCTAATTATAATAATGCCTTTATCCTGTCCTGTTCTAATAAATTCGCCATCTATACGGATACCGTTATTATTAAAAATTATTCTGTTAGGTGAAATAATCTCCATATCTCCCAACCCCTCAAGCATTAGATTAGGATCAACAAGTCTGTTATTGATTCTAAATGAATCCCGTTTCCAAATACCATTATAGTACCTTGAAAATCCGTCTTTCTCTCCATTGTACTCTAAACCTGTATTATCTATCTCAACCGCACCGGAATTCACTTCAACGATCCTGCGATAAATATTTAAAGGGTCATCTATTGTTTGACAAATTAATTCAAGCTGTACCCCGGAATTATTAATGAAACCTTCGTTATTGCAGAAATTCACATTGCCGCTTCTTTCAAGAAATTGAGGCATAGAATAATTATCTGACAAACGGATAATTCTATCCGGTATTTCAGAATTTATACTTTCAAATTCAGCAATAAATGAAGAATCAGATATATTAATAGTTCTTTTACCGTCAATAATAGTTATTAGAGGAATATTCCATCTTTTCGTTGATATATCGTAAACCATTAACTCTGAACCGCTATCGCTATTTAAAACAACCGTAATCCCGATCTCCCCATTATCAATACCGGTATAGGTCGCCCGTAATAATCTTAAACCGGTTATTCCCGGGTTAGGAACTGCTAATTTATCGGATAACGAACTATTCAAAAAGCTGTATGAAATATGGTTATGACTTGAACCGAGAGACATGACTATTAAAGAGATATAACCGTCATCAGAATCGATTTTGGTGATAGAGTCGGAAGAAAGAACTAATCTGTTTGTTTCGGCAGAGAAATTAAGGTTTAATCGGTCAGAACTTACAATAACGGGCGTAAATCCATTTTTATTAAATATATCGCCTCTTCTTACACCTTGTACAGCGTACCCCTGATCATCTGTTATCGCTCCGTTTGAATTAGAAAAACCGTTTAAAGGGATACTCGATCGAGTACTGACAACCCTGAGAACCGGATTACCGTTATTTAATTGATAACCGATATCATCCCGCCTGTCCAGTATAAATCTGACAATGGTGGTGTTATCAAGAATAATCGCTCGTTGTCCTTGGATGTTTTTATTTTTTACTATGAATAGTATCTCTCCGGAATCATTTCTATATGAACGGTCAACGATTGAGTATATCTCCCCTTTCCTGATAGTTACATTATCATAAGTATAATCCTCAAGAAAGACTATATCGGGATATTCTAAAGAATTGCCTGAGGTTAAGACAACTAAATCACGATAGATAAACCCTTTAATGCCTTTGTAATAACCGCCTTCAACCTCAACAAACACGATATCTTTACACAAACCATTGTCAAACGGTATCTGCCTTATCAATCTGAGAGGTGTCCCCCCTGCTATACGATAATACATGTCGTTTGTTGAAAAAGGATTTAATCTATCAGAGTAAATGTTACCGTAGAGAATTACATCGGTTCTTGGTGTAACGAATATTGCCGCATTGATTATATTCTGATGCAGAAAAAAAACAATAAACAACGATAAAAAATATTTTATCATAAGGATACCATTAGAGACTCAAGTTTTATCCGACTAACCCCTTTCATTCATTGGGACATAGTGTCTTATGGATTCGCCTGTATAGATCTGGCGCGGTCTTCCTATTTTGAAAGGGACAGACTCATGCATCTCTTTCCATTGCGCTATCCAACCGGGGAGTCTGCCGATTGCAAACATAACTGTGAACATATTTGATGGTATGCCGAGTGCCTTATATAGAATTCCGCTATAAAAATCTACATTCGGATATAACTTCTTGGCAATAAAATAATCATCCTTAAGAGCTGCTTCCTCTAACTCAAGGGCAATCTCAACAAGCGGTTCATCTATTTTTTTATTTCGGAAGAAATTATCACAAGCATCTTTTAGAATCTTGGCCCTCGGATCGTATGTTTTATATACTCTATGACCAAAACCGGATAGCTTAAATGATGAATTCTTGTCTTTTGCTTTACTTATAACATCCTTAATTGACATCCCGTTGTTCTTGATCTCAAGTAGCATCTCGATAACCTGTTGGTTTGCGCCACCGTGTAAAGGCCCCCATAAAGCACAAATACCGGCACAGACCGATGAAAAAAGGTTTACCTTACTGCTTCCGACAAGTCTTACGGTAGATGTTGAACAATTCTGCTCGTGATCTGCATGGAGTATCAACAACAGATTAAGGATTTTTTCTACTTCATCATCTACTATATAAGGACGGACCGGACTAGAAAACATCATATTTAAGAAATTACCGCAGTATCTTAGATCGTGTCTCGGATATACATACGGCTCGCCTATAGACTTTTTATAAGAGAACGCGGCAATTGTTCTAATCTTTGATATGAGTCTTACCGCCTCAAGTATAAAAGTATTGAGTTGTTTATTCTCTACATAAAGATCCGGATAAAAAATCGACAACGCACTAACCATTGATGAGAGTATTGCCATAGGATGGGCATTTGCAGGAATTCCGTCAAAAAAATGAAGCATATCCTCGTGAATCATAGAATGTCTGTTAAGAAGCTTAGAAAATGTATCAAGCTCAGGTTTAATAGGCAACTCACCGTTTATCAAAAGATATGCAGTCTCAATAAATGTAGAATTCAAGGCAAGCTCTTCCACGGGTATCCCGCGATACCTTAGAATCCCTTTTTCACCATCAATATAGGTTATTGCGCTTAAGCATGATCCGGTATTCTGATACCCCTGATCAAATGTAATAAAACCGGACTGGGAGCGTAGATCAGATATATCTATACCTTTTTCATTTTCAGTTCCTGTTACTATGGGGAAATCATAAGTTTTTCCTTCAATAATCAGCTGAGCATTTTTCATTTTGACCCCCTATCCTGCCAATCGGATATAAAACCGTATTTTTTTTGAAAAAACATAATATAATTTTATTAGTGAAACTGTCAATTATTTTTACAATAATTAAATGAAATTATTAATAATATTAAATTTCCAACTTTCGACTTGTAACTTTTTGACTATAATACTTTTATGCTTACATAGATAAACGATAGATTTTTTAAATTACCAAAAAAATAAATTTGCCACAATTATACGCTGTAATCAGATAAGAAAGCACCCATAAAAAGATCTTGTTCAACAAGAAATGGGGTTTCATTAAAATAATAGGAACATAAATTGATTTTATCGTTTCTAATGAATATAAAACCCGAAAACAACATCTTTAATATCTCTCTTAACCGCGGCTTTTGAATTTTATTGTTGTCAGTCTTATTATAATAACTTCTAAAATAGAGTGCATCTGCATTATCAGAATCAATTAGTCTTAATATATTAGAGATATATCTATCATCAACACAATAATCTACTATATGATCTACTCCTTGATGCCTCTTAATAACAATATAACCTATTACTGCCTTACCTTTATGAATGATAAACTTGCGAAATTTAATCTCTTCAAACCTACTGTTAATAATGTCATTGTCTTTCTTAATAAAGAAGCTGTAACCGTTTCTCTTTTGTAAATCATAATAAATATTAGAAATATCAATTAAATCCTTTGAAAAGACTTTCACCTCGTCTAATCTCAGAGAAGTAAATATCGGCTTGGTTGCTGTGATTCGCATAAAATTTAGGATTAACCTAAACAAAGGATTGTTTACCTTTGAAATAATATATTTCTTACTGAAAATCTTTTGATATACGCTAAAGAAAATATCTTTATTATTATAGCCGACTCTTTTATATGTACCGAGGGCAATATTATTCGGCCAGGAATACATAAAACTCACACCGTTTTTCTGTGCAATCTCAAATACTTTTTCAATTAATATCTTCATAGGATCTATCTGGTTATATTTTATCTTGTTATCGAGACAATATCTTAAGAAATCCTTAGAAACAATATTGAGTTCAGGTTTACCGCCAAGGTATTCTTTGCCGCCATACACAAATCTGTGTATGAACAAAGAATAAAACGCAATTATCCTGCCCTCAAAAGATAGCCACAAAAGAAACGGCTTATTGATATATTTCTTAAAAAAATAACTATTAAATGTCTCTTTGTCATATATATGATCAAAGTACCCTGTAATCAATTCGATCAAAGAATCAGGAATTTCGGAAATGTCTGATGCAACCGTTAAATCAAACTTCATTGTCTATCCGTTAAATTTTGTAATATCAAAACTGTTTCTTATTACCGATGGCTTGCCGTCTTTTACCATTATCTCCATCGGCGTCTCATGACCGAGAAACATCAGAGGGGAAGCGGTAAAGCCATAAGCCCCCGAATTACGGATAACAATCAGATCATTCTTTGACGGCATAGGAATAGAAAGATTATAACCTAAAGTGTCGATCGGAGTACATAGAGATCCGCTTAATTCAACATTAGTAACAGGGGCATCTGGTGAGGTAATATTATCAATTATGTAATTTTTTTTGATTACCTGCCCGAGATTACCGCTTGCAGATAGATTGTGGTGCATCCCTCCGTCAACAATAACAAATCTCTTTTCTCGTGAAACCTTGACAGATTTAACAGTTGTTACATAAAACCCTGCTTCGGCAACAATATACCTTCCTAACTCAAACACAACTTTGATACCTTTGTATTTATCGCAAAAAGCTTTGACCCTTTTATTAATTGCATCTGTTAAATAATCAATATCAAGCACAACACCGGCATCATGGTAAGGGACACCGAATCCGCCCCCCAAATTTATGTATGAAGGGACACCAAACTTTTCAAAAAGCGACTCAATCAAATTAAGATTATAATCAACCCCCTCACTTATACTATCCGCATCAAGTGATTGTGTTCCGGCATATATATGAAACCCCTTAAAATTAACATAACTAAAATCACGGGCAGTTCGATCTGCAAATTCATCTATGCACTCTTCATCTATCCCGAACTGGGTAGGTCTGCCCCCCATCTTTACAGCAAATTTATTTATCAGTTTTGAAGGATTGATCCTTATAGATATATTCGGTTTTATAGCCAAGTTCCTGCCAACTGACACAATCCTCTCAAAGTCATCCATTGATTCGACACTGATCGAACCGACACCGGCCTTTATTGCATACTCTATCTCACTCTCGGTTTTACCCGGACCGGCAAAACTCATACGATCAGGATCATACCCCGCCAGAACGCTCTGCTTAATCTCTCCACCCGACGAAACATCAAGCCCGTCGATCATGGGAGCAATAGATTTAATCAATTCTAAGTTCGGGTTGGCTTTTACAGCATAATAAACCTTGATACAATCATCAAAATGTGTTTTTAGATACAGAAGTCTCTCTCTTATCATATCAAAGCTGTATATATAGACAGGCGATCCGTATTTTGAAACAATTCCTTTAAAATCAATCTCCATATTTCTCTCTCGATCTTAAGATAATCTGCGGTCTGTCAAGTTTACCGGTTGAGGTGCGAGGCATTGTTTCTTCAATGTAAATCTCCTGCGGCACCATATATAACGGAGCAGTTTTCTTGCAAAAATTAATAATATCCTTCGTTTCTATATTGCTTGAAACGGTAACAACGGCGCGTATCTTTTGACCGATCGCCGGATCCGACAATCCAAAAACAACAACTTCTACCACACCACTGAATTGGAGGATTAGTTCCTCAACCTCTGTGGGGGATACTCTGTAACCCGATGTCTTGATCATGTTGTCTTTTCTTGAAATAAAATAGAGGAATCCTTGCTCATCTTTACGAACAATATCACCGGAATATACCACGGTTTCTAAGAATCTATTCTCAGGCGGCAAAAGCGGATTAGGCTTATAAACTTCCGCGGTTTTTGCAGGGTTATTCCAATAACCTCTTGCTATGCAGGCACCTCTGTGGATCAACTCCCCTTCTTCCCCGGGTTTACAAATCATACCATCGCTATTTATGACCTCAACCTCAACATCAGGTATTGCTTTACCGATCGAATCAGGTCTTTTATCCAATTCTTCGGGTGAGAGATATGTTGATCTGAACGCCTCTGTCAGTCCGTACATCAAAAACAGCTTGGTTTTTTTAAATTTTTCACGAATCTGCTTAACTATCGTTACGGGTAGTTTACCGCCGGAATTGGTAATATATCTGAGATCAGGATAATCATAATCATCGTTTTGAACTGCAAGTCTCGGATTAAAAACTGAACTCCAGATTGAAGGAATTGCAGCAAGACCTGTTATCTTTCTCTCCCTAAGAGTTTTCATAAGAGTATTTGGCATAAAATATTGAAACAACTCAATCTGAGCCCCTTTATAAAGGGTTGTTGCAAGCTGATTAAATCCGTAATCAAAGTTAAAAGGTAAAAGTCCGAGAAGACGATCATTTGAATCAATATTCAGGTATTGCGATACTATCCTCGCTCCGTCAATAATATTTCTGTGTGTAATAACTATACCTTTTGGTAATCCTGTCGAACCTGATGTGTATATAATACTGCAAATATCATCAGTTATATTACCGCAAATCCTCTCTTCTCCGTAATAAGCTTTAATACCATTCTTAAAATCATCTTCATATACGACGATCAGTTCAGAAATATCTGTCTTTATTTCGTTAACCATTTGAGCAAACTTATCAGCCGTTATTAATATCTTAACATTGCAATCAGTAAGAATATGTCTGATCTGCGGCTTACCGAGAGCAGGGTTGATCAAGACAAAACAAGCATCGGACTTAAGAGAACCAAAAAGTGCTAAAATCTGTTCAATAGACTTATCAAGCAAGACAGCAATCCGGTCTCCCCGTTTTACGCCCTTATCCTGCAAAAATCTTCCGGCACCATTTGTCATATTATAGAGTTCTTTAAATGTTAATATTCTTTCTTTATCAAAAATAGCTGTTTTATCGGAATGACTCAAACAGGAATTATATATAAAATCCTGAAGAAGACTAAAAGATGTCATAATTTACCTTTGATAAGCGAAGAAATAGCATTAATTGTCTTGAAGTTATCCTCGACAATCTCATCCGGTTCAACTGTTACACCGGTTTTCTCTTCAATAAAACTTATCAGTTCCATTATACCCATCGAATCTAAATGACCGTTTTCAAATAAATTCTCTTCAGTATCTACACTATCATTATTGATATCCGCAAAGTATTCTTTTATAGTATTGATAATTTGATCCATCATAACTCCATTAACAGAGGGTTAACTAAAACCAATCAATTTATTTAGAAATTAAAATAAATGAATGATTTTTAAATGTGGATTATAGTTAAAAAATCAGAAAATATCAAGATATAAAATCTAAGTTTTATTCTTAAAGGGGCGAATTAATTTTTTGGGGTAATTTCAATGATCTATCGTTTATCTTTTAAAGCATAAAAGTAAACGCTCGAAACCGCTGTGTTCGGAGACTCACAAGGCGTTTCCGCTCGTTTATTTTATGCTTTATTAAACTAACTATTGAATGAAATTACCCCAAAAAAAATATCTGTTTGAGTTAGAAGAGGAAAAATGCCTCAGGCATTTTTCCCTTTTAACCTGTATAACTGTTTGAGTTTAATACTTAGGGTTTACTAAATTAAAATATGAATAAGGGCGAATTAATTTTTTGGGTAATTTCAATGATCTATTGTTTATCTTTTAAAGCATAAAAGTAAACGCTCGAAAACGCTGTGTTCGGAGACTCACAAGGCGTTTCCGCTCGTTTCTTTTATGCTTTATCAAAATTATTGTTAAATGAAATTACCCCAAAAAAAATATCTGTTTGAGTTGGAAGAGGTAAAAAATGCCTTAGGCATTTTTTCCTTTTTAACCTGTATAACTGTTT
>CAZSQU010000072.1:0-16020 GCA_964608985.1 uncultured Spirochaetales bacterium
CATTTTACTTAACCATTGCAAGAAAAAACTATACTTTTATCATATCATCGGGTTAGCTATTTGATAAGATAATCAATAAAATAATCAAAAATAAAACAATAGAACCGGTTAAAATGGCAATAAAAACCAACCGTCTGTCAATAATACCTGCCCGATCTTTTGATGGTGGTAAATTGGAATGATGGTCTGTCACATCTGCCCTTTGAGGAACTTTATCGGAGTAAATCTTGACTGTCGGTAACTCACGCAGCTTAAATAATACGGGGTCAATATCCTGATTTGACTCTGTTGGTGTTAGGTAAACATGAATAAATCCGTCTTCTTTATATGATGCACAAACACAGGCTTTTACAGGCATTATACGCCCTTTTATAACCTTTGATAGGGCTTTAACAACTTTGTAGCCAAAATCATTATTGCTCTTCAGATGGATATAGACCTCATCACCTGTTATAAGACTGTCAATTGAAATCCCGCCTGAAGGACTTATTGCCGCTCGTCCGCTTACCACCCGCCCCTCGTGTTTTTTTTCTATTATTAAAGCGGCTTTTTTATCTGGGTCAACTGCCGCCGCAATCATATCATCATCTACTACCGCCTCTGTCTTTTTAACGGAACCGGGGGCTTCGATTGAATAAAGCTCACTCAAATCTAAGGATGATGTCTGATCAAAAGCAATCAATATATTCTCTTTCAATACACCATAACGGCTAAAAGCGGATTCTAAAAACTCACTCATAATAAACGGATCATTGAATTGAAAAGCATCTTTTAGTTTAAGAAAAAAAACATCATTTACAAGATTGGTTATCCCGTTTTCTATAGATGATGTTATCTCTTCATTATGCAAATTCTGACTTCTGTCCTTGATTATCATATCAGTAAAATCAAACAACGGATTCTGCGGTTTGTTATCAAAAAAAGATGCATGTGTACCCGCCGCGTTATAGATCTTAAGGATATACTTTTTATCAATATTAATAAAAACAACAAGATGCCCGAATATGGTGGAATCATTGCTTTTATAGGTTGATTTTATTGCAATTATGTCTTTATATAACCCGTCAACCATCATTTTTGCTTTCTGCTGATTTCTTGTAAATGTTTCGGCAAGCATCACCCTGTGAAAATAATCCTTAGGATCGACATTTGATGACATAATAACCTCTATAATAGAAAACTATCTTGGAATGGTTCTTCTCATAACAAGGTTGTTAATATATTCAGCAATCCTTCCTAAAGGAACAACCATATTGATATTTCTTAGTTCTATTGCAACTCTCGGCATACCGAAAACAATTGCGGTTTCCTGATCCTGAGCGATTGTTACACCGCCTTTATCTTTGATCGAACCAATGGCCGCAGCACCGTCTTTGCCCATTCCCGTCATAATAACAGCCAGTGAGTTTCTTCCAAAAACCTCAGCCGTTGATCTGAACAAAACCTCAGCAGATGGACGATGACCGTTTACCTGCGGTTCATCACTTGTCCGTATAACAGTAGCAAGTGATCGTTTTTCAAAGTAAATATGCTTGTTGCCGGGTGCTATATATATCCTGCCTTTCTTAAGAATATCATTATCGGCCGCTTCTTTTACCTCAAGCCGGCAAATATTATTGAGACTATTAGCAAATTCGAGTGTAAAACCGGCCGGCATATGCTGAACAATAACAATCGGAACAGGAAAATCCTCCGGTATCAAAGGCAAGACCTCGCGCAAGGCATTTGGTCCGCCGGTTGAAATACCGATCGACACAACATCTATTTCCGGTATCCTTGAAACAGGTATAATATAAGATGATATATCGATTTTATTATAGGCGGGCGGCTCTATTGTTGTTTTTTTTATATAATTTGTTGATGCCTCAACATCAATATATGAACCCGGGCGGGCTATTGCATAGATCATCTCAACAAGTTTATTCTTTGTATCCTCAATTGTCTGCCCGGCCTCTGAGGGTTTAAGGATAAAATCACTTGCACCGAGTGACAATGCATCGAGCGTAATTTTGGCGCCCTTTTTGGCATGAGCAGATAATATTATAACAGGAATTTTTATTCCGAGTTTATTCCTCTCCCTGAGAAAATCTATACCGTTCATATCAGGCATCTCAAGATCAAGCACTATTACATCGGGCTTTAGTGAATGCAACTTATTTAAGGCAAACGCACCGTTTAGAGCAGTTCCGACTACATTTATCCCTTTTACCGTAGAAAGCATTTTGCTAAGTAATGTCCGTATCAATGAAGAATCATCAACAATTAATACCTTGATATCGTTATCCAAACTTAAACCCCCTCTTTCTTCAGATATAGACAAGCATCATCAATCTTGGTAAAAACAAATTTTGTGTTCATGCCGAATAAAGACTCTGAGTGCCCGATAAAAAAATAGGAGTAACTGCCCATAGTTTCGTAAATTTTATTAACAACCTGTTCTTGACCTTTTGCATCAAAATAAATAATAACATTCCTGCAGAAAACAATATCAATGTTTCTGATGCCGGAATCATTTTTAAGGTTGTGATAGTCAAATCTTATCAACTTCTTAATATCATCGTTAAATGTAAACCCGTCCTCACTCTCTTTCATGTATTTCTTTATGTAATAATCGGTCAACCCCTCAACTCTCGACTTCTGATAAAAACCTTCTTTTGCTTTCATGAGCACATTAAAAGATATATCTGAAGCAATTATCTCTATCTTCCATGAAGGGTCAAGCCCCTCTTTTAGAACCATTGCAAGGGTGTAAGGCTCCTCACCTGTTGAACAACCGGCACTCCACACTTTAATCTCTTTATTGGTTTTTCGTTTTTTTATCTCTGATAGGACGGGACCGGCAAGTGTATCAAATTGAAGCTGATTCCTAAAAAATCTTGTCAGATTTGTTGTAACCGAATCAAGCAGTATCTTTAATTCCGACTCATTTGTTGAAACAAGTTTGAAATAATCACCGATTTCTGCAAGCCCCGACTTTTTTAAGCGTTCTTTAAGGCGGCTCTCTAAAATAGGTCTGTTAAATTCTGTAAAATGAATATTTGAAGAATTGTATATCAAATCCCTGAATCTGGTAAAATCACTATCAGACAGCTTTTCAAACATAGTATTCCTTGATTCTAAATATATAAAATAATATATTATAATATTTAATAAAAAGAAATATAATTTTTTTTGTTTTTTTTATTTATTTTTTATGTTAATTTTAGAGTTATTAAATAAGAGGTGCATTTACATGGATGATAATTACAACGACATTTTTAGAAACTGCGTTAAGGACGGTAAAATATCAGAAAACCACTTAAAACACCTGCCTAAGTTAAAGGATTGTGAGAACTGGAAAGATGCTGAATTTCTCGGTAAAGTAAAATATACATTTAAACATTCTAATATTGACGGCGGTTTAATTAAATACTCGGGAAAAATCTTCTATATTAACAATAAACAGATAGATGCACTGAGTTTTTTTTATAAATGGAACACCCTCAAAGAGATCAAGGTAATTCAATAATTCTTTGCGCTGAACTGATAGTACAATCCGCTTACGGCAATTATTGTAATAAAAATAAGTGCAATATTCATTAAAAGAGGATTTACAAGGATAAACTCAAAATATCCTTTTAATGATGTAACTTTCTGTGTCGCAATCAAAAATAAAAAAATAAGTGAATTTACAATAAGAGTGGCCCCGACAATCGCAGTAAGAATCTTAATCATTATAAACTGAAAAAATATCGCAAAAACCCCAAAAATAATCGCAATTGAGCCTGCAAATATCAGATATTTGTACCCTTCAAGCAGGATAAATCGGGAAATCAACGCATCAAAACTAAAAACAATAGCCAAACCCGTAATTGCGCCGATTACAAACACCCCAAAATAGTATGCAAAAAACAACAATGTTCCAAGTAAAGCGCCCGATACTACCGCAACAATAAGCAGATAAGTGGTTTCTTTTGTAAAAGCAGCGGCAACTTCCATTCCTACGATAAAACCGGCAATAAACCCTGTTAAAATAAGCAGGAATTTGAAAGCCCTGTTACCGAAAAATGTAAAGACAATCCCAAGAATTAGCGAAGGAACGGCTATATATATTCCGGATGGTAATATTGTAAAAAAATACGCTGATTCAATATTCATTTTGACTCCCCCGAAAAAATTGTGTATAATCATTTTTTAATTTTATACTTAAAAGGAAAAACCTGTGAAAAAACTTATATTACTTTTGATAATAATATGCAATACTATTTTTCTATTCTCTACCGAGATCCCAACACCGCGAAACGGCAATCTCTACACGGAATTCACTTTTGAAAGAACATCCCCTATGTTATCAAGAAGTATTCAAGGACGAGGGCTCATAGTAATGAAAGGCGCAAGATTTCTTTACAGACAGATATCTCCCAACAGGTTTGATGTAAGAAATGTAAGGGATAAAATCTACCTTTTTAGAAACAATGAGGAACCTGTTGAACTCCCGCCAAACGGTGGTGACAGTATATTCTTTTTGTTTACAGGCACACCTCTTAATACACTCGGATTCACAGCAACCATTGAAACAACCGGTAACCTTATTAAATACCGACTAACACCGACAACACCTGAAAATAAAATGAGAGAGATATACATCGAGGGGTTAGAGGATAAAATTTACAGCATAAGAATTAAATTTGAAGATGAGTCAATAGTGTCTTACAGATTTACAAATACTATTACGGGAGCAGAGCCGGATGAAAGGTTTTTTAGATACTAATATTATAAAGGCAGTATTAATTACAGCTGTATCAGTAGCAATCATTATTGCAGCTTTATCATTTATCAAGACAGACAACGGTATATCAAGTTTATTGCCCGGCGATCAAAGCATATTAAGGGATTCAAGGTTAGTATCGATGGCACCGATATCTGACAAACTTATTCTTTTTATTGAAGGTGATAGTTTTCAAAGAGCCGATGCTAAAGGATTTCTTGAAAACAAAGCAAAAGAATACGGAATAGAACTCAGATCAATAATCCCCGGATCAGCAGATATCGATCAAATATACAAGTATATTCAGACAAATTCACTATTATTATATCCTTATGAACATTTGCCTACACCTTTCAGTTCTGAAGAGGTTGTAAGAAGACTTAACATAAAACAGCAAATAATTGAAATGAACCCGTTTCAAGCAATCGATCGCCCCTTTATTATGGACCCGCTGATTCAGTCTGCAGATATATTGTCACTCATTAAAGACAGCGGATACAAGTTAAGTGGCGGCGGCAGCGGGATTCTTTCGGATGACGGCAAAGCGGCTTTATATATTTACAGTACCGGAGTATTACCCGAAGAATACGACAAGTCCGGCATTATAGCTGACCTTAACAAAGTGATCAGTGAATACTGCCGCGATAACCAGTTTAAAGGTTTTATCATTTCATCACACCTATTCTACTACAACAGCTATACCGCTATAAAAAAAGAACTTACAATAATTTTCATTATATCTATTGTATTGACCATAATTATTTTTATTGTTTTTTTCAGATCACCGAGATCGATTATTTTTGGTCTTATGCCCATCGCCTGCGGATTTGCATGTGCTTTTCTATTCCTTGCTATATTCAAAAGAAACATTGGCGGAATTGCCCTTGCTTTCGGAGCAACAACAACGGGAATCTCCATCGACTATTCTATCCATTACCTGATTAAACGAGGATCTTTCAACGGCCTTGCAGAATTAAGAAAGAATATCGGCTTATCTATGCTTTTAGGTTACATTACGACAATAATAGGATTTGTTGTACTCCTTTTTTCAGGTATAGGCACACTTGTTGACATATCTCTCTTCGGAATAGTAATGATTACTGCAGTTTATCTCACGGCTTGGTTTGTGTTACAACCTATCTATCCCCCCGATGGGAAGAATCTTGATTTCAAACTGTTGCCTGTAATTAGAAACCCGCGTTTTGCAGCAATAATTACAACAATACTCCTGCTCTTAACAGGCGTGGGATTACCGTTTATGAAACTTGAAGACAATGTAATGGGTCTTGACAGAAAACATCAGGATATTAGAAAAAACATTGATTATATGACAAACTTTTTTTCTGAAACGACCGATACGCTGTTTCTTTGCTTTGAAGGTGAAAGTCGCGCAGAAACTCAAATTAAAAGTCTCGAGGCATTAAAAATATTAAAAGGGTCAGGCGTGGGTTTTATCACTCCTGCTTTGTTTATGCCGGATGATTCAATAATTCAAGAGAGGAAACAGGTCATAAACGGGATTTATAATGAAAATGATTTTATAAATGCTTCACAAAACTCAGTTTTCGGATCAGAAATATTTAATCAATGGACTTCACAGATTGATAATATCTCAGAGACTTCCCTTACCGAACCGCCTGAATTCTTAAAAAATATGTTTAATAACTACATTGTGAATCTTGACGAAAGATACTTTATGCTCATCCCTGTTCAGAACAGAAGCAAACTGGATACTATCAGAAGCAAATTAACCGAATCCGGATTTACAGGTTATTTTATAATTGATTTCGTTAACAATGCAAAAGGCGGACTGGTTAAGTTCGAACAAACAGCACTTTTACTTCTATTTGTTGCGATTATTCTTGTTTTTATTGTTTTAAGCGTCTCTTATAAAAGTATCCGATCAGGTTTTTCTGCAATCATTCCTTCACTCGCAGGAACAATAGCTGTACTGGGTGTCGCAGGTCTTGCCGGTTTTAAAATAAACATAATGCATATTGCAGGTCTTATTGTAATTACAGGTGTCGGGGTAGATTACGGTATATTTATCACAGGTGCCATCAAATCAGGCGAGGACAAGAAAAAACTTGCAATAACATACAAGTCTATTTTTACCTGTGCCTTAACAACTCTTGCAGGATTCGGGACACTGATAATCTCCGGAAATACTGCTGTTTTTTCACTCGGATATACAACAATTGCAGGCATAATAACGGCTTTTTTAACAGCATATCTCATTGTTCCTGCTATTGCACCAAAAACAAAAACTGAGATTAAGGAACAATAATTATCATAGCCCTCAGTATGAAACCTTAAACAATCCATAAACACTCCATGCCGGCTGTTTATCCCCCACCCTGTAACCGACAGAGCCCCCTAGAGTAGCGCCGGCTTCAATGTTACCGTAATCAACAAAGAAGTCTAATGTTAACTCCAATGCCTGATCAACCATTAAACCGTATAATGGGTTTATGGACTTATTGTAGATATAAACAAACTCCGTAAATGTTTTTATATAGAATTCCTTAAATACAAGTGATGCAAAATACAGATATTTAGTCTTATCATAAACAACAATTTCTATACCGGCATCAACACCGCCGAATGCTGATCCATAACTGATATTTGTTATCTCCTGTACGAACCCTTTCATATTGTTTCTAAAAAGCGAGTTCTTTCCGGCGCCACCTATACCCGCACCAAGAATCGATATAATGTCATTGCCGGCGCTGAATACACCCGTCCCCTGCAACTCAACGCCACCGGAGAATTCACTAAAAAAAGCACCTTTACCGATAGGTAACTTAAACCTTATGTCAGACCTGAATCCGTACAGTGTATTATTATCAAGTATCGGAGGATATTGAAATGCAATTATCTGAACAGAAATCCCCTGATTCCAACGGTTTGATCCGTTTATTGACCTTACATTCTCAAAAGCAAGATATTCTACAAAAAAAATACTATTTTTGTAATATGCCATCCTTGACCAATTATATTCGGCAAAAGAGTGTGTAACAGTAAATCCGGCATAAAAATAACCGTAAGTCAATATCGGCGTGTAAAAGTCTAAACCAAAATAGTGACTGAACTCAATAGGATAACGCCCTTCAACCTTATATTCATAGTTTTTGTCATTTATGATTATCCGTCTTCCGCCCGCCCAATTTGACCACCCGAAAGAGATCCTTGTTGAAGGCAGATTGAAACGAAAATTCAAGGTATTCTCAGGATACATCTTCATATAGTCAAAAGCTATCGTCAAATCATAATGAAATCTGCCTAAGGGCGTTGAATTCTCGATATATAAAGCCGGAGCTACTATCGGAATATTGATAAAAGCAGATCCAGTATCTATATAAAATTCGGTATTAAGAATATAAGGCACTATACCCCATACCCTCGGCAACATATACCTAAGATAATTAACGGGAGCAATCCGGTATGTCGATAAATCGGCAGTAAGATCAATGGGGTTATATCTTTCGGCTATCGGATAAGATTCTGACAATAAAATATCCCTATGAACAATCGCCTCCCCATTTGAGCGATAATCAATAAAGCAGAGACCATTCTCGAAAAAATCACCTTTTTTTATAATCCCATCAGTTGCTGCGGCAAGAAATATATCGGAAGTGTCCATATCATAAACAAATAGTGCCTCGGTTCTATCAGATAATGCGGTAAACAATATCTTATTACCGGAAACAACTGCAGTTCTGCAACTTTGAATTCTTTCAATAATACTAAAACCGCCGCTTTCTCTTGAATAAACCCACAATAAATTGTTACCGTTCTGATTCTTTAAGGCAACAATAAGCTTATCATTATTATCAGAGATTGAGATATCGTTGATATAAACAGTGTCATCAGGCAGGTTTATCTCAAATCGATCTGTTATCGAATAATTATCAATATTTGCAGAAAACAAACGGGATTTTTGATCAGAAACAGTAGTAAAGTATATCACACCATCGGTAGTGACTGCTATATCTCTAATCCGCTCCATAAATGTTAATTGAGTCTCAATGGAGGTTTGTGTATTGTATGAAAACAGATCAAAGTAACTGAAACCGCCCGGATAATCTACCATTTTTGTGTAATAGATCATGCCGGTTCCGCTGACTGATTCAATTGAATTAATGTATCCATGAACAAGCTTTACTGATCTGCCGTTATTCAATCTCCACAAATTCTCACCGCTTAAAGCTGTAAGACTATAATAAATGGTATCTCCATCAATTTCAATATCATTAATTACACCATCTGTCTGAAGAATAATCCTATCGGTATAATTACTATCCACCGCATTTGCATACTCGTATTCACGCCATTCATTCCACAACTCTGTTAAGGATTTACCATAGATATTCTGAAAATTTGCAACAAAACTCGTTATAAAAGGAAAAAAATCATCGGAAAGCTCTATAAATATCTTGTCATACTGTTCTTCTGAGTAGTTTGCCCTTAGATACCTTAAAAATCGCGCACCAAAATGATATGTTCCCCTGTTTCCCGGCCAATCCTTTACCGGATATACAAGCTGATCAAAAGATGGTATATTACGGGAAACAGCCGCCCTGTTAACCATTGCAAAGTCATAGGGTGAATCCACGCGCCCGCCGATCCCAATCGAAGACTCAGCCTCCGTTGCAACACCCTCTATATACCATCTGAAACTGTTAACAACCGGATGATATAGTTTACCGTAAAGTATTGTCCAAAATATTGCGGCACCTCTGACCTGGTCAAGATGCAGAATATGTGTATATTCATGCAATATCAAGCTGTAATATGTATCAGACGAGTATCTTAGGGTTTCTTCTGTATCTGCGGGTGTTAAATATAAGTAGATAACATTTCTTGTAAAAGGATTAGCACTTCCGTTTGCATAGTCAAGGTGATCTGTTAAAACAATAGTTGTTTTACCTGCGGGGTGCCACTGAAGATCCGCTGAAAGAAAAGTGTGTATGTCTTCTGCATAACCGGCTGTAGTCCTTGCAATATCTGTGTGTTTTTCTGCAAATAGTATTATAAAATGTTCTGTTTCAATCTCAAAGACCCTGCCTTGAAAAGGAACAAACTCATATTCAAAAGCGTATCCGGAGTATGATGATAAAAATATAAGTAGAAACACCAAACTGATTGATGATTTTAAAAAAAACCGTTTAATCAAAAGCATATATATAAATTCCGGAAATAGAAACAACCGGAGACCGATTGGCTATCTCAAAAATCCTTTTTGTTACACGCAACAGCCTTTCACTATTCTCAAAAGCATCAAAATACTTAATAGTGATTATTCCGCTATCGGACAGATCATAAATCTTATAAAGAGCTATCTTTCCATCAGAATCATAAAGATTTTCGCGAACAAGAACCTGTTCTGAATTATAGATAAACTCCCGTTTTCCAATCTCCGATCCGCCGGAATCGTATGTTACAATGCCGGTAATACGACCCGATTCACCATCACAGAGAAATTTTTCATTCATCAAAACAATGCCGCCATCTCCCTCTGTCAATCGATTATTCAACCGACCTTCTATTCCATACTCATATCTTCTCCGAGAAACAACAGTCCCCGAATCAAGATATGACACCTGTGATACAAGCTTGCCCCCCTGATAGTAGAATCTGTCAAATTGATTTATCACGCCGTCGGTATCCGTAACCCTAATCTCATGAAGCTGCCCTCTGTCATTATAGAGAAAACTCCTTTGATAACTGTACGGACTTCCTTCCTCATTATATATTTCCTCTAAATGAGGTCTTTGGACACTGTCAGTGCAGGAAACCGTTGCAACAACTGCAATCAATAATAAAAAAATATTCTTTAGATTTTTCATAGTTATTTAAAGTACTTTATCCCGTTCTTAAAGATTTCAAGCCCCATAGGCTCATTATTATCGATATGTTCAGTCCATCTCGGATGGTTCTGCCTTGATATATACGCCTCAGGGTGGGGCATGAGCCCGAATACATTCCCTTTTTTATTAATAAGACCGGCAATATTGTCAACAGCGCCGTTTGGATTATATGGATAAACCGGCTCAGCCCCATCGGGTGCGCAATAACGCAATGCAACCGATCCGCTTGATTTTATCCTTTCAAGAACCTTTTGATCTGCCGTTACAAGCTTACCTTCTCCGTGTCTGACAGGAAGGTATATCCGGTTGATCCCGTGAAGCCACGGTGATTTGTCGTTATCCTTTTTCAACCATACCCATCTATCTTCATATTTAGCAGAATCATTCTCAACAAGGGCAACCGACTGCTCAAAATTCTCATCGAGGTCGGGAACTAACCCAAGTTTGGTTATTATCTGAAAACCATTGCAGATACCGATAATTAATTTATCTTTCTCGATGAACCTTTTGATCTCATCAATAAAGTTTGATTTTACAAGATTAGCAAAAACCCTTCCGCTGCCCATGTGATCCCCGAATGAAAACCCGCCGGGGAACCCTATTATCTGATAAGAATCAAGCATTGACTTATCTTCTATAACATCTTCTATATGAATAATATCAACTTTACCGCCGGCGATCTCAAAAGCCCACCCTAATTCCTTCTCTGCATTAATACCAAAACCGGTTAAAAGTAAAACATTTACTGCCACAATTCTTCTCCAAAAATATTAAGTTTTAAATTTATTAATCGTTTCTTCAACAATTCTGATGTTATTTGAGTTATCAGTACCGAGTTGCGACAGCATTATTGCCGCTTTGGACATCTCTTTCATACCAACTGTTACCTCAGCCATACCGCTGTGGCTCTCATCAGCGAAACCAGAAATTGCCTTAAAAGACCCGGATATACTATTTAAAGAACGGGTAATCTCACCTGATGAATTTGTAACCTCTTGAGATATCCGCTGAAGATTAACAAGCGCCTCGGTGATTTGTCCGGATCCGACATTCACCTCCTGCATACCTATAACCATCTCATTCATCCCCTGAGAAAGACCGGTAATTCCATCAATGATCTTTGACATTTTCTCACCCGTTTCAACAGTTAGACCGGATGTATTCTTAATATTCGTTACAATCTTAGCGAGAATGCCTGCAATATCCTTAGCACTGATTGCTGTTGACTCCGCAAGTTTTCTGATCTCATCTGCAACAACTGCAAACCCCTTACCTGCCTCACCGGCATGAGCCGCCTCAATAGCAGCATTCATCGCAAGAAGATTGGTTTGTGCCGCAACAGAATTAATCATTCCGACAAGCTGATATATTGTATCAGTTGACTTAGTTATCTCCTCGATGGAACTTACAGTGTTTTTCATACTGCTTTCCCCGTCACGGGCAATCCCAACAAGCTCATCAGCCGCTTTTTTCCTTGACTCAGAATTTGATTCGATCGATTTTATTGATGAAATCATCTCGGCAATAGACGAAGATGATTCTGCAACCGCCGACTTCTGATCATTAACCATTCCGTCAACCATGACCATGCTTTTCTCAATTCTTGAAATATGCTCAGCGGCAGAAGATATCTCCGTATTAAGCTTCTCAAGTTTGGTATCAATAGAAACAATAGTCGCCGTAATCTCTTCGATAGTAGATGACGCCTCTTCAGATGAACTGGCAAGATTCTGCCCGATACCGACACTTTTATTGTTAACATTTCTTAAGAGATTTACGATGCCGGCTAATTTTATTATGAAATCATTAAAATACTCTGAAAGCATTGCAATCTCATCTTTACCGTTGACCGAAATACGAACAGTAAGATCCCCTTCACCCTGTGCAATATCCTTCATAACAGAACTAACCTTTCTTATAGGTTTGATTATCGTGTTTGTAATATAATAAAAAATAATTATGAGAATTATTAATCCGGAAGCAGTTATTATAATCATAAGCCAAGTAAGTTTTGCAGAAGACCTGTATATCTCTTCTGTGGGAACAACCGATCCGCATACCCATGGGGTATCAACATATTCAATAAATATCGGGGCAAATGCTTTTGTAGTATAGCTCTTCAATGCTTCAGACCAAGTTTTAGCCACAAAAACATCTCCGTTAGAAATCCTATCAAAAATCACATCCTGTTCATTGTTCTTCACTTCCCCCCAAGGCTTACCGATTCTTGATGCTTCAGGATGGGTCACTACCATACCGCCGGCAGAAACAACCCTTACAAATCCTGTATCAAATATCCTGCGTTCAGCAAATCTTTCGTTTAATGTATCTAATGAGATATCTATACCTATAACACCGATCACAACGCCGTCTTTCTTTACCGGTACAGCAATAGATGTCATCAATACATCAACGCCTTCAACCGGAAATAAATATGGCTCAGTTATAACCGGTTCACCTTTTTCTTTAGGAACGATATAGAAATCGCCATCTCCGGGAGTCAAATATAAATCACTCGGCTTGGGGTCATGTACAACCGTATCTCCCGATCTATAATAATAAGTTACAAATCGACCGGAATCATTATGCCCGAATGTACCGGCATATAACCGGTCGAGTCCGTCTAATGCATCAGGTTCAAACACAACCCAAATCCCGTTATAAATCGGATTATCCTCAATAGCTGTTTTCATTATAGAACTAAAAACCCTCCTTCTTTCTCTTAACGGAATGTTCTCATAGTCCTCAAAAACACCGCCAATAACCTGGGCATTTGACATAACAAAATCGAGTTCGGACTTTACCTGACCGGCCAAAATCAATGAAACGCCCTCAAGTATTGATTCTGCATCCTTTCTTGACTGTCTGATATTAAAAAACAAAGAAACAGCTGTAATTATAAATACCATTATCATAACAGGCAGAATCGTCAACAATAAAATTTTTGCTCTTAACTTCATAATACACCCCTTATTATTTCAGTTTTTAAACCCATGTCACCGATCAATTCAATAAAAGGTTCAGGGTTTAACTCTTCAACATTAACCATTTTTTTGACATCCCACGCCCCTTTTTTAATAAGGATAGCCGCCGCTGCCGCCGGTACACCGGCCGTATAGCTTATAGCTTGCGATTCGGTTTCATCATAGCATTTTTTGTGATCACATAAATTATAAATAAAAATTTGCTTATCTTTACCGTCTTTAACCCCTTTTATGTCATTACCTATAACGGTAACCCCGTCATATTCAGCGGCAAGACTCTTGGGATCAGGCAATACAGCTTTCAGTAGTTGCAAAGGCACAACATCAGATCCGTCAGGCATTTTAACCGGTTTTTCCGATAACAACCCAATGTTTTTTAATACACGAAAACAATTAATATAGTGATCAGAAAATCCCATCCAAAACCGGATTGACGGAACAGATAAATTCTTTGAAAGCGAATGAATCTCGTCATGCCCTGTAAGATAGACGGTCTGCTTACCCACAACAGGCAATTCATAATCCATTTTTATCTCATGAACATTGAAACTTTGCCACTTACCATCAATCCATGTCCAAACTTTATGGAACTCTCGGAAATTAATCTCCGGATCAAAATTGGTTGCAAAAAACCTCTTATGACTTCCACAATTAACATCAATAATATCTATACTTGAGATAGAGTCAAACTCCTTTTTTGCAGCAAAAGCACAGTAGGCATTGACAACACCCGGATCAAACCCTATACCGAGAATAGCAGTAACTTTATTCTTCCTGCAGTCATCAGAGCGTTTCCACTCATAATTTGCATACCATGGCGGATCTTCACAAACCTTACTCGGTTCCTCATGGATAGCCGTGTCAATATATGCTACACCGGATTGAATACAAGCATCAAGAATGTGCCTATTCAAAAAAGCCTGCGCGAGATTTATCACAATACCGGCATTAATTTCTTTTATCAATCTGACCGTATCATCAACTTTATAAGCATTAAGTTCACGGGAAAACAACCGCTTTGATTTATCTTTAATTGAGTTTTTTCTTTTAACGCTGTCAATAATATCCTCACATTTTGAGAGAGTCCTGGACGCTATACAAATATCTCCGAGAATATCATTATTCTGAGCACATTTATGGGCCGCCACATGAGCTACCCCACCTGCACCGATAATCAAAACAGATTGTTTCATTCCAAACCACCCCCTGAAACTCATGATAAACTATTTATAAAGTCTTTATAGTCGAACGATCTTACAACTTCAACCGTACCGTTTACTCTCTCAACTGCAATAGAAGGCATCTGAAGCCCGTTAAACCAGTTTTTTTTGACCATTGTGTAACCGCCCGAATCCGGAATGCTTAATTGAACACCCACATCAATCGCTCTATCAGTTGTAAACTCACCAAAAACATCACCTGCAAGACATGACCGCCCTGCAACTTGATAAAAAAATCTGCCCCCGGGAACATTTTCAAACCTCGCACCGGTTCTATAAATCAACAGATCAAGTGCATGCGGCTCAACAGAGGCATCAACGATCAGTATATCCTTCTCATTATAAATCCTATCCACAACAGTTGTAACAAGGTCTGTTGAACCTGTAATTACCGCTTCCCCCGGCTCAAGATATATCTGAATATCAAATTCATTTGAAAAACTTTTAAGCAAGTAACCGAAGTCCTCAATGGGGTACCCATCGGAGGTATAAGCGATTCCGCCACCCAAGCTAATCCATTTTAATCCGTCAATAACCTTGCCATATCTTTTTCGAATATCATTTATCATAATTCTTAATGAATCAAAATCATCGTTTTCACAATTAAAATGAAACATCAAGCCGGAAATTTTATCTTTTACTGAAGCTATCCGGTCGATATCAGCAACCCCAAGCCGCGAATATCGTCTCGTCGGGTCAGCAAGATCATAATGTGAATAACTAACTCCCGGATTCACCCTTAGTCCCAAATTTTTATCTTTAATTAAAGGATAAAACCTGTTTAACTGAGACTCTGAATTAAAGATAATTTTATCCGAAACATCTTTAATTCTACTAATATCATCGTCGGTGTACCCCACACAAAACGCATGGGTCTCACCGCCAAATTTCTCATAACCCAAGCGGGCTTCAAAAAGCGAACTGGATGTTGTACCGTCCAACACATCCTTCATAATATCAAAAACTGACCAAGCGGCAAAACATTTCAACGCAAGAAGGAATTTAGCACCGGAGATAGATTTTAATTTCTCTATTTTTTGGAGGTTACTTATTATTTTTTTTTCATTTATCAGATAATACGGGGTATTTAACATTAAATAACCTTTCTATATAAATTTTATCTATTTTTATCTATTAAAATACTTCAATAATTCGTTGATGTCAACAAAATAATCGGTGTTTTTTGGGGTGGTATGAAT
>CAZSQU010000073.1:0-15659 GCA_964608985.1 uncultured Spirochaetales bacterium
TCGAGCGTTTGCTTTTATGCTTTAATACACAAACTAATGTTTTCTTAAATTACCCAAAAAATAAATTCGTGCCCAATCGCATCCATATGAATATAAATATTTGTCAAAAAAAAAATATTATGTTACTATAGTTTTGGGGTTTTTTAAAATGATTGAATATGAATATAAAAACAGATTTCTTAAGATTACAAAATACAAGATGAAACCGAATGAGCCTATTAAATTAAATGTGGTATCTCAAAACCAATTTTATATTCTTCTAAATTATGGACACATAATAAAATTGCGTTATTCAAATGAAGATGTTTTTTTGCCTTCATCAAATGGGATTATGGGTATTGAGAGATATCCAAAGATAATTCTTAATAAGAATCAAAACTGCAATTTTATTGTGATTCGGTTGAGTTCTTTAAAAAGCCGTGAGGTAGCAGCAGAAATAAATAAAATTATTGAAAATAAATATTATCATATTTTAAAGAGCCATTGTTATTCTTTCAGTTTTTCCTCAAATACATCAATATTAAATTGCATAGATGATCTTGTTTATGCATTTCAGGATGTAACTAAACTCCGTGATTTTGAATTACAGAATAAATCGTTAAGTTTGATAATATCCTGTTTAAAAGTAGTACTATTTAATGATTATAAACATATTACAGCAAATTCTACTTTTGATACGATTTACTATCTTATTTTAAAAATGGTTCTTGAGTCGCCTGTATCATTAGAAGAGGCATTTAATAAATATAGACTTCCGCCTGATCAATTCTATTCAAATTTTCATTTTTTAAATTCAGACCTGAATTTTCAGACTTTTTATAAAAGATACAGACTAAAATGAGTTTAAAAACGAAAAATATTTTAATTTCATCAAACTCAGGTTACTGTATGGGGGTGAAGAAAGCATTTCAAAAAACTATTGAGTTAAGCGGTAAACATGCAAATATCACTGTTTACGGGGAGATGGTTCATAATAGATTTGCACTTAAAGCCCTGGATAGTTTGGATATAAAAAAAATTGATGATCTTGAGGATATTGTAGCTGATAGGAATATTGAGGCTGTAATTATCAGAGCTCACGGAGTTGATCCTAATGTAGAGGAGAGATTGATCTTTGCCGGAAAAAAAGTCTATGATTTTACATGTCCTAAGGTAAAAAAAGTACAGTTATTAGCAAAAGATCTGACAAAACGAGGGTATTTTGTGCTTATTTTCGGTAAACCATCACATCCGGAGGTTATTGGTATAGTCGGTTATTGTAAAGATAACAATCTTGTAATAAAATCGTTTGATGAAATTAACAGTGATAAGTTTGTAACAAAAATATCTAAATATGAAAAAGTTGCATTGATAAGTCAGACGACAATGAATTCTGTAAAATTTGAGGAATTGTCACAATATCTTTTACAAAATTTTAGTAATATTGAAATATATAATACTCTATGTAAATCGCCAATTAAAATGCAGGAAGAGGCGGTTAAACTTGCCGGTAAATCAGAGTATATGATCGTTGTAGGTGATAAAATGTCTGCTAATACAACGGCTCTTTTTGAAAAGATAAAACCGGTTTGTAATGCAGTTTTTGTTGAAACAGCTCAGGATATACTTGTAAACGAAGTTTCTAAGTATAATAGTATAGGTATTGCAGGTGGAAGTTCTACACCTCCCGAACAGATAGAAACTATATATCAAGCAGTTCTCAAAATCCTACAAATGGAAGAATAGAGTTAAAAATTTAAAAAAAGGTCACCGGTAAATTCTTAGGCAGGTATTTAGAATTGCCCTAAACATCGATTTTGTATAGCCAGCCTCTTTTGTCCTCTATCTCATTGAGTTGGATACCGGTAAGTTGTTTGTAGAGTTTTGTTATTGATGGACCAGCAGATTTTCCTTGATCATACATGAAATAGTCTTTATTTTTGTAAGTAACTGTGCCGACAGGGGTTATTACAGCCGCAGTTCCACAACATCCCGCTTCACTGAAAGTGGATAATTCGTCTATTGATACCGATCTTTTTTCAACTTTCCATCCGAAATCCTCTTCTGCTATAGTTCGAAGGGACATATTTGTAATTGAAGCGAGTATAGATGAAGACGCCGGGGTTACAAATGTGCCGTCTTTTAGTATTGCTATAAAATTAGCCGGACCTGATTCATCTATGTATTTCCTATGAACTGTATCGAGGTATATTACATCTGTATAACCCATATTTTTTGCTCTAATTGATCCTCGTAGCCCTGCAGCGTAGTTTCCTGCCGCTTTGATATCTCCGATTCCATAAGGTGCGGCACGGTCTAAGTCTTCTACAACAAGGAGTTTGACAGGATTAAATCCACTCTTAAAATATGGACCAACCGGTGTTACAAGAATGATAAACATATAATCATCAGAAGGTCTGACACCGATTCTTGCACTTGTTCCGAAAAGGACCGGTCTTATATATAGTGAAGCGCCGGTTCCATAAGGTGGAATAAATCTTTTGTTTGCTTTTACAACTTTATTTAGAGCTTCAAAAAAGATATTTTCGGGTACCGGTTCCATAAAAAGTTTCTCTGCCGAGCGTTTTAATCTAAGATAGTTTTCTTCCGGTCTGAAAGCTGCTACTTTGCCGTCTTTCGTTTGAAACACCTTCATTCCTTCAAAAATACTTTGTCCGTAATGTATTGAAGAGGCTGCAATATGGATATCAACAGATTCTGAATCGTTAAGTTCACCTTTATTCCATTTTCCGTCAGTAAAGGTGTATCTTATGTTATAATCAGTTTTTATATAGGTAAATCCCAGATCATTAAAATTAACAGGTTCATTTTTCATAACAGTACTCCATATCACATAAACACTTAAACGGGATAATATAAGAAAATATCATTATTGTAAAGTAATTTTATCTGTATTTAGTTCTATGGGGGTGCGAATTTATTTTTTAATTAAGAGCCAATAATAAAATCCGGTTTTCCAAAGTAGTACCCTTGTGAATAATCTATTCCCAAATCAAAGCTCTTTTTGTAAACCTCTTCATTGTGAACAAACTCAGCAACTGTTTTAAGTTTCAGCTCTTTGGCAAATCCTGAGATGGTTTTAACAATAACTTGCGAATTACGATTATTATCGATATTCTTTATAAGGGATGAATCAATTTTGATGTAATCAACACTTAATTGAAGTATATGATCAAAATTCGAATAACCTGATCCGAAGTCATCAATAGCTATCCGACAACCAAACCTTCTTATAAAGGTAATAAATTCGTTTACAAGACTGTAATTGTCTATACCTTCTGATTCAAGAATTTCAAATATTATTCTTTCACAACCGCCGGGAAAATATTTTAAGGCTTTTGAAATCATATCTATCGTGCCGGAGCTGATAATATCATCAATAGATATATTAATTGAGAACTCAAATTTATTATTCTTAAAAGCGTTTAGCGATTTCTTAAAAATTGATGATGTTATTTCATGATAATATCTGTTTTTTTTGGAAAGCTCCAGAAATCTATCGGGTGTTACAATTGTTCCGTTGTCGTTTATTCTTGCAAGGCATTCATATTTATCTATCGTTAATGTATGGTTATTAAATATTGGTTGAAATATCGGTATTATTGCATCTTCTTTTATTGCTGTGCGTATCATATTGAGTCTTTTCATGTTTTCTTCAATTTCTTTTACGATCTGCATTGATTCATCATATACAAGGAAGTGTTTTCTTTTTTGCTTAGCTCTCTTCAATGCCATATCTGCTTTTTGGAGAGCTTTCTCTGCTCCTTCGTTTCTATCAAGTGAAAGAGCTGCACCAATGGTTATTTGGATAAAAATTTCCAGATCAAATACAATATAGCTTTTATCATTGATTTCAGAGATTATTTTATCTATCATGGAGAGTAGATGATCTTCAGATTGATTTATATGCTTGATCCGTGTAATTATTGAGAATTCGTCGGCAGACAATTTATATAATTGAGAGTCAGCAGTCTGATCAGAAACAGATTTTAACCTTATTGACACCTCTTTTAGTACCTCATCTCCGACACGGTTACCATAGTAATCATTAATCTCTTTAAAAGAATTTATATCAAGAAGAATAAGCGAAAAGAGATCAAAATTCCCTATGTCAATAAATAAAGAGTTACGGTTGGGAAGATTGGTCATTTTATCGGTAAAATGTCTATTGTTGATTTCTTCAAGTCTATTATCCAGTTCAACGGTTGCCTTTTCCAGTTCAGTGTTCCGGTTTTCCAGTTTAATCGATAAAACTTGATTTTTATAGAAAAGAAGTGAGAACTTCTTTGCAAGAATTACAGACTGAATAAATACAAATAAATAGATACCATAGGGTATTAATAAGGCGGTGTTTTTTAATATCTGCATATTGTATAGTATATCATTTGCTGCAGTGCCGATAACTATTATCAAACCTACAATAAATGTTTTAGAACCATTTAGTTTGTTGATAAGCGATTTGATAGAAACAATAATAATAAACATTGCAGATAGAAGAAAATAACCATAAAAAACATAAATGAGTTGGGTAAATAATGATGGAGGAAGTATCACGGGGAAAATTGAAAAAACAAATCCCAAATGCACAAGAGTATAGTAAGCTGTTTTTAAAAAAATATTGTATTTTAATGAATTAAAAGACACAAAAACAAATGATAAGAAAAATGGAACCGGTAAAAATGTTGTAATATATTCAATTCTTAGAATAATATCAAAATTAAATAATCCGGATATTATTCTCTCTCCGGTAACCATGGTTCTAAAAAATAGAATGAGGCAAAATAGCCCTAGAAATAGGGGTGTTTTGTCCATTTTACGAAAAAAGAAAACAGCGAAATGGTATAGAATCATCAATAAAAGTCCGCCGACCAAAAAAAAGTCGGTAAATACTCTGTAATCTCGGTATTTAATAATGTTTTCTGTTGTACCTATCAATACAGGTTCCCATAATCCCCCTCTTGCATGCGAGAAATTGGCAACCTGAATTGCAATTTCTAATTTATCATTGTTTTTTATAAGAAGTTCGGGGATTATTAAGAATTGCGACTTATATTTTGGTATATAGCTTGTTTTATTATCTGCAACTATACCGCTTGAGCCACACTCTATTCCATTTATAAAAATCCTGTAGCTGGAAGAAGTATCTGTTAATTTAATAGAAATATTGCTATCAATTTTATTTTTTTTTATTGTCAGGAAAAATGTTCCTGCTCCAAATCCCGATTTACTATAATAACTGTTCCAAGTAGAAGGTACAGAAACATATCTTAAAGAGTCCGGTGAGATCTGATTAATTGATTGATATAGGCCATCTGTAAAACCCCATTCTCCGTTCAGTTTGATTACAGGATAATTATTAAAGCCCATTTCTGAAATATCTGTTTGACCTTCTATTATCGGTATTGTTTTTAGGTTAAAAGCTACAAAATCACACGAAAAAAACAGAGAAGTAACAAATAAAATTAAGATTGCTTTCTGTTTTAATAGCAATTTGAGATTGTTCTCTTTCATATAAAAAAAATATAATAATAATAGATTTATGTCAACCAAAATCTTATCACAAAATAATCTCACTTCGACTTGACAGAAATGAATAAATATTATATATTCTTCAAACTGTTCACCTTCTTGGCTTCTTAAACAAGCTAAAATATATTCATAAGGAGGAATTATGAGAAAATATGAGATGATGATCATTTATGATCTTGATGTGGGGACTGCAGATGAGACTAATGCATTTGTGAAAGAGGTGCTTTCTTCCAACAAAGTTGAGATCGTTGATGAAAAAAACATGGGAGTAAAGGATTTGGCTTATGAGATCAATCGTAAGACAAGGGGACATTATTTCCTGTATAATTTTCTAACTGAGCAAAACTCTTTGCCTCAAGTAGAAAGAAAATTCAAGCTCTCAAATAATATCATGAGATATATGATACTAAATAGAGAATAACTATGGCAAGGGATTTAAATCAGGTTATTATAATTGGAAGGCTTGTCAGACCGCCGGAAATTCGCTACACAGCAAGTGGTTTGCCTGTTACGAAATTCAGCATTGCAAATAATGAGGTTTATACACAAGCTAATGAAAGAAAAGAATTTGTTAATTACTTTGATGTAGTTGTTTGGGGTAATCAGGCAGTAAATTGTGAGAAGTTTCTCAATAAGGGCAGTCAGGTTGCTATTGACGGACGATTAAGGCAGAACAGATGGGACGATCCCAACGGTCAAAAAAGATCAAAAGTTGAGATTATTGCGAATTCTGTTCAGTTTTTGACACCTGCGGGTGGTGGGAACAGGGACAATTATGTTCCGCAGGAGAACAGCACAGTTCCCCCAAACAACGGACCAAGAGTACCTTTTAATCAGAAACCGAACAATAACAATAATAACAACAACAATCAAAAACCTGTTAATAAAACTTCAAATTCGACTGATAGTAACTTTATTGCTGATCCTTGGGGTGAAACAAATAATGCTGATCCGTCCTATGATGACTATCAGGATTATGGCAATGAAGACGATATACCATTTTAATAAGGGGCATATTTATGGATGATAAAAGAATGAATAATAAAGATGACGGAATGTTTGAAGGCAGAAAAAGCGCATATATGCGTAGAAAAGTATGCAGATTTTGTGCAGATAAGAATCTCAAAATTGACTATAAAGAGGTAAATACCTTAAGAAGGTTTGTTACTGAGGGTGGAAAGATAATCCCCCGAAGAATTACGGGAAATTGTGCAAAACATCAGCGAATACTTGCTCATGAGATTAAAATTGCAAGAGCAATAGCTTTGCTTCCTTATCTTAAGAAATAATTGGAGGGATTATGTCAGTAGTTAAAGTTATATTAAAGAAAGATATATTAAATTTCGGTGAAGAAGGCGATGTAAAACGGGTAAAGAGGGGATATGCAAGAAATTTTCTATTACCTACAGGTGCTGCGGTAGAATTCTCGATTCAGAATCAAAAAATTCTAGATGCTCAAAAAGAAAGAATTGAAAAGAAAAAACTTCAAAAGAAAGAACATGCAAATGAACTTGCTAAGAAGCTTGAATCTGTGTCTGTTAAACTTAATATTCCGTCAGGAGATAAAGGCAGATTATACGGTACTGTTACAAACAATGCAATCTGTGAACAACTTGTTGTTGATGGGTATGAAATAGACAGACGGCAGATTGAATTGAAAGATCATATTAAATATGGCGGAAGTTATAAATTTAGAATTCATATTTATCAAGAGATTTATGCAAATATGACTCTGGATGTAATTCCTGTTCAGGAAGAAAAAAAACAAGCTCCCGTTAGAAAAAAAAGAAATTATAGAAGGGATGAAGCAGATCAAGATAACAACGCTGAAGATCAGTTAAGTGAATCCTCATCTGACAATTCTGAACAATCATAATTATTAATTTATGTCTTCAAATAGTGATTTAATTAGAATTCCGCCTCGAAATATTGAGGCGGAAATTTATTTTTTGGCGTCATTACTTCTCGATCCTGAAAGTTATAATAAACTTTCTGAGATAAAAATATTTAAAGAAGATTTCTTTGATGAAAAGCACAGAAATATCTATACTGCAATTCTAGAACATATATTAAATAATCATCCGATAGATATTATTACAATTAATGAAACATTAAAAAACAATGGTTTACTTGAAAGTGCAGGTGGGACAGATTACATTTCATCACTTCTTGATAAACTTCCATCAAGTGAAAATATTGTTCATTATGCAAAGATAATAAAAGAAAAATCTTTATTAAGATCGTTAATAAGGATATCTTCTGAACTTGTAAGTAAAAGTTATGAGGGTGAGGTTCGAGTAAAAGAGCTGATTGAGTCAGCAGAAAAGAAGTTACTTGAATTAAATGAAAGTACAAATTTAAGACACTATACAACAATTCAAGAAGGATTACTTGATACGGTGAATAAGATATTGAATGCCGTTGGTAATCCGACAGATATAACGGGTGTCCCCAGCGGATACACCGATTTAGACGATATAACTGATGGTTTTAAGAACTCAGAAATGATTATATTAGCCGCCAGACCCGGTATGGGTAAGACAACATTAGCACTTAATATAATGGCGAATGCTGCTATAAAACATAAAAAGAAAGTTGCTTTTTTTTGTGGAGAGATGTCAACGGAAAATCTTATCAGACGGGTTTTGTGTTCTGAAGCAAGATTAAACGATAAACTTCTCAGAAAAGGATTATTAAACTCTAATGAAAAAACCCATCTTGTTAGAGCAGCAGAGAAATTATACGATGTAAATATGATATTCGATGATACTCCAAATATTCCATTATTTGAGTTAAAAACAAAAGCAAGAAAGATGTATAGAGATGTGAAAATTGATATGATTATCGTTGACTATCTTCAGTTAGTAACAGTTGGAGATGAGTTAGGTAAAAATATCCCGTTACATGAGCGGATAGGACATATATCCAGATCAATAAAAGGTCTAGCAAGGGAATTAAATATTCCGATCCTTGCTTTAGCGCAATTAAACAGAAATGTAGAATCGAGAGGAAGAGATGATGCGCGTCCGAAAAAATCAGATCTAAAAGATTCAGGATCAATAGAACAAGATGCAGATATGATTTTATTTATACATAAAAACACTCATAAATCAGATGATGAGGACAATAAGCAAACTGATGTTGAAGAGGTTGAAGTGATTGTAGGTAAGAACAGAAACGGCCCAGAAGGAATAAGCAATCTGGTATTTTTTAAGAATTTTACCCGTTTCGAATCCAAGAAAAAAGAGATCTACTAAATATAGGGGGAATATATGAAAAGAAATATCATAATAATGATAATGTTGGTTATTCTATCGGTGGTATATGGATCAGAGCAGACAAACATAAAAACACCATTTGAGTTCGGGGTGTCATTTGCCACCGGAGGCAGATATGATGAGGTTAGATCATGTGTAATAACCCCAATCGGCTCATATGGAGGTCCGGCTTTTGAATTTGGGGCATTTATCTTTGATTATTGGACAAGCAGATGGTTTGCAATCGGTGCTTATATTCCGGTAATAAGACCAATAATATTTGGTGCGGCTTTCAACACCCTACAATTTATTCCCGAAATGACAATTACTGTTGCTCTCCCTTTATATTACAAGATTGATTTTCTTATTGTACTTGGTATTGGCGGAAGTTTCCATTTTGGTACAGGATATGACAGCAAAAAGACATATATTTCGGAAAAATTTTTTGCCGGAGGTCCAAGATTTAGTCTTTTAATAGGCCCAAGGTTTGAAATAAATAGTATTTTTGCAATTTCATTTGGTGCGAAACCTTATATAGAGTGTTTATTTAACTCAATGGATGGAAGAGGCGGGTTAGTAGTCGGTGGTGAGTTGGATTTTCAATGTAGGTTTAGACTTAATATTGTTCAGTAGAAAAGGGGATTTTATTGCTAAATTTGTTTAAAAAATATAATATTGATAAAAGAATCATTGATAAGCTTGAAGTAAATCGTATAACGGTCCCTACAAAAATACAGGAAGATGTTATCCCTGCGATTTTAAATGGTAAAGACGCAATAGCTCAGTCAAGAACGGGCAGTGGAAAGACTTTAGCATATTTGATACCGCTTTTTGATAATGTTTATAAAAAGAAAGAAAAAATTATAATTATTGCCCCTACAAACGAACTTGTTAAACAGATACATCAGGAAGCTTTAAGAATATCAGATGAAACAATTACAATAATATCCGCATCCGGCGGTGAGAATATTTCTACTCAAATAAGTTCTATCAAAAAAGGTTTTGATGTTTTGATTGGAGTTACAGGTAGGATAATTAAACTTATCGAAAGCGGTGCACTTAAAGCGGGAATATTTAAAAAAATGGTTTTAGATGAAGTTGATTTTATGATAGATTTGGGTTTTTATCCTGATTTACAAAAAATATTCGGTTATGCTCCTAATATAAATCAATTTATGGTGTTTTCTGCAACAATGTCTCAAAAAACTAAAGGTATTCTTGATTTAATGCACAATCAAAAATATGCTTATAGACCGGATGCCAAGAATTTAATTCCTGAAAATATATCAAATTTTTTTATACCTATAAAAGAGAAAGAAGAAAGACTAAGTGTTCTTATTGAACTTACAAAAATTGCTAATCCTTATCTCGCAATTATATTTGCAAGAACCCGAGATGAGGTGGATTGGCTGTATAATAAGTTAAAAGATAATTCGATTGATGTTGTAAAACTATCTGGTGCTTTAACCCCGCAACAACGGAAAAAGGCGTTAGTTCAGTTTAAAGATGCAAAAACTCAATACCTTTTATCAACTGACCTTGCTTCAAGGGGATTGGATGTTGAGTCAGTAACGCATATTATTAACTACAATCTTCCTTATAATTCAATAGATTTTGTTCATAGAGCTGGTAGGACAGGCAGAATGGAGAATAAAGGGATAGTAATATCAATTTGTAATCCGCTTGATGAAGGTTATTTAAAAAAATATGCATTTGAATTAGGTTTTAATCCTATACCGGTTAAAATTGAAAATAGTAGATTGGTAGAGGACAGTAATCATAAAGGTGTTAAACCAAGATTCTCATTAACGGAGATCCAAAAAAATAAAAGAGTTAATGAAGCTAAGCAAAAACCAGAGAAGAAATCTATGGAGAAAAAATATGCAGGAAAGATCAGAAATAAAAGAAAAAGATAAATGGCTCGTTGAATCAATATATGAAAATGATGATTTATGGAATAAGGATTATAATCTAGTAAAAAGTAACATTTCAACAATAGAAGATTTTAAAGGTATAGTTACATCAAGTCCTGATACTCTTTTGGTATTATTGGATGTTTATTCTGATCTGAAATCTAAAATCGAAAAATTATTTACTTATGCAAATATGAAAAAAGATGAAGATATTGAAAATAATATCTATCAGAATCAATATGAGTTAGCATATAGTTTAATCGTAGATTTTGATGAACTATCAAGTTTTATAAAACCTGAGATAATCTCATTAACTGAAGATAATTTTGAAGTTTTATTAAAAACTTGTAAATTGAGACCTTATTTTTTCTATTTAAAAAACATCTATAGATTTAAAAATTTTACTTTATCAGAAGAATGTGAGAAACTCATTTCAATGTCATTATCAATATCAAACAATGGTTATAATATTTTTAATTCATTTAATAACGGAGACATAAAATTCGAAACTATTAAGGATTCACAGGAAAAAGAAGTTTCATTAACTCATGGCTCATATTTTAAGATTCTTATAGATAAAGATCGGGATATAAGAAGACAAGGTTTCATAAAATATCATAAATCCTATGCCGAATACCCCAATATGCTTGCTACAACATTAAATTCTCAAATTAAAACAAATTTATTTCATTCTAAAGCAAGAGGATACAATTCAACATTGGAATCAAGTTTATTTCAAAATAATATTCCTGTTAGTATTTATACTAATCTGATTGAAACGGTCCGTAAAAATATAGGTGTACTGCACAATTATCTTGATTACAGAAGAGATAAGATGGGATTAGATAGACTTCATCCTTATGATTTATATGTTCCAATCTTTGAGTACAATAATAATTATACAGATTATGATGAAGCAAGGAAAATGGTTATAGAGTCAGTTTCAATTCTCGGTAATGAGTATTCTGATTCTTTGAAAAAGGGCTTATACGATGACAGATGGGTTGATATCTATGAAAATAAGAATAAGAGAAGTGGAGCATATTCAACCGGTTCATTTCTGACAAAACCATTTATTTTGATGAATTATAATGGAACGATGAACGATATTAAAACGCTTGCACATGAAGCCGGGCATTCTATGCATTCATTCTACAGTAGAAAATCTCAGCCTGCACAATACGCAGATTATTCGATATTTCTTGCTGAGGTCGCTTCAACATTTAATGAGGAGCTTCTCAGTGATTATTTGCAGTTGCGATCAGAAGATATACAATATAAGAGGTTTCTTATCAATCAACGCTTGGAAGAGATAAGAGCAACTTTCTTTAGGCAAACTATGTTTGCTGAATTTGAGCTGATAATAAATAACTTTGTAGCTGAGGGGATACCTTTAACTTATAACTTATTAAACAATGAATATAGAAAACTTAATAGTTTTTACCTTGGATCAAATGTAGAACTTGATGAGATGCTTGATATTGAATGGGCGAGAATACCACATTTTTATTATAATTATTATGTTTACCAGTATGCAACTGGTATTTCAGCTGCAATTGCGTTATTTAGAAGGGCAATGAGTGATAAATCTAATATTGAAAAGTACATTAATTTTCTCAAAAGCGGTTCATCTTCTTATCCAATTGATATTCTCAAGAATGCAGGTGTAGATATGACATCTCCAGAACCGATAAAAGAAACCATTAAGTATTTTCAGAATCTTGTTGATGATTTAATTAAACTCGGTTAGAACAAAGACGGCGTAATATTCTGATTAGCATCTTCATCCTGAACATGATACGGATCATTCCTGTATTTATCAATCTCAGTCATTCTTGTTAGCAATATCTCTGATAATACGGCGAATTTCCTATCCGGATTATTGTCTGTTGTTTGTAAGAATGAATTAACTATACCATCAAAATATTTTTTTGCATTTGTATAATCGTTTGATTTATAATAATAGAAACCAATATTATAATCAACGACAGGTATGCTCGCTATTGAATTAATCTCTTTATAACTAAGCAGTAGATTAATAGCTTCAATATATCTCTCTTCTTTTGCAAATTGTTGTGCTCTTTCAAGAAACATTGCTACATCAGCTGAGTTCTCAATAACAGATTGGTTCCCGGTAACACAAGAAATCATTAGAAACATAAACAATAATAAGAACGCTTTTTTCATTTATTACTCTCTTTTTTTTATTTAGAATTAATTTTTAACCATGTTAAAATATCAATAATTATTATTTCAATTATTCTATCAATCCTTTTTCTTTCGTAAGGATATTCAATGTTTGCCGGTATATTGTAGTCTTTTTCGAGAATAGTAACTATCTGACCGATGTCATTATATAAAGTCAATTCAATTAACATTTTGGTTGGTATATTTTCTATTAAATTAAATTCGCCTGTATACAGTTCTTTTACCTTAATTTTTACAAAAAATTCGGTTGAGATGTGATCGCCAGTCAGATCAGACGATAGATCTGTTGTTATCAGATTGTTATTTAATTCTTCGGGCTCTATTTTCCTAAAATCAAGTGTAAAGGGGAGCTCTTCGGTAATACTGAGAGCCCGTATTCTATTATTAAATGATCGATTAAAATGAGTGTTAAACTGATTAATTTCTTCAATATCAAGTTGTGTCGCTTTGGATATTACCGTTAAAATCTCAGGTTTTCTGATTACCAACAGGTTGTTTTTTATGAGATCAACTATATCAGTTGAAGGATCAATAATAGGAATTCTGTTGTTATAAAGTATATATTGATCGAAATCTGCATCTATGATGAATGATTCAGCATTTTTTAATTGATTTATATTACCTCTTTGCTTAACTGTAAATAAACAAGAGGTGAATAAAAGTACAATAAAACATATAATAATATTTTTCATATACCGCCTATAAATAATTTATTAGTATTAAATAAAATAAAAAATGATTTTTATAAATCAACCTTTACTTTAGTTAATAAATATACGATAATTAAGAATAATATACATTTTTTTTTTGAATGTTAAAAGCCTTTTTTTTTATTTTAGTTAATAAATGACAATAAATATACAAAGAATTTGGAGATAATAATTATGAGTTTGTGTAAAATAGTAGATATTGACAATTCAAAATGTGTAAAATGTTTTGTTTGTATATCAAAATGTCCTGTAAAATATTGTTTTAAAAATGACGGTGATAAACTTATTATTGACAAAGAATTGTGTATCGGTTGCGGTAACTGTTATAGAGCTTGTACGCATGGTGCAATTAATTTTATTGATGATTTTAAGGATTTTATTGATGCAGTTAATCGAGGAGAAAAAACTGTACTAATATATTCCCCGACTTTATATATTAAGTATAGGGAAAAGCTTTTTAAATTAATTGATTGGATGCGTAAAACATGGATATTAGAAGGTGTTTTTGATGAAGGTCTAGGAGCAGAGTTATCTGTTGTTAAAACAATTAAGCAGATCAAGAAATCAACTAAACTTCCCGTAATTTCACAACATTGTCCATCAATAGTAGAATTTATTAAGATTCACTATCCTGATATGATATCAAATATTTCTATATCACATTCACCTGCTATTATTTTAGCTAAAATTATAAGAGAGAAGCTTAAATTTGACGGTAATATTGTTTATCTTGGTACTTGTTTGTCAAAGAGAAGGGAATTTAAAGACCCTGATACAGATAATGAGATTCAATTTAATATTACAGTTAAAAATCTTGAGAAATATATGGGTTTACATAATGTTAATCTTTCTGATTATAAAAATGATAAACCGGATTGGATTCATCCGATTGCCGGTAAGGTTTTTTTTAAACCTGCAGGTTATATTACAATGATGAAGAGATATTATAATCGTATAAAATCATATTCAGCTGAAGGTAAATCAATATATACAGAGTATCTACCATTATTAAACTCAAGAATAAGAAACGGTGAAAAAACCTCAGCAGTTTTTTGTGAGTTATTGAATTGTGTCGGAGGGTGCTATAATGGCCCAGGTAATACTAAGACACTAAATATAGACGATGATTACTGTTTTATGGAGGAGTTGTCAGGTGTAGAATCAAAAGAATATACTCAGAAAAAGAATATATTTGATAAAATTAATGATGATTACAGAAATATTAATCTAAACAGGGTATATTTTTCAGAATCTACACCGGCAGTACAAACTCAAAAGAATAGTGCTTTAACAGAGATTTACAAGTCGCTCAAGAAGGCCAATCCAAAAGATTATCTAAATTGCCGTTCTTGCGGATATGATTCGTGTCAAAGATTTGCAACTTCGATATATAATAAATCGAATCTTATTAAGAATTGCCGTCATTATTTGGAAAACAGTTTAGGTAAGACAGTAGAGGATAACTATGAGATATCTGAACATATATCAATAACCGCAACACAGATTGAGGCAACAACAAGATCGGTTGTTGTTCTGACTGAGAAGATAAAAATGACATTTAATGAGTTAAGAGATCATACTCAAATGAATAAAAATCTTAATATGAGCCTTAAAGAACACGCCGAACAATTTGATCCTATTGTATCTGCAATTCAAGAGATATCAGAACAGATAAATCTTTTGTCATTAAATGCAGCAATTGAAGCGTCACGGGCAGGTGAATTAGGTAAGGGGTTTGCCGTAGTATCAAGTGAGATTAGAAAACTTGCCGATAAAACAAAGGGCGAAACCAATAAAATTATCCCCATTATGCAGACAATAACAAAAGAGATAGCAACAGACGAACAAAACTCAAATAAACTATCTACGGAGATATCTGATTTCTTTGGTGCAATAGAGACCTTAAGTTCTTCGTTAAATGAGATTAATTCCGCAATCAGGGATATCTCGAGTTCAGCAAAGAAACTTGTATCAGTAAAAGAATCTAATTAACCCGCATTATGCACGAAAATTCTACTGGATCTCGTATCTTGCTGATTATC
>CAZSQU010000074.1:0-15179 GCA_964608985.1 uncultured Spirochaetales bacterium
TTTTATTAAGTTGATAGTTTAATAAAGTATAAAAGAAACGAGCGGAAACGCCTTATGAGTACTCGAATACAGCGTTTTCGAGCGTTTGCTTTTATGCTTTAAAAACATTAACGATAGATTTATTAAATTACCCAAAAAATAAATTCGCACCCTTACCAAATATTATTGCCGATTATTGTTTTTATAATTAGATTATACAGCCGTGCGTGATACTAAATTTCAGGATATATTCAATGAGTTTTTTTAAACAATCAATTTCCGAAAAAGTCTGGTATGACAACTATAAATGGGAGTCTGATAACGATTTTTCAGATACCATGAGAAGGGTTGCCAAAGCTGTTGCATCTGCGGAAAAGGATCAGACAACCTATGAAGAAGAGTTTTACAGTATGCTGATAAACAAACTGTATGTTCCCGGCGGCAGGGTTTTATCAAATGCCGGTACAGGACTAAAAGAAACATCACTGATCAACTGTTTTGTAAGCGGATTCCGCGGGAAACACATAGATTCCATAAAAAGCATCTATGAGGAGCTTGCAAGACAGGCGCAGATTCTAAAAAGTGAGGGTGGTTACGGGTTCTGTATTAATCCGTTGAGACCACGCGGGGCATTTATTAGAGGTGTAGGAATTGAGTCGCCCGGGGCCGTCGAATTCCTTAAACTTTGGGATACATCATCGGCCGTTATAACAGGCGGATCTAAAACCAACAAAAAATCCTCAAAAGGTAAAAACAAGGCCCGAAAAGGCGCTATGATGGTTACAATGTCGATTGATCATGCATCTATCGAGGAATTTATAACGGCAAAACGGACACCGGGCAACCTTGAGAAATTTAATATGTCTGTTCTTATAACTGATGAGTTTATGGACGCGGTAGATAATCACAAGAGTTGGGACATTATATTTCCTGAAACATCATTTGAACGATACAATGATGAATGGGACGGTAATCTCCGCAGATGGAAAGCTAAGGGGTATCCTTTTAATATATACAAACACTATGAAGATGCAAACGAGCTTTGGGATATGATTCTGCATTCTGCCTATCACCATAATGAACCAGGGGTTATTTTTATTGATAGGGTAAACGCATTGAACAATCTTTACTACTGTGAAGAGATTAATTCTCCAAATCCTTGCGGTGAGCAGTATCTTCCTGTCGGTGGTAGTTGCAATCTCGGGCATATAAATTTAACTCAATTTATAGATATTGATAATAAATGTTTTGATATCGATAAATTAAATAGATTTATACCATTAATAGTCAGATTTCAGGATAATATCAATGATATATCAAATTTTCCACTTGAAGAACAAAAAAACGAGGCGTTAAACAAAAGACGGGTGGGTATTGGTTTTATGGGGTACGGGTCAAGTCTTTACCTTCTCCGCATTCCTTACGGCTCAAAAGAGGCTTTAGAGATAACTGAGAAACTATGCGGATTTGTTACAGATTCGATCTACAATAGTTCAGTTGATCTCGCCATTGAAAAGGGTGTGTTTCCCGATCTGAACATTATTAGATATACGAACTCGGTCTTTATTAAGAATGCTCTTAGTAAAGAAACTATTGATCGTATCAAGCGATACGGAATAAGAAATTCCCATCTGACAACCATTGCGCCGACGGGAAACACCGGTGTTTTTACAGATAATGTGTCGGGTGGTATTGAACCGGTAATAGACTATAAATACATCCGTACAGTTGTTTGTGCCGAATTACCCGATGGCTTAACAGTGCCGCAAAACATTAATTGGGCAGAAAAAAAATATGATAACGGAACAGGATGGGATTTTATTACTGAAGGGAAGGACACGCTTCTTAAAAAAATACATAATGAGACAGTGTATAAGATTGACAGATCGCGGGGGCTTACAAGGGAAGAGGTTGTTTACGATTATTCCGTGCCGGTAAACCCCGATCGTTTTAGTCAAGACCTCGCAGCAGGCGCTGACTACATAAAAACCATCTCCAACCTTAAGCCGGAAGAGCATATAAACACAATGAAGGTTTTTGCAAAGTATATAGATTCTTCTATAAGCAAAACAATAAATCTCCCCGCCGACTACCCTTATGAAAGCTTTGTGTCAATATATATGGATGCTTATAAGTCGGGAACGATCAAAGGGATAACAACTTACAGAGCGGGAACTATGGCGTCGGTTGTCAAATCGATCGGTTCATCTGACGATGAATCTGCAAAGCATAAACGCCCCGAAAGACTATCGGCCGATGTTCACAGGATTAAGGTTACAGGCGATGATTGGGTAGTATTTGTCGGGCTTTATAAAGGCAAACCCTACGAGGTTTTTGCGGGGAAGATCGATCTGGTGGGGCTTCCATGTAGTATAAAGAAGGTTGATATTATTAAAAACAAAAAGACATACGGAATAGAGTATGAGGGCGAGATGATAATTAAAGACATAAATGCGGTATTTAAGAACGATGTTCACGAGGCGTTGACAAGACTTATCAGCACGGCATTGAGGAATTCAGTATCTCTAACATTCATTATAGATCAACTAAGCAAAGCTAAAGGTCCTATTGTCAATTTTGAGAAGAGTATAATCGTCGCTTTGAAACAGTATATAGCAGACGGGGAGCAGAGCGGCAATAACTGCCCGGAATGTGAGCAACAACTAATTTATCACGAAGGTTGTGTTGTTTGTAAAAACTGCGGATTCAGTAAGTGTATATGATCTGATGCGGGTTAATAAGCAGCTTCTATCCAGATAGAAACCTTTCTGTCAGTCTGAATTTCGTATTCGGTTTTGAATATGATCTTGGCCGGATCATCTGCAAGAACTGCCTCAACGCCGAGGTCTGTTCGGTCATAATTTACGGATTTATAAAATGTTTTTGTCCATATAAACTGCAGTTCTTTCTTTGATGTTTGTGCGGGTACATTGTAGCTTTCTACAACTTCACCTTCATCAATCACTTGTCCCCGGTCGTTGTATTCGTAATAATAATAAGTAAGATAACAAATTACATCGGCATTGGTATTGTTGATGATATCTATATCTCCGGAATAATTATAGAGCACGCATCCCTGAGTTACGGCAAGTGATATTACGGTTATCAAAAGAAATAAATATTTACTCATAGAATGACGAATCCCTGATAATAACATCGATCACCTCATCTCTCTGTATAGTATAACTTTTTTCTAAAATGAATGACTTGTCATCTGTCTGATAACAATATATTGACATCTCTGCTTCAGTAAAATATTCATTTCCGTATGTGTCAGTCTTTGATTCCCATTCAACTGTTATCGTTTCATCTGTTGTTGCATCAATTGTAAAATCTCTAATTATATCGCGGGTGTATTCTGTGTAATCCTTGTTGGTTATCTTTTCGTTATTGCCGTCTGTATTGCCGTCGCTATAACCTGCTCCGTAGTCCTGTTTGTAATCATCGGAGTATCCGTCATCGTCAGTAAAAATAATTTCTCGGCGTGTGTAGAATAAAGAATCGTTCTTGCCGTCTGCATATCCGTCATCATATCCGTCGCTGTAGGCAAAGCTGTTCTGGGTAGTATCATAACTGTCTTTATAGCAGCTGACACTGTTTCTGACGAGGTATATTTGTTTGTATTCGAGGTGTACGGTGACTTGTTTAGATGAATAATTTCTAATATTAATATCTGAAAGGTAATCAATGAGGGTGTATGTTTCGCAGGATAATGTAAACAATAATAATAAAAAAAACATAAGTAATTTTTTCATACAGCAAATATATATTAAACCGGATAATATGTCAATTTTTTTTAGAAATTAATAGTAAAAAAGTGTTGATTTAATAGTTCGGTAAAGGTATAATGAATTCTATGGGTTAAGAATTTTGTTGTTTTGGAGGAAGATTTTGAGATTGTTAAAAAATACGGCAGTTTTTTTGTGTATGACAGCATCTTTTTGTCTCTATTCTCAGAGTAATTCTTCAGGAATATCATTTAGATGGGGTGTTCAAGTAAAAAACAGCACAGGGGTATCGAGATTTGTGGAAATGAATCAACCGTTGGAAATTCAAACAGGGGATACATTTAGATTCTATATCTGCCCGATTAGGGGCGCTTATATCTATTTGATATATTTTGGATCAGATAACAGCGTTACATCTGTTTTTCCTCTCTCTTTTAATAACTTTGAAGTTAATTCAGGTATAGGTGTAAGCGTGCCGTCTTCCGAAACAAACTGGCTTTTTTTTGATGGTGATTCGGGTGAGGAGCAGTTTCATTTGCTTGCGTTATCGGCAAGATCAGCTAATCTTGAAAGACTTATTACCGAGTACAATCGGATATCCAATAATGGTACAGTTATTAATAACAGAACTATAAGTATAAGGCAGCGTATTCTTGATGAGATTACAACTTTAAAAAGGGCTAACAGCAGTTTTGTAACGGTTGCAGAAAGACCGGTCTCTGTTGCGGGTGTATCGAGGGGGATGTATTCTCTTTCACCTGTTGAAAATAGCGGAGATGTTGTTACAGAGGTGTCAGCAGAAAGGTTTTATGCAAAGATTTTACGATTTAGGCACTAAGAACAGAATTGAGATTGCGATTCTTATAGTTTTGCCTTTTATAATACTATTCACGCTTTTTTTGGTTTTTCCTTCATTGGTTGATGTGTGGAATCTAAGGATTAACGATCAGATGGTTCGTCTTAGACTTGGGGTGAGGGGGCCGCAGCCGGTTGATGTAAGGGTTGTTCATATAGATTTTAATGATTCAAGCATGTGGGAACTTCAGAGAAATAAATATGACAGATCTCTCTATGGCGAGATAATAAATGTTCTTAATGCTGCCGGCGTTAAGGCAATAGTTTTTGATATTTTTTTTTCTGACTATATCGGTGCATTAAATAAAGAAGCTCTTAGGGATGCCATTAATCGTACTGACACTGTTTATTTACCGATTGTACCATTGATTGAGGGGGATTGGTCAGGTTCGTCTCTAATCAGGTCTGATAATATGAATAATTATATTATTAAGAATCTCTGGTACCCGTTGTCTATACCCGAATCACAGGGTGTTACTGCAATCAATTTTCTTCCAATAGACGAGTCACTTATTCTTGATACAATTAAAAGCGGGCATATTTTTTGTGAGCCGGATATTGACGGCGTTTACAGAAGAATTCCCCTCATTGTCGGCTATAATGACGGGTATATCCCGACTATAGGATTGAGGGCGGCTGCTGATTTTCTCGGGGTTAGTGATGGGGATATTCAGGTGCGGTTCGGTAAAAGCATTACACTTAAAAGTGCTGTTCTCCCATCGGGGATAGTTAAGGATATTGTTATACCCATAGACAGACAGGGAATGCAGATAATTAATTATGCCGGTTATTGGACAGATTCGTTCTGCCATTATTCATTCAAATCAATATTAATGGCGAGGGATGCCGGCGGGTTAGAACAGCTTCGTGAACAGTTGGAAGGATCAATAGCAATAGTTTCAGACACTACAACTGCAGGCAAGGATCATGGAACTACCCCGCTTGAGAAGGTTTATCCGATCTCAGGGATACATGCCAATATTATTAATAGCATATTAACAGATAATTTTATGCATTTCAGAAGTTTTGTATTGGAAATATGTTTATATATATTTTTCATGTTTGGTATGTGGTATGCGGCTGTTTATTTTCGCCCGTCAAGATTTGTGATGGTTTCAATACTTTTATATGTGTGTGTAATGTTGTTTTTGGTTGTTAATTTTGTTTGTTTTAGCAGAAAAGTTGATCTGATTACACCGTCTGTCGCTTTTATATTCTGCTTTGGTTCTGTTGTTTTGTATAGAAGTTTTGCTGTGTTGAAAAAAAACATGGATCATATTATTTGTTTGAATGATGCAAGCAGTAAATTCGTTCCGATGGAGATATTGAAATATCTCGGTAAAAATGATCTGACAGACTTGAAACTCGGAGATCAATCTCAACAAACGATGGCAATAATGTTCTCCGATATAAGGTCTTTTACGACATTATCTGAGAAACTTACACCCGAAGAGAATTTTAATTTTCTGAATTCATATTTTAATAGAATGGGACCTGTTATCAGAGCAAATGACGGTTTCATTGATAAGTATATTGGGGACGCTATTATGGCTTTGTTTCCGGAAAAACCGGAGGATGCATTAATTGCCGCTATTGAGATGAAGTCTGAATTAAGGTTGTACAACGCGCATAGGATCTCAAGCGGTTTTGTGCCGCTGCAAACCGGTATCGGTATCCATTACGGTAAGTTGATGCTCGGTATTATAGGTGAGTCAAAGAGATTTGACGGGACAGTGATATCAGATGCAGTTAACTTGTCCTCCCGTCTTGAGGGATTAACAAAGTTTTATGGGGCTTCGATAATAGTCAGTGATAGTTTTATTAATAACATCAGTGATCCAACCCGATTCAGATACAGACTTCTTGATTTTGTCAGGGTAAAAGGAAAGGAAGAGCCGGTATCTGTTTATGAAATATTTGAAGATATGGATGATCCGATCGTTTTATTGAAGATGGAAAATACTCATGAATATGAGAAGGCTTTTTATCTTTATATTGATCGTGATTTCAAGGCCGCATTAGAGGTTTTTAATCAAATCTTAACAAAAAACCCTTATGATAAAGCAGTACGAAACTTTTGTGCGAAATGTGAACATTATCTAACGAACAAAGTTGCGGATGATTGGGATGGTGCTGATAATTAATTTGATAAGCAGGAGTTATAATGTCTAAAAGTATATGTGTGGTGGGGACAGGATATGTCGGTTTAATAGCATCTGTTGGGCTTGCTGATTTTGGTAATACGGTTGTCGGAGTTGATATTGATAAAAAAAAGATCGATATGCTTAATTCCGGTGTTTCGCCGATTTATGAGAACGGGATTGAGGGATATTTAAAAAAAAACCTTGAGAATGAGCGTTTGAGTTTTACAAGTGATGTTGATAAAGCAATAAAGGAATCTGAAATTGTATTTATTGCTGTCGGTACTCCGAGCAAAGCGGATGGTGATACCGATCTTTCATTTATAAGTGCGGTTATTAATATTATTGCCAAGAATCTTAATGATTATAAAGTGATTGTTACCAAGTCAACCGTTCCGGTCGGGACAAACAGGTGGATAAAAGGGGAACTCAATAGAAAATGTTCAGAGTATAACACAGGAAAGAATGGTTTTGATATTGTATCAAACCCTGAGTTTTTGAGGGAAGGTCGGGCAATTCAGGATTTTTTTCATCCCGACAGGACAGTCATCGGATATGAAACCGAGAGGGCAAAGGATATAATGGTGCATATTTATCGTGCCCTTAATCTGATCAGCGTTCCGTTTGTTTTTTGCTCAATAGAAACAGCAGAGCTGATAAAATACGCATCAAACGCATATCTTGCCGTAAAGATTACATATATAAACGAGATTGCGGAGCTTTGTGAAAAGGTCGGTGCTGATGTTCATGCGGTTGCAAAAACCATGGGGATGGACGGCAGGATAGGTTCAAAGTTTCTGCACCCCGGACCCGGTTATGGGGGGAGTTGTTTTCCTAAGGATACAAGAGCAATGGCATTGACAGGTAAGAAGTATGGAGCAAGGTTAACTCTTGTAAATACCGTTATCGATTCGAATGAGTATCAAAAATCGCGTAATGTTGCAAAGCTCAAGGAGCTTGTAGGAGATTTTAAAGGGAAAACAGTCGGTGTTTTAGGTCTTGCCTTTAAACAGGAAACTGATGATGTGAGAGAGAGCCCCTCAATTAATTTGGTCGAAGAGCTTTTAAAAAGTGGAGCGAGGGTTCAGGCCCACGATCCTAAAGCTATGGATAATTTTGAGAAGATGTTTCCGGAGGTTGTGTATTGCAGGTCATCTTATGATGCCGTCAAATCCTGTGATGCAATTGTTTTAATGACAGAGTGGAATGAGTATAGGTCGCTTGATCTGGCGAGAATTGCTTCAGCGATGAATGGGCGGATAATACTTGACAGCAGAAATCTTTTATCCCCCGATGAAGCAAAAGAGGCGGGATTCAAGTATCTTGGGGTCGGTAGAGTATAGCAAATAGAAAAAGGGGGCGTTATGCTTGACAGGGTGGATCTGGATAAAAAATTAAATAAGAATGATTACAAACAGTCAATAGAAGTGTTGGAACAAAAAATCGGTGAGATTCAAAGGGAAGCCCGCCGGTTAAAAATTCCGGTGATAATTGTTTTTGAGGGGTGGGATGCTGCAGGAAAAGGCACTCTTATTAATCAGTTAATTGTACCTTTAGATCCGCGTGGGGTTGAGGTTAATAAAACCGTAGGGGAGAACGAAGAGGAAAAGTTCCGTCCTTTTTTATGGCGATTTTGGAATAAAACACCGGCAAAAGGGCGTATTGCTATTTTTGATTCAAGTTGGTACCGTAAAATCAGCATTGATAGGTTTGGTAATTTTAAAAAGCCGCTTAATCCGTCGATTATTAATGATATCAGGAGTTTTGAGAGGCAGTTAACTGATGACGGAACTGTTATATTTAAATTCTTTCTTCATATTTCAAAAGATGAACAAAAAAAGAGACTGAATAAACTTGATAAAGACAAGGTAACCACATGGCGTGTAACCGGTAAAGACTGGAAAAACCATTCTAATTATAATAAGATATTGCCTGTTTATCAGGAGATGATTCAATCAACAGATACAGATTATGCGCCGTGGACGATAATCGAGTCAACAGACAGGTATTATGCAGCAATAAAGCTGATGAGAATATTCATAGAACTTATGGAGAAAAGGATTTCAACAGAAATAGCCAAAGAAACCAAGAAAGAGACGCCTGATAAAAAAAACATTAACGAAGTCCCCTGTTCTATTCTCAGCAGTGTTGATCTCTCAAAAATTATCACTCCAAAAGACTACGATGAGAAACTCGATCAATATCAAAAACGGTTAAGAGAGCTTGAACATATAATATATGAGAAAAGGATTCCGGTTATAATTGCTTACGAGGGGTGGGATGCCGCCGGTAAGGGGGGGAATATCAGGCGCGTTACTACTAACCTTGATCCGAGGGGTTATAGGGTGATTCCGGTAGGAGCACCTACTGATATTGAGCTAAATCATCATTATTTATGGAGATTCTGGACAGCTATGCCCAAAGCCGGGCATATATGTATTTTTGACAGGAGCTGGTACGGCAGGGTTCTGGTTGAAAGGGTTGAGGGGTTTTGTACGGAGCATGAATGGCGCAGGGCTTATAATGAGATTAATGAGATGGAGGAACACCTTTCTTCTAATGGAGGTGTTGTTATTAAATTCTGGCTTCAGATCGATAAGGACGAACAATTAAAGAGGTTTGAAGAAAGGGCCGTAGATCAATACAAACAATGGAAGATAACCGATGAGGACTGGAGAAACCGTGAGAAGTGGGATCTTTATGAGGCGGCGGTTAACGAAATGATATTAAGAACATCAACGCAGAAAGCCCCGTGGGTGATAATAGAATCTAATGATAAAAAACATGCACGGTTAAAAACGCTGAAAAATATTATTGAAAGACTCGAAGCTGTTGTGTAATCACCGATATGTTGTAATTTTTTTATAAAATTCATTATCTTGCGGTTAATAGTATTGATTTTATAAATAATATGATGTATATATATTAGTAATTTTAAAATTGTAAAGAAATAAGGATGTAGATATGAAATCAATATTTTCAATATTTATTACAGCATGCTTGATCGTTTCTTCAATGCAGTTGTTTGCTCAGCAGCAGTTGAATGTCGGAGCAAATGCAGTAGTGAGAGTAAACAGAACTGTTATTACCAGACCGGAGGTTGACAGATATCTCAGAGAATTAAACAGACTTTCCAGCCAGACAGGCAAGGTTTTTACCGAGACAGAGGTTGTGGAAACACTCATTGATAATGAACTTCTTAAAGAGGCGGTTAGAGCTGCAAGGATTGTTCTTGACGATAACGCATTTCAGCAGCAACTGACAATGTTGAAGTACCAATATGTATCAAGTATGAGAAGAGAGAATCCGAATTTTCAGTTTACTGAAGCGGCATTCAGAGAGTTTGTTACGAGAGACAGCAACAGAAGTTATCAGCAGTTTGAAGATGAGATCAAAGAGAGGGTGATGGTTCAGCAGTTTATTATGAAAAGGGCAGAAACACGGTTGACAGCACTTAGAACAAAGGTTTATGCTGATGCCGAACTTAGAGCCTTTAGACAGGAAAATATCCGTGAATTTGTTATGCCTGAATCATTAGAATTAAAACATATTTTCTTTATGACAGTCGGAGCTGACGGTTCATCATTACCGGATGCCGAAAAACAGATAGTTAGAAGAAGGGCAGAGGACACCTTAAGAAGGTTAAGGGCCGGTGAAGCGTTTGATGCTCTTTGTGAGTTAAATACAGATGATTCTCAGTCAAGAGATGCGATTAATCCGAGAACTAACAGATTGGACAGAGGATATCTTGGCTTTATACCTTTATCAGGTCAAGGGTTTGCGTCGGCAAAACAATTACTTGGTGAGAATACGATAAACCAGCTTAAACTATGCAGAGTGGGAGCATTTTCTGAAGTTCTTGAGTCTCCGAGCGGATATCACATCTTCCTGGTTGTTGACAAACCGCAAGAGAGAATAATATCATTTGAAGAAGCAAGGGCAAAGATTACTGATCTATTCAGACAGCAAGAGCAGGAAAGGATCGTTCAGGAAGAATATGAGGGCGCAGTAAGGGAACTCAGGACGAGAGCAACAATAACTTATTTCTAGAATTATAGTTTAATAATTTCAGCCCATACATCCTAATTGTGTATGGGTTGTTTTGCTATTAAAAGGGAGGGGGGCTTGCCGGATAATATCAAACTGTTAAAAAAAGGGATAACCCTTTATAACCGTAAAAAAGAGGCGGAAGCGGAAGCATTGTTCCTGAATGTGATTGATTCAGACCCGCTTAATCCGGAGGCTAATTATTATCTTGGTTTGATCTATTCCAAGTCTCAGCAATATGTATCAGCGGAAAAGAACCTAAAGGTTGTAGTTGATTCGGAAGTCAATTTTCTCTATACACAACAGTCACGAATGATTCTGGGATATATATACTTTAAACTAAAAAAATATGATCTTGCCGAGCTTCAATTCTTAAAGGTCAAAGACACAAATCTAAATATCATACAAGTCTATGCGGCTTTATCAGCTGTTTATCATTATATGAAAGATAAACAGAAAGCAATCTATTATGCGGAACGGGCTTATAATATCGATCAATTGAATCTTAATGCTAAGAATACTTATGGTTATCTCTTGTGTGACTATGAACTTGATATAAATAGAGGGATTGCACTTTTAAGAGAAGTAGTGAGAATAAAACCTGACAATCCTGCTTATCTTGATTCACTGGGGTGGGCGTATTATAAAAAAGGTGATAAAAAAGGTGCTTTGGCATGTATAAGAAAATCCCTTGAGTTATCCAAGGAAAATTCTGAGGTCCTTGATCATTTGGGGGTATTAACAAATGGCTAAAAAATTACTAATCGTAAGTTTAGTTATGGCTATTACAACTTTGTGTCTGCAAGGTTTTGATCTTAGCGGAGAGTATTCGACCGTTGAGTTCAGACGGGGTGTGAGGGCATATCATCAGGCTGAATATGAGCAGGCAATAATATATTTTCTTAAGTCATTAAGCTATAGACACGACAACCATAATGCGAGTGTTTTTTTGGGGATGAGTTACCGTAAAGCCGGTTATGACAGAAATGCTCTGTTTTCTTGGGAATCACTGATAAGCATGGGGTACTTTGACAGGGCACTATCAAATAAGATAAACTATATAAATCTAAGGCGCGGGATATTACCGGAGGTGAATACCGATCAAAATTACCTGTTAAGGGTAGATATGAGAGGGTATTATGAGGATGATAATAATACGCCGATCTTTATGCGTCCGACTCAAATAGCAATCGGACCGGATAATAATTATTATATCGCTTCTTTTTTGACGGGAACTGTATTGCAGTTGAATCCTAATCTTGAGATTGTTAGAAATTTCACAACACTTTTACCACGAATAGAACGCCCTTACGGTGTTGCAGTCAGAAGTGACGGGAAAGTGTATATATCTGATTACCAAAACGACAAGGTGTTACTTGTAAATAACTTAAACCTCGTTGAAAAGGAGATCGGGTATAAAGGGATCGGTGAAGGTGCTCTTTTGGGGCCAAAATACCTTTTACTCGATGATGATGAAAATCTATTTGTTGCAGATTCAGGTAACCGCCGAATTAATAAGTATGACAGAGAGGGTAACTTTTTGTTTAGCTTCGGTAATCGTAATGATTATAGATTGACTTCTCCATCGGGAATGACTTACAATAATGATCAGTTATATGTATGTGATAGAGACACCAATAAGATTGTGGTATTTGACAGATCGGGTAACCATATTCAAACCTTTGAAAACAGCTTGATGGTTAAGCCCTATGATCTGACAATCGATCAATCAGGGAAATATATAGTTGTCTGCGAGAGAAAGGTTATTGTTTATGACCCTGATTTTGAGTTGTGGTATGAACTTGATGCTGTCGGCAACAGACTTCAGAGGGGGAGTTCAATAGCTGTCGATAAAGATAAAAATATTATTGTTGTTGATTTTAACACCTCAAGAATGCTTGTTCTTTCTCAAGAGAGAGAGCGATATATGAATATGAATCTTTCGATTGAACGGGTTATTTCAAACGATTTCCCTGCGGTTCATGTGATTTTTAATGTTGAGAAACCCGACCTAAGTGTGCCGGCCGGTATAAATGAAAACAATCTTATTATATATGAGAATGGCTATCCGGTTAGAAATTTTGCATTAAATAACACGGCAGTTAAGAATACAAATACAGACATAATTATCGTTTATGATAATAATTCAGATTTTGCTCAACATAGAAATTCATTCAGATCACTACTTGACAGGTGGTTCAGGGGGATTAACACCGTGAATACAAGGGTTAGTATGGTGAGTTGCACAGGCCTTGACGGAATACTTGAGAATGATTTTAATGATGCAAGACTCTCTTTTCTTGACAGCGTAGAAAACATCGAGTTATCAACCTACACCGATAAAGGTGCGGCTTTTAAACTCGGGGTTTATTCTGCAATAAGACGATTCTCTAAGAAAAGTGTTGTGATTGTAACTAACGGACTTGAAACGGGTCGGGATTTTAACAGATTTAAGATTGAAGAGGTTATCGGATTAGCACGAAATAATGATATTGCTGTTTATATTGTAAATTTTGGCAGGGGTGAGCTTGATTCTTTTTATAGAAATATTGCGAGAGAAACAGGCGGGGAATATTATAACGGATATACATCGGCAGTTGTTGCTGATCTTTTCAAAGATATTGAACAGCGGCAGGGGCGGGAGTTTGTTGTTTCATACAATTCGAGGGCAGTTTCAAGATTTGGCGAGGAGCCGATTAATTTAAAGATTGATATTAATTATTCAGGAATAAACGGTTCAGATCACACTATTTATTTTCCTGAAAGATTTAATTTTGGAGAATAAATGTGGATAATCAAAAAAAATGGGTAAGAAAAGACTCTAATGTTGTTTATAAAAATAAAATTCTAAAGATTGTTGAGCATAAGTGTTTCCTTCCATCAAAAAACATAGATAATCTATTTTATACCGTCGATCTTCCGGATTGGGTAAATGTGTTTCCTTTGACCAGAGACGGCAAAGTCCTAACAGTTAAGCAGCATAGGGTGTCAAAAGATATTATAACTCACGAGGTGCCTGCCGGAGCTATTGACCCGGGTGAGAAACCTATTGAGGCAGCATTAAGAGAGCTTCAAGAGGAAACCGGATATTATTCTAAAAATATAAAGCTTCTTAAAGAGGTCTATGTTAATCCGGCTATTCAGAGCAATACTTGTTATGTCTTCATTGCACTTGACTGTGAGAAGATAAGTGAAACTGATTTTGATGATACAGAGGAGTTAGAGCTTGAGATTATGGATATTGAAGATGTTTTCAGAACCCTTGATCAGCCGATTATAGAGAACTCATTAAATCATTTATCTATTATTACTTCAAGAGATTATATCAGGAAAAATTTGTGAGAAAAAAATCAAGGATTATATTGATTGTTTTTCTATTATTTACACGGGTAATCATATTCTCATCTGATCTTACAATTGGTTGGTGGAATGTTGAAAACTTTTTTGATACAGTCCGTTCTCCGGATAGCAGAGATACAGTTTTGTCTGCTGCAAGCTATCAAAGCAAGCTTGATGCTGTAGTAAATGTTATTTTAGAGATGGATGCAGATATTTTGGGGCTTACTGAGGTGGAAAATATTGGTGTTCTACGCGCTATTGCAGAACGAACCGGTTACAGTTACTACTATTTGATAGAGGGCAATGATCCGCGAGGAATCGACATAGCTCTTTTATCGAGATATCAGCCGGTTTACTATCGATCTCATAGAGATATGGTTGTTCCTTACCCAGGAGGTCCTTCTTATAAATTTTCGCGGGATTGTCCTGAGGTAAAGTTTATTATAAGCGGACGGGAGTTTTATCTGCTCTTAAACCATTTAAAATCAATGTATGGAGATGATCCTAACGGCGAGGCGAAGAGGCTTGCGCAAACGCGCGGTATTATCTCAATAGTATCTGAGATATATGAAAATTCCTCAGGTGATCCTGCGGTTATTATACTGGGGGATTTTAATACTTACCGGAATACGCCGCCCCTTAATTTACTTGAACGCGCCGGTTTCACAATCCTAAATTATAAATACAGTGAATCTGATGTTTATACCTATAATTATAATGGGCAACGCTCAGATATTGACTATGTTATCTATAATGAACATTTTATTAAGATATATAGAATAGAAAGACTACAGGCAATTAGATATGAACGGGTTAGAGAGGCAAGCGATCATTATCCTCTTTTGATCGAGGTGTTTGTAAAATAAAAAAAGACCGTTTAAGGTCTTTTATAGCGAGTGATCGGAATCGAACCGACGCTATCAGCTTGGAAGGCTGAAGTTCTACCATTGAACTACACTCGCGTAATTGTTAAGTGTTTATATCAAAAAAAATTTATTATGTCAATATTAAAATTTAAAATCGCACCTTAAAAAAGTTAAAAAAACGACGCTATCAGGGGTATAGTAAAGACTGATAGTAAAGTAGTAAC
>CAZSQU010000075.1:0-2335 GCA_964608985.1 uncultured Spirochaetales bacterium
ATTCGAGGACTCCTAAGGCGTTTCCGCTCGTTTCTTTTATGCTTTATTAAACTATACCGGAAATTTTAATAATAAATAAAGTACACAAGATTATATCAAGTGTACTTTATTACCTTGTCTGTCTTACTACTTTATAACCTCAACCCGAACATCATCGGCGCTGTTGACGGTTATACGGAGATTCATTGTATCCGCTTCATCAAGAAACATTGCAACATCGCCGCTCTGATCAAGAGCAAAGAATCTCTCGGCAATCTTATATTTCCATACATTTTCATTTATATATTCATTATAATAGTCAACAAGCTTTTTTTCAAAAACAAACTTATAAAAAAAACTTTCATAAGAGTTAATGCTTAAATCATCACTTGGATCACTAAACAGGTATTCGGGCCATCCTGCAATATTGTACTCTACTCCGCCAATATTTAATCTTATAATTTGCGACAATAAATCTCTTTGCCAGAAATCACCCCTCATAATTGCACTCCATCTATACACTACATTTAGCTTGTCGTTATGAGATAGACTATTTATATTTAATGTGTATGAATGGAATATAATGACATCTCCCGAGTTATCTAAAAGCGGAATAAGAACACTTGAGCCGTTATACACCTTATCTTTATAATAATCATCAAGTCTATAATTCAACAAACGCTGATAATTCTCATCATCAGAGACAATCTCTTCGATATTGTTAAATAACTTAAATCCGACAGAAACACAATCCACATCAAAACTCAGATCTACTGATGTATTGTTCACTATCTCTAAATTAATTTTAATTGGTAATGGTACCATAGACTCAGGATCCGGCGTAGGGCAACTTAATACTAAAACAACAGAAAGAACTGTAAATAAAATTATCACTGATACCACATTATTCAATTTAATTTTTTTCATATAATACCCCTTATGTTAATATAATTCTCTTATAGTCAATATGTCTTTTGAAGAAATATACTGATTAAAAGGAATATCCGAACCACGAGATAATCCCATCCAATTTTTCTTAAGCTCAAACTCATTTGTATCATTTGTACTATAATGCATAATCGACTTTATATCATAGGATGTCGGAGTATGCGTACTCTCATAAGTACTCCAGAAAGGTGCCCATCCATAGATCGGATATGTTTTTTTATACCACCCTTTACTTGCAGAGTATTCCCATACTGTAATGCTTGATATCTTCTTCCAGACCCAGCTTGATATGTAATCCCATGCGACCCTGTCGATCTTATCATAACTAACCGAGTCCCACATTTCTGCATTACCGCCGTTCCACAAAAGATCAGGATTTAAAGTTATATAATTATCCCTATCCCACCTCTGATGCTCATGTGATAATCCCAATGCGTGTCCAAGCTCATGAGTTAACACATAAACCCACAACATTCTCTTATCCCACCCCTGATCATCAAAGTCTGTATTAATTCTTATTTGCAAGACTCCACCAGACCTTCCAACACAACTATCCGCAGCAACATTTGCATTATCTGTCCACCAAAAGTCTTCAGCATGAATATTTAAAGCATCCAATGGATAAATTGTCTCCCAAGCATCATCTATCCACAAACCCTGATCTGCTTCAATAAACTCAACCGAACCGCCCGATGCAGTCTCCCAGTCTCTCATTGCCTGAAGTGTAGCCTCTTTATATAAATCGGTCATCCCTTCACCAAATTTGTATTTTACAACACCATCAGGCCATTTACCCGAACAAACCACCGCATCTGTGTAGTGACCTCGGGTTTCAGGATTTGAAATGCTTTCGGTATCTTCCGTTATCTCTTTACATATATTTATTATATCTGACTCTATATCTTCATCAGAAACACCTTCCGCTTTCGCATTAAGCACCTCTATCATCATCGCGCCCTGAATATTCAAACTGCTGTAAACAACTCCTCCGACTACAATTCCGCCCTCAATCATCTGAACATAAGGCATATCAGCCGTATTATCAAATGTAGGTTTTATTTCATTTAATACTCTGTTATGTTCCTCTATTATTCGCGCAAGTTCCACCTCGAGATTTGTTTCCTCGCCCGATCTGGTCCCATTGTTATTTGTTCTTGTTAATTCTTCGGGATTATCCGGAAGCATATTGAACAGACTTTCTAATGTTAAAGAATCTTCTCCGCCTCTTGTTATACGCTCTGAAACGCCGGCAGTTATTTCTTCATACTTCTCTATCTCTCTTACAATTTTGTCCGTTGTCGAAAATGTCAGATTGTAATAATTACGAAGTGTTACACCTACCCGTGTCTTCGGCACATAAACCGAATTATGCTTCGAATCTGTTACAACATTGTTGCTACATGAAAAT
>CAZSQU010000075.1:2345-14963 GCA_964608985.1 uncultured Spirochaetales bacterium
CAAAGGACAGTATAAGCATTAGAATTAGAAAACTCTTATACTTGTTGACTTGTTGACTTGTTGACTTGTTGACTTGTTTTAAACATTTTTTTAATACTCCTGAATATTTTTTATATATTCCAGTATAACACACACAAACACCGATGTCAAGTAAAAAAAATAATTTTTTAAAAAAATTCGATTTCTTTAGAAGCGTATATAAAGGTCACTTCTACGCATTATGCATGATAGATTATAGAACTTTAGCTGAAGTTAAGGCCCCCATAGAGAGACCGGCAGAATTTTCATTCAAAATGTGGATTAAAACTTAGCGTCGATAACCCCTACTGTCTGTACCTCTTCATAATGTCGCCCGCGGTTGTAAAAGAATACCCGCTTCTTACAAGCTCACAGATCAACAGATCAAGATCATCGTACAACCGATCTTCCCTATCAACCCCGTTTCGTCCTGTCTGCATTATAATAATCTGCCCGGGTTTGAGTCTGTCAACTATCCTCTGGATCATTCGGTCATTATTCATATAAAGCTCGTTTGCCATATATTGATCTGATCTGCCTATACCGTCAAGCGAATCAAGATGGTAACTTATAAAGGAATATCCGGCATCGAGACCAAAACGAAGTATATCTTCGTTGAAGGCATAAAATGGAGCATGCCATACCGGATCAAAATTCTTACCGGTAAGACGATAGTAGTTCTCTTCGTTTGAGGACAACCCCTGTCTTATAAAATCACCGGTTATCATAAATCCGGCATCTGTCAGATTGATATTGTATTGAAAAATATTGCCCACCTCAAAATCAAATCCCGATATTAATCTTGTAGCAGTCGGATTTATCTCCATGAATACACCGCTGACAAAAAACGACGCAGTTATATCAAAATTACTTATAGACTCAAGTATTCTAAAAACCCCGTCACCATCCCTTGTACAATTAAATTTCAAAGCTACCTCATACTTTTCGGGATAAGGTGTGGTGTAATAGTTGTGATCTAATACAAGCTCAGGCTGATACAATCTATATCTCAATCGCGGTTCAGCTATCAGATTGGCTTCTCTTCCCGAATAGACATCTTTAACAATAGGCAGTTCCGAATAAAACCCCTTGTTTATCCTTCTCGAAAGAATTCTATATTTATTATTTGTATGTCTGTTTGTTACCGGTGTTTGAGGCGGCCTATCTCTAAGTGTCAATGAAGTTGCATCAATTATATAATCTTTTCCGTTATAGGTAACACCAATCTCTCCGTTATCTGTAAGTCCTGCAACGCCTGCAGATGATCCGAACAACGGATTAGCAACATTTGTCCTGCCGTTATATGACAAAGTATAGTTATCTCCGCCGAGTACCCACCTGTTAAGATCGATACTTACACTATTGATAATCCCCTGTCCCGTTAAATTCCATAACTGATTACCTGTTCTGAACTCATAACAGTATGCACCTCTATCCGTATTCACTACAAAGGACTGTTTATCCATACTCAAAGCAGCAGACCTGATAATCCCCGCCATATTCTGCGGATTAAATATCGAAAACAACATCTGCCCGCTATTCCTTCTTCCGAGATAGACTCTTCGAAGGAGTTTTCCGTTTTCGATAAAACGGACAGTAAAGATAGTTTCACCGCTGTCCATAAGTTGCCCGGTTTCAAATCGAACATTATCATCAAGAAGCAGGTAGGATTCTTGATTAATCGAATCTGAGATAGAAAAGAAAAAAACCGATCTGTTGTTCTTAATTAATAAAAACTTTCCTGAAACCTCATTATAAATAAATCGGTCTGAATCAGAATCGAATCTAAAAGGGAGTTTGCCTATAACATGTCCTTGCGGCAGATATTTTCTGTATATTGACCTCGTAAAAAACTGAGAAGGATCCGCTCTATAAATCAGATCATCCTCTATCCATACTAACAGATTACTTTGAGTCCAGGTGCTGTTTGAAAGCCTTGTTTGACCTATAAGCCGCCATTCCTCAGGAAAAGGCTCTCTTGTGTCAATATCTTGAATTGGAAGATAATAGAGCGCATTGTTTTTTTGATAGATAATAAACCGTGAATCCGGAGACCATAATGCAACAGGCTCATCAGGATTGATCTCACAATCGGTTGCAATAATCTTGCCGGTCATGTTCTGAATGTTATATAGATAGATATCTGCTTTTACCGATGACTTCTGAATCTTTGTTATCAGATACCTCGCATCCGGTGAAACAGCGATCAATGGCGGATTAACTATTATGTATTCATCACCCGAGGCAAACTGAGCGAGTCCGGGGACGGCACTGACTGAATTAGCTGATATATCGTATTGATAAATGCCTGTTCTGTTTTGTATATATATCTTGTCGCTTATAAGAGAAAACACCATATTCTCCGGATATACGGTTACTGCTTTCACCGGTATATTGGCTGAAGTCTCTGAGCTTAAAAATCCCGGTAAATTTGCCAAAAAAAGTGTCTCTGTAATCCTTCTGTTTCCTATTACCTCATTTGATTTAAATAGAGCCGTATTCTCTTCATTTATTGAAACCGGCTCAAATCTTATTGAAGCACTTAGTGATATCGCGATAAAAGTAATAAATATAATAATTGTTTTTTTCATATAATATCTTTTCGGTTTATGATCATTTAATATTTATAATTAAAGTTGACAAAAAAGTCTATCTTTGATATTTTCTCTAATTAAAGAGGGTGTAAATATGAAAAAATTTTTACTGATTATTGCAATAACATTATTTTCAGCTTTATTTGTTAATGGTTCTCAAGCTGCTCTTAACTGGGGGGCCGGTGGTCCCACTTTCGTTCAGTACCTTACTATTACCGGCCATACGGGCTTTATTACCACTCCCAGTGCTTATTGTGCACCTATGGGAACCCTTTCAATCGGCTATGAACACACTTTCAGCACAAATGCAACCTATGGGGCAATGGCAAGTATTCTGAAACTTACTTTTACACCACACCATATGTTTGAATTTGGTTTTTCTAAAGAACTCGCCTATGAAGACAGACCTTCGGGACAGTCTCAATTCTATTTTGACAGTACGCCTTTCTTTTTTCACATGAAATTAAGATTTCTCGACTGGCGTGACGGGGCAGTTGCTTTTGGACTCGATATTGACATTACACCTGATATGTCCGGTACATCATCAAGAGGCGGTATGTCTATCACACCGTACTTTGTTTTTACCGGGGTTACTACACTTTTGGGTGCTTTTAACTTCGGATTCGGCAAAACCTTTTACCTTGACAAAGCACCTGATATGCTTATTAACTTCTTTGCATCATGGGTTTACTCTTTTGCTCAATTAGATCACAGATTACAGCTTGTTATTGACTTCTCTAATGCAGATTATAGAGCAGGAGATTCAAGGTTTAAAGCGGCAAGTGAGGATAGAGCATATTTAAACTTTCAGATCAGAGGTGTCGTCGTCAAAACGCCGATTGTCCAATGGACTATTATGGCAACACTATACGATATGTTTGATCTCGGCGGCAGACCTCCTGTTTATGTAACATTTAATGCTTCCATCGGAACAAGTCTCCACATTAAACTGTATTAGATGAACAAAGGGGTATTTTTTTGACTGACGCCATCAAGTTATCAATTATTATACCCCACTATCAGAGTTCTGTTCTACTTGACAAACTCCTTTCAACAATTCCTGAAAGACCGGATATTGAGGTAATTGTCGTTGATGATCATTCACCGGCTGACACACCTTTTCATCTTCAACCCAAATACACATATGTGCTTTTTTTAAACAACCGCGAAGGCGTAAAAGGAGCCGGCGCGGCACGAAATACCGGTCTTGAACATGCACGAGGCAAATGGATTATCTTTGCCGATGCCGATGATTACTTTACTGATATTCTCTATGAATCTGTATCAAAATACTTTGAAACAAACTATGATATTGTATATTTTATAACAGACAGTATTTATCTTGATTCCGGCGAAAAAGCAGATAGACACGAATTCTTTAATAAAATGATAGCAGAATATGCCAAAAACACCAATCCGACAAGTGAACTTCGTTTAAGAATGAGAACTGCTTCTCCTTGTTCTAAGCTCTTAAAAAAGGACCTAATCAACGAATATTCTATAAAGTTTGAAGAGGTTGTTGCGGCTAACGATATTATGTTCTCTGCCAAAACAGGTTATTATGCTAAGCGGATTGCCGTTGATAACTCGGTTATATACATAATTACCAGATCAAATGGTACATTGACAGTGAGTAAAAAACCGGAGACACATATGTCGCGGGTATATGAACTTAAAAAATATTTCGGATTTATTAAAAGCGTACTATCACAAAACGAAATCAGAAAACTCGAAATATACGGAACTTACCTTTTGACACGATCGATTAAATATGGAATTTGTGTTTTTTTATCAACGATTAGAATACTCATTCAGAATAAAATACCGTTAATTAATATTTACAGATACACACCACTAATAATAATTGATAGAATTAAACTTATTAACAAAGAAAAAAGCTACTGGAAATGAAAAATGTCAACTACTGAATTATCAATAATAATTCCTCATTATGAAAGGCCGGATTTACTATATATACTTCTTACTACAATACCAAAAAGGTCTGAAATAGAAGTAATTGTTATTGACGACCATTCATCGGATAATCTTTCGGCTTTAAAACTGGCGGAGAAATATCCGTATGTTTTTTTTATCAAAAATAAAGACGGACACAAAGGAGCCGGTGCGGCACGGAATACCGGTCTTGAACATGCACGCGGCAAATGGATTCTATTTGCTGATGCCGATGATTATTTTACTGATAACTTTTATGATACTGTAAAAGAATACTTTAACACACAATATGATATCATATTCTTCCCGCCTTTAAGTATCTATAATGAAACCGGATTACCTGCAAAAAGACATATAAAATATTATGAATTGATTAAAGCATACGCAGATAACAAATCAATCAAAAATGAGCTTCTTTTACGATATAGATATGAATCACCTTGCTCTAAGTTAATAAATAAAAATGTTGTTTTTGTTAATAATATTAATTTTGATGAAACACACGTCAGTAACGATGTGTGTTTTTCAATGTTGACCGGCTATTTTTCCAAAAAAATACTATGTTCAAACAATACTATCTATATGATTACAGACAGTTCTCAAACACTCACCAAAAATAAATCGACAAACAATTTTCTAATCAGACTCAATGTTTTTGTTAAATACTTCTTGTTTCTAAAGAATAACCTCATCAAGAAAGATTTTAAATTACTTGAACTGTCAGGAACGATATATCTTACAAGATCAATAAGATATGGTATTAGAGTATTTTTTGAAACAATAAAAACACTGATTGCTAATCAAATACCATTAATTAAACCATCAACACGCAACATCAGAATATTTATACAAAAATTTATACTTAAAATCAGATAAAAAAAAGCCTGTCTAAGACAGGCTGCACTATATTACTTTAATTTCTTAAACGATATCTTTAGAAAATCATCATCAGGTTTTTTGGTTACCAGTGAAACAACCACAAATACAACTATTGATATCGGTAGGGATATAACAACCGCATCGGTAAATGACCATAGCGTCGGCTTTAATGCACCTTCTATCATAGTCATAGTTAAAGCCGGTTTACCGAAAACTGCCTTACATATACCGAGTTCTGTTGCTTCTTTTAATTGAAAAAAGGTAAGCCATACGGTTGAGGAAATAAATCCCGTTATCATCGATGCAATAGCACCAATCTTTGTTGAACGGCGCCAATAGATACCACCGACAAGAGCAGGTAAAAACGCCGCCGCTGTTATTCCAAAAAATATCGCCGTAGCTCTTGCAATAATACCCCCCGGCAGAATATAACCGAGTACAACAGTGATAACAACTGTTATTACAATCCCAACCCTTGTAATAAGCAATGCATTGGTATCCTTCTTACCTTTTTTGATCCAACCTTCAAAAATGTCTCTTCCGAATGAAGTTCCCATAACATGGAACAATGAAGAAACCGTACTCATTCCCGCAGAAAGAATTGTCAATAAAAACACATAACCGAACCATTTAGGTAGTAGAGAATCAATCAAAGTGGGTATGATCTTATCAGGATTACCTTGAGCCATAATAACTGATATCGTGCCTGTCCTCTCATAAAAAACAGCATTTGACAAAGCTCCGACTAAAAATGCAACCCCTGTCATAGAAAGTATAAATATTCCACCCATTAAAACAGCTCTGTTTAATTCTCGATTCGACTTAACAGTCATAAATCTTACAATTAACTGAGGTTGCGATAATACTCCGATACCCACACCAAGAGCGATAGATGTTATTATTATAAGCCATAGAGGACTTGGAAATTTCGGCATAGAAGCCCACCCTTGAAAACCTATCCCCTTTATATTGGGCGCATTTATAAAACCATAATTTTTGATTCTTAATCCGTAATCCTTAATAGTTCCGAGCGTCAACGCAAAATCATCTCTGATATAACATTGAATATTATCAGTGCCGGCAATATCTATGACGGTTTTTATATCATCAATCTCTTTTTGAGTAAAAGATGCCAATATGTCCTGATTACCTGCTTTTATACCTGCCAGAATGTCATTTACCATAGGATAAGTGAATTCTTTACCGGCTATAACCGTAGTTATCTTATTTTCTGTATCTGTTCCTGTCAGAATCCCTTTTAACAGGTTAAATTTCTCTTCACCGAGTTCACCGGTCATCTCATTATAAGATGCCTCAATTCTGTTATCAAGATCAGAAAGTTTCCTGTGGGCATTTAATGGTCCGCCCAACAATCCGTAAACAAAGATCAGCAGCATAAACATACCGACAAACATAATTGTCCCTTGAAGAGCATCGGTGTACATTACCCCTTTAAGCCCACCAAAGAAAACATATGAGGTTACGATTACGGCAAAGATCAAAAGACTTGCGTTATAATCGATATTCAGAAGAACCTCCATTAATCTCGACGCTCCGATAATAACAGCCGATGTATATAAAGGCATAAAAACAACAATTATCAATGCTGAAATACCCTGAATAAAAGGCGACTGAAATCTCCTGCCTAACAACTCAGGAAATGTATGCGAATCAAGATTGTGCCCCATTTGTCTTATTCTCTTTCCAAAGAAAACAAAAGCTATAAAAACCCCTACAAATATATTCAATACGGTTAGCCAGAGCACACTCATCCCAAACATCCCGGCAACACCGCCGAATCCGACTATAGCTGCAGTTGATATGAATGTTGCACCATAAGACATGGCCATAACATAGGGATGAATTTTTCTCCCGCCGATCAAATAATCGGCAGTATTCTTTGTATCTCTATATCCCTTATAGCCGAGGAATGCAATAATTGCCAAATAGAGTATAACTACCGATGATAATAAGATTATATTCATACGCGCTCCCCTATCTCTTTTTCCAATTCAACCTCACCCTTTTCCCATTCTGATTCCTCTTTGATCTGATCATCTTCATTATCAGAGCCTTTGTTCCAGTTTAAAGCTCCATAAACAATACACAAAACCGAAGAAAGAATACACAAAAGATAAGCCAAGAATATTCCAAAATCATCAAAACCAAGCATAAAACACCCCCATTTTATTTTTTTGTATCTAATAAATACTTCTTTAATAATTCATATCTATTTTCAATAACTATACTGACCTTTTTCTTATTTATATATGACCTCAACACTTCAGCTATTTCAACATCGATACCCAAAGCTTCTTTAATAACCTCAAGAAATTTGGATGGATGCGCTGTCTCAAGAAATACCGCAGGAACTTTACTTGATTGTTTAGCGGCAAAATCTTTTGCGGCTCTATATCCGACTGCACCGTGCGGATCGAGAATGTATTTATGGTCTTTATAAACACTTCTGATAGTGTCAAGTGTTGAAGTGTCAGAAACCTTATAGCCCTTGATATCTTTCAGCATATTATCCCGATTCTTATAAATATCAAGTAATCTATAAAAATTCGAAGGGTTTCCGACATCCATTGCATTTGAATAGGTCGTTACGGATGGTCTCGGGTCAAAACTTCCTGAAGAAAGGTATTGCGGAACAACATCATTATCATTTGTAGCGGCAATAAAATAGTCAACAGGCAACCCCATCTTTTTAGCAAGAACCCCGCCGGTAAGATTACCAAAATTACCTGAAGGTGTACAAAAAACAACCGGATCTCCGGGTTTAGCGGCCACAATGGTATATGCATAAAAATAATATAACGATTGAGGAATAAGTCTCCCGATATTAATCGAATTTGCAGATGCAAGATTCAATTTACCGGTTATATCACTATCGAGAAATGCCTCTTTAACCATGCTTTGACAGTCATCAAAAGACCCCTTAACCTCAAGAGCCGTAATATTACCGCCAAGTGTGGTGAGTTGTTTCTCCTGTAAAGGGGAAACTCTTCCTGAAGGATATAGTATGGTAACATCTATACCGGGAACATTATAGAATCCATGTGCAACTGCCGAGCCGGTATCACCCGAAGTAGCAACCAGTATCCTGATTTTCCTTCTGTTTCTTGAAAGGAAATAGCTCATTGCCCTTGCCATAAACCTTGCGCCAAAATCTTTAAATGCCGCAGTCGGTCCATGAAATAGCTCAAGTGAATAGATATTGTCTTTTAAATTAACAACGGGAACTTCAAAGTTAAAAGCATCATCAACAATTGCCCGAAGGTCACCATCGGGGATCTCTCCATCAATTAACGCCTTTGTAATAATAAATGCCATCTCATTAAATTTTTTACCGAATAATGAACCGATTTCGATTGCAGGAATCTTATTCGGCATATAGAGACCTTTATCCGGAGCCAATCCGGACATCAACGCATCTTCAAAATTTACATCAGGCGATTTGCCGCCCGTACTGTGATAAAGCATTATTATCTCCAAATAATTAGAATTTTATCTTTCTTGTGTCAATAACTTCATCAAGAATAGAATTTAATTTCTTTTTTACTTTATTCCTGTTCTTTTCATTAAGTATTATTGCTTGTTTAACAAGCATATTTAATTCATTTCGTATTAAAATCACAATATTTTCTATATCTTTCAGTACTGACTCAGTTTCATTGATTTCCAGTTTATCTATGTCATCCTGAGATAACGGTTCATCTAAAGCCATATTTACTCCTGTTTTTTTTTCATAAATGAAGTCATTTTACAATATCCGTTTTAAAAAATCAATGTTTTTCAATACAATTTTTAAACTTTATTTAATTCCTATAACTCCACTCCAATTATGATATCAACCCGCATTATGCACGAAAATTCTACTGGATCTCGTATCTTGCTGATTATCCACTATTTATATCAAATATCAAAGAATTGATTTTTTGAATATCTTTTTTTAAATACTATATGTGGAGAACATAATTAAAAAGAATATACCCACCCACAAGAATAATTATTATACCGATAAATTTTTTTATAATTATTGTTCCTTTTGAGTTTTCATTCCAATTTAAATATTTCTGGACAAGTTCGCTGAATGTCCCGAAAATTATAAATACCAAACAATGACCGACAGCAAATATAAAGATAATAAAAAATGAAAACAAGAGATTAGTTGAAGCAGAAGAAAAACCAATAACCAATATTGGTGCCAAAAAAGCAAAAGTACATGGGCCTAATGCCAGTCCAAACATAAGCCCAAGTAAAAAACCGGCAATTAAACCCTTTTTATGGGCTTTAGGCTGTGTAAAACCAAACCAATTCGGCAGTGGAATTAACCCGATAAAGTGTAATCCCACTATCAAAAAAATAACAACCACTAAAATATTCCCGATAGTTCCAATATTACCCAGTATATTACCTGTAATTCCCGTAATTACACCTATAGCAGATATTGATAATAGTATCCCAAAACTAAAAAACAAAGATATTAAAACCGCTTTCTTAAAAGATATTTTACCCTGTCCCCCGATAAAGGCAACAACTAACGGAATACTGCCTAAATGACAAGGACTTAAAACAACGCTTAAAACGCCCCAAAAAAAGGAAGCTATAAGAGCAAAATACCATGATTTAGACAATATTTCTGTTAATCCGATGAATACTTTTTCAATCATAAAGGTTCAACACCTTTTTGTTTTAATATCAACACAATCTCCTCGTACGGGAAAAACCCCTCATGTCTAAAATACTCTATTCCATCTGCATCAAGAAAAACCTGGGTGGGTATTACTCTGATGCGATATCTTTGAGCCATGGGAGCATCAGCAGTTGTCCATACATCATAAAATACAACCTCAACCTGTCCCTGAAAGTTTTCTCGTACCTTATCCATCACAGGAGTCATCATCCTGCATGGCATACAATTTACAGAGCCCATTTCAATAAATGTTACTTTTAAACCTGAGTTCACAGTATCAGTTTCAGTCTCTATTGAACTTATAATACCGTTTGCTGGCACCTCATTCTGATCTTTTTTAGTGCAACTGCCAAGTGTAAGTATCAAGATAAATACCATTGAAAATAAAAACCTCTTTTTTGTCATTTCATTTCCTATATTATATCAGCAATCTCTTCAGTTACGCGGTTGATAACATCAACTGTTATTTCGGTTTTCCCTTTCTCTACTTCAAAAGCAGTCATAATATAATGTTTATAAGGCAAACTTAATTTATCAAATATCTTTTTACCACAAGCTACAGGACAACCATCAATTATTATATTTTCTGCACTTTTTGCCGATTCGATAAATCCTGAAAGCTCTGCACCGACTGCGGCAAGACAAGTCATACTTCCGATCCCATCTTTCATCAATTTTCTGGATACACTATCCGCAAGGTATCCGGTATTGGCCGCCCCTGAACATGAATAGATAAGTTTTACCTTTTCATCACCGCAACTACAATTACAACTGCATCCTGCCACAACTTACTCCTTATTTTATAAAAGAAACTCACACTAAAAATTTCTTTATTTCTTCCGGTGACAACACTTTGCCGGCTGACTTAACGACATCATCTATAGCCAATGCCGGGGTTACCATCACACCAAAATCCATTATTTTGTTTAAATCGGTAACCTTTTCAACTTTTGCTGATGAGCCGGCAAGCTCAACTGCTTTTTTTGCGTTGTCTTCTAATTTCTTACACTTTGAACAGCCTGTCCCCAAGATCTTAATAACCATAAATACATCCTCCAATAGAATAAATTTAAAACGGTTCTTTACATTCACATTTATCCACCTCAGGCTGGATTGTGATGTGGCTTATTCCGTAATGTTCTTTTAAAACATACTCAATCTGACAGTATATTTTTTGTATTGCAGAAACCTTCATATCCTCCACATCAATATGAGCTTCAAAATGGATCGTCTTTTCATTCATCATCCACGCATGAATATGATGAATGTTTTTTACCATCACTATTGATTCAATATCGTGCTTGATCGCTTCATAATCAAGATCGGGAGACCCCTGCATAAATATATCTATACTTTTCTTCAATATGTTCCATGATTGTTTGATAATGTAGAGAGATATTATAAGGGTTATAAGTGGATCTACCCATGCAATATGCCAGACTTTTATTACAATACCGCCTATTATAACCCCAATCGATGAAACGGTATCACTTATAAGGTGCAGATAACTTGACTTGATATTTAAGTTATTGTGGGAGTCTTTTTCAAGCAGATATACAGAAACGAGATTTGCAACAAGCCCTATAACTGCCACAACAAGCATGAGATTGCCGTCAATGATTTCCGGTGATTTAAATCGTTTATACGCCTCAAAGATCAACCAAAATGAGATAATAAATAGTACAAATGAGTTAATAAAGGCTGCAATTATCTCTGCTCTTTTATAACCGAAAGTTTTTTTTATGTTTTTCGGTTTACCGGATATCTTATTTGCCAAATAGCTTAATGCAATTGCAAGCGTATCGCTTAGATTATGCATACTATCTGACAACAAAGCAAGACTGCCTGAGACAAGGCCGCCAATAACTTCAGCAACAGTTATGACCAGGTTTAGCACTGTAACCCAGAAAATTTTTTTGCCTGATATATTAGTTATATCATGTGAATGCGTATGTCTTTTAGTATGCTCTTTATGACCATGTTCATCAGTGTGATTGTGTTCTTTTCCAATCATTCATCAAATCCTTTTTTTATAATTTTTTATCCAAACATCCAACCGTATAATAATCCTGTAAAAGTCGCCATTATAACAACCAGCCCGACATAAACAAGCGTCTTCTTCAGCCCAATCATACTTCGGATAGCAAGCATACTCGGTAATGATAACGCGGGTCCCGCCAGCAATAAAGAGAGTGCAGGCCCTTTACCCATACCCGCCCCGATAAGCCCCTGTAGAATCGGCACCTCGGTAAGGGTAGCAAAGTACATAAATGCACCGGCTATTGATGCGAAAAAGTTTGACCATAGACTGTTACCGCCGACAAGTTTTGCAACCCATTCTGACGGGATGATCCCCTCATGCCCGGGTCTTCCAAGTAAGAACCCCGCAACCAGCACACCGCCAAATAATAACGGCATAATCTGTAACGCAAACTCATAGCTTGAGCCGACCCACGACTTTAGCTCATCCTTTTT
>CAZSQU010000076.1:0-14754 GCA_964608985.1 uncultured Spirochaetales bacterium
TGCAAAAAAAAACTGCCCCTTTTGGAGCAGTTATATGTTTATTTACCTGAGGTTAATCCGTAAGCATCTTCTGCCATTTGTTTTTCCTCGTCGGTAGGTACTACCATTACTGTAACTTGCGAATAGTTTCTTGAGATAATGCCGAGTCTGTTCTTGCCGAGCAGTCTGTTTTTCTCAACATCTATGTGTATTCCGATAAATTCAAGGTCTTTACAGATTCTTTCTCGCATTTGAACGCCAAATTGACCTGTTCCGCCTGTAAATATAAGAATATCAACTTTTTCAAGAATTGCCATATATGCGCCGATATATTTTTTAACTCTGTATGCGTAAGCATCAAGGGCAAGTTTTGCCGTTTTATCGCCGTTTGACTCAGCGTTCTCAATATCTCTTTGATCAACCTTGCCAAAAAGCCCGAACACGCCTGACTTCTTGTTAAGCATTGTCATGATCTCATCAACACCCATACCTTTACTGTGAAGGTACTGAATTATAGCAGGGTCAATATCTCCCGATCTTGTTCCCATCATAAGACCTTCGAGCGGAGTAAAGCCCATTGATGTATCAATTGACTTTCCTTGTTGAATGGCTGTTACCGAACAACCGTTACCAAGGTGGCACGAGATAATGTTAGTGTTGTCTTTTGATCTTTTGCAGAACTCAAGTGCTTTATTTGCTACGAAGTTATGGCTTGTTCCATGAAAACCGTATCTTCTGATTTTATATTTTTTGTAGAGGTCCATAGGCAACCCGTAAAGGTAAGCATAGTCAGGAATAGTCTGATGAAAAGCCGTATCAAATGTAGCTGTATGTTTTGCTTTTGGTAATATTTCCATTGCGGCTTTGATGCCCTCAAGATTAACCGGATTGTGAAGAGGAGCAAGGTCTGACAATTCATCTATGTGTTTAATAACTTTATTGTCAACAATAACAGAAGTTGAGTAGTATTCGCCGCCGTGAACAACCCTATGTCCTACCGCTTGAATCTCATCGGCTGATTTTAATACCCCGTCTTTTGGATCAAATATTGTATCAAAAGCGGCTTTGAAAGCTTCTTTATGATTTTTTGCCTTAATTTTTTTTTCGAGCTTCTGACTTCTTTCGGGTATCTCATAGATAAGATCACTTTCTTCCTCGCCGACCCTTTCAACAACACCCTTAATAACAGGAACACCTTCAGGCATTAAAAAAAGCTGATACTTTAGAGAAGATGAACCGCAGTTAACTACCAAAATCTTTGATGAATTCATATTGTTAATCCTTTTTAATAAAATATAATGTTATTACCTGTCACATTAATAACAGATATTATAAAAGTTGACAAGTCTCAAAATACCCTTTTTGTTAATATAAATTCAATTCCCGTTTGTAGTAAGTAAACAATTGTTAAAATTTTTTCTATCGGATATTTATATGATATAATTGATCGCGATGAAACTAAAACTAATACTTTATTTTATTAAAAAAAATATTATACTGAATATCATTTTTTCGGTAATGCTTTCATTCATTCAACTAATCCCTTCAAGCTACAAACTCGATTCAAGCCGATCTATAAGCCTTCTGTATTTTATTGTCTTTAATTCGGCAATGAACATATCACTGATAGGATATCTTTTATCGGTGGCAATGGCACTTTATTTTACAAGGGGAGAATGGTATATCTACTACAATAAATCTATCTCGAAGCTGCGGTTATTCTGCTTTTATTATATAACCTGTGTTGCTGTGAGCATCGTTTTAGTTACAATATCAAGGTTGTTGAAATGAAACTTGAGATAGACAGCGTTTTTTTCGGGTATAATAAAACCGGCGAGCTTTTATTATCTGATATTTATTTACAGTTAGAAACAAAAGGAATTACAGGAATTTTCGGTTTGAACGGCTCAGGCAAGTCCACACTGTTGAAGATTATCTATGGGACATTGAACAGCTCTGCCAAAAACATCAGAATTGACGGCAAGTCTATTAATAAATCTTTTTTAATAGAGAACAGCATCGGTTATCTTCCACAGCACACAATTATACCATCGCATTTAACAGTAAAAAGTTTTATTAATCTGTATGTTGATAAAACTGCAAAATCAGAGTTATTAAATGACCAATTTATCACAAAAATATATTCAAACAGAGTCAGCGCTCTTTCCGGAGGTGAGAGAAGGTATCTTGAGGTTTCTATACTTTTGTTATTGAATCATAACTTTTTGATGCTTGATGAACCGTTCAGCGAGATTGAGCCGATCTACAAAGAAGAATTGATTAACAAAATCAAATATATTTCATCACAAAAAGGGATTATCATTACAGATCATGATTACAGAAGCACATTTTCTGTTTGTACCGACTATTACCTGCTTCATAACGGTTCATTAAAAAAGGTTAAATCCAAAGAAGAATTTAAAAATTGGTATTTACCGGATACGAGATAAAAATTGCCCCTTGCTATTAAATATTTCCGTTTTCAATTGACATTAATTGTAAATTAACCTACGGTTACCAAAATTTAAAAAAAGGATCTTTTATGAAAAAAATTGTGTTTTTGTCAACTCTCGTGCTTTCAATGATCGTTCTCCTTGTCTCCTGTTCAGTTTCCGGAATGGACTCCAAAATTGAGTCTATTGGTTTTAATGCCGAAGTTGAACAAGCCGTAGCATCGATTTCTAATTATACATGGCTTAAAACCAACGGTGCTAAAACTGTTACTTTTACAAAATTAACAAATGTAAAACTTGCGGATTTAAAATCAACAGAAGTAAGAATTTCAATTACCGCAATATCGATTGATGATGATGCTGTTACATTTAATGTCGGAGGAACCAATACTACCCAGTACCTAACTGTTTTAGCCCCAAGGGGAAATGATAATATCAATAAAGTTACATTTGCTGACGGCGTTGTTTATACACACGCTTTAATGATGAAAAATATTACCTTCGGAGAATCTATCATAGGAACATCTGCGAATGATTCTCTTGTAGGCGGCGGATGGATTGAAGGCTTAGATGGAAGTGATAATATTGTTGGTAATGCAGAATATGGCGCTAATAAGTTATTCGGCGGGAATGGCAACGATACAATTGCCGCAATTGGAAGCTACAATGTAGTTAACGGTGGAAATGGCATCGATAGTATTAGATGTGCCGGTGAATCCGAAGTAATTTTTGACAGATATTTTAATGCTGACAATGTATTAGATCCTAATTGCTCAGGTATGATAATTAAGTTTACTTATCATAAAAGAAGCAGCGTCGTTGTTTCAAGAAGCGGTTATGATTTACTATTAAGAGCCAACAGTGTAGATACTGCAAGATTGGTTGGGTATTTTGGGCATAATCAGCAGCCTCAAGCCTTTAACCTGCAGAAAATTATATTTGCAGATGGTGTTATTCTTACAATTTCTCAGATTAATAAACTTGTTGGTTTAGAAGTTCAAAACTAATTCAGGTTTTACTAGATCCAATTAAACTGCCTGAAAATTTCACGGCAGTTTTTTTTTACAAACCTCACTTATTAAAAATAATCACTTTTTTTTTGAATGAATAATTTAAAAATTAATTATAATATTTAGAAATTTTATGGTAATATGAATCTATGTGTTGACCCGATTGAAATGATTTAACATAGAACAATTAAGTTGAGCGGAGTAAAAAAATTGAGTTTGTTGTCACTTTTTTCACATACTATTGCTAAAGAAGACTTCGTTTTCTTTGATGTAGAAACAACCGGTTTTTATCCTCTCGCCGGCGACAGGATTATTGAGATCGCAATGATTAGATGTTCAAAGGGGAATGTAACCGGCACGCTTGAGGTTATGTTTAACCCGGGAATCCCGATTCCTGAAGAGGCCTCAAGGGTCAACAAAATAACAGATGATATGCTTGCCGACAAACCCCATTTTGATAAAGAAATTGGTACTCAAATAGTTGAATTTATCGGAGATTCTATACTTGTTGCACATAACGCCTCATTTGATATCGGGTTCTTGTCGTTCGAACTTGCAAGAACAGGGATTATCTATCGCGATTGGAAAGCTATCGATACATTAAAAATGTCACAGAAGCTTTTTCCCAATCAAAAAAACAAACTCGAAAGTCTTATGCGCAGATATAACATAATGCCGGAAGGTGATTTGCACAGAGCTTTGATCGATACAGATTCGTTAAAGAAGGTTTTTTTTGAGCTTATAAATGAATCTGATATTAGGAATAAAACGCTTGAAGTATTGATAAGAGAATTCGGTCTTGCCGGCGTGAATATTCATAAGTTTATCCCCGCTCGTATTCGAGAGGCGATGGTTGACGGAACAGCTCTTTCCGGCAGTTATAAAAAACGAAATGGTGAAATTATTGAACTCAATATCATGCCCGTCGCTCCGGTCTGGTCAGCCAAAAAATGGTATCTAATTGCTAAAGATATTAAAGAAAACACAATACTATCAATAAATGCCGCTAACTTTAACATAAAAGACTAACTAATCGGCGAGCCGCTTGTCCCGGGTATTCTCATTAATTTATCCACACTCTCGAAAAGCTTTGTAACTACAAATATCAGAGACAGATACACAATACTCATTATAATAAACGAGGGCACAAAATAATATGTTGCATGATAAAAGTCCTGAAATGATGAATAAAATTCTTTAAGCTGAATAATCCCCGCCACAGATGTGTATTGAAGCAGATAAACAATCTCATTTGAAAGTGCCGGTATCGAAAATCTGATGGCTTGAGGCACCATAATAGTTCTAACTGCCCCCCATTTTGACAATCCGATAGAATATGCCGCTTCCATCTGAGTTCTTGATATGGCATAGAATCCGCCCCTGATATAATCTGCCTGATAACAAGCGGAATTAATGATAAAACCGGCAAGAGCCGCTCCAATGGGTGTAACTCTGATCCTATCAGGGATTGTCATCCAGCCGAGTATATCGGTAAAAAACCAATTCAGATGCAGGTTGGAAATTAAACCGTCAATATCAATAGAAGGAACCCCGTAATAAATAAAAAAAAGCTGAACAAGTAACGGTGTCCCCTTAATAACCAGAATTATCGCAGATATTGCCCATTTAACCGGTTTATATGAATACAAAGATAATACAACCATCGGTACCGCAATACAAAATCCCATACCACCCGCTATTAATGTCAGCTTTATTGTAATTAAAAGCCCCTTTATTATAAGAGGCATATATCCCGATATCGATATAAAAAAATTCGTTTCTTCCATCAGATATTGCCCTTTTCCTAAGAATATACATGAAGAACTTTACATAGAAAATCCTTTGTTCTCCGGTGCTTAGAATCAACAAAAAAACTATCCGGTTTTCCTGTTTCGATAACCTGTCCTTCGTCCATAAATAGAATCTCATTAGCAACAGACCTTGCAAAACCCATTTCGTGGGTGACACAAATCATCGTCATCCCCTCCATAGCCAATTTCTGCATGACAGCAAGAACACCGCCTATAAGCTCAGGGTCAAGTGCGGAGGTCGGCTCATCAAATAACATAAGCAGCGGGTCCATTGCCAAAGCTCTCGCTATACCTACGCGCTGTTTTTGTCCTCCGGAAAGCATGGCGGGATATTTGTGAACATGTGTTTCTAATCCAACTCTCTGAAGCTCAAACATTGCTTTTTCGTAAGCTTCTTTCTTTGAAACTTTTTTGACCTTAATCGGCCCAAGAGCAACATTATCCAATGCGGTAAGATGATCAAACAGCGCAAAATTCTGAAATACCATACCGATTTTACGCCTATATTGCTCAATTCCTCTTTTTATTGAACTAATTTCGGTGCTTTCAAGAAAAACAGAACCGTTATCCGGCGGCGCAAGCATATTGATGCATCTTAATAGTGTTGATTTACCGGAACCGGATGGGCCGATTATTACCTTTGTTTCCCCTTTATACAAAGAAAATGAAACATTATCGATAACTTTATGACGGCCGAACGATTTGCTGATATTCTGCACTCTTAAAACAGGTTCAGACATTGATTACACCTCGTATCCTATTTATTATTTTTCTTTATTTTGAAGAACAAAGCTTTCAGAGTAAACCGATCTGTTGATATACTTAAAAATAGTTTCAACAATAATATATATAACAAAATAAATAACCGCACACATCAAATATATCTCAAACGGACGAAAATTTGAACTTATTATATTCTCTGCCCGTTTTAATAACTCTGCAACTGCTACAACATAAGCTAATGGAGAATCTTTTAATATAATAGTAAACTCATTTGATAAACCGGGTAAGGATAGCTTGATAGATTGGGGAAATGTAATAAACAAAAATGTTTTGAACTTAGTTAATCCGAGTGAGAGACCCGCTTCTGTTTGAACACGGCTGATCGAGTTAAGTGCTCCCCTGATGATTTGCGACTGATAAGCTGAAGACCTTAAACCGAGACCGATAATAATTGTTAGAAACGAATTTATATTAATATATGGTATAAGCCATATCAACAAAAGCAAAACAAGAACAGGTAAACCCCTAAACACCCATTCGTATAACCCTATAAGTTTGGATATATAGATATTTGTATTATTTCTTAAATATACCATAACTACGGCAAGAGAAAATCCCAATAGAACAGAAAAAATAGTAATTAAAATTGTGATTAATGCACCTTTCATTAAGAAAGGGAAAGCATAAATTAAAAGTTCTAAAAAGGATCTCATTTGTTACCCTTTAATTCCTTTGATAAATACAAAATTATCATAGTTTCAATTGCTGTTTTTTGTACAAAAAATCCGGTTTATCCGATATACTTATTTTTGCTCAAAGGCAAATTTAGAATTATATCGGATTGTACCGGATTACTTTTTAATTATAATATAAAAAACTATCTGAGATCAAAACTTATATAAAGATTAAAACAGATGTTTCTCCAATGTATCCTGCCATTCTGTTGAATTCAATACAACCTCAAGAGCGGCTTTTATAGCATCCTTATTTCGCGATCTTTTGGGGAAAGCAACCGCATAATTCTCTCCGGTATCAATTAAATATACCCTTTTAACCGGTTTGATTTTAGAAAATGCCTCTGCAACCGAATCATCAAGAATAGCAACATCAATATTGCCGTTCATCAGATCGAGAACCATTTGTACATTTGTTACATAGTTTCTGATGTTGGCTTCAGGAACCAGATTGTTGTCGATAAAAAAACTTTTTAGATAACTTTGACCGGTAGTACCGCTCTGACAACCCATAATGTAGTTTCTGAGGTCTTCGGGTTTGCCTATTCTAATGTGAGAATCATTTCTTACAAGTACTGACTGACTTGCAACATAATATCTTCTTGAAAAATCAATATTTCTGTTCCTGTCGTTTGTTACAGATATGCCGGCTATAGCCACATCAACCTTATTCGCCATAAGTGCCGGTATCAATGAGTTAAAATCCATATCAACAAATTCGATCTCCATACCCATTTGCGCTGCAATCATTTTTGCAAGATCAACATCAAGTCCTTGAAGTTCCCCGTTAGCATCTATATACTCAAAAGGCGGGTTGTCGGATGATGTTCCGACTTTTAAAACATTGGATCTTCCTGTACAACCGATTAAACAAGCGGCTGCCGTCAATATCAACAATACTTTTTTAAACATAAAGTCCTCCATTTCAATAACGGGGATAATTCAACCACACACAGGGCTAATCCCCTAACTTGTTTATACAAAAAATAAATTATACCTTTTTTTTATTATAGTCAAGCAATCTTTATTCATAAAAAATAAAAGGATGCGAATTAATTTTGTTTTTGTACTGAATGAAGTTGTAAAAGAATAGCAATTATTCCGATTCATCCGAAATTATAAATTGTTCCCATAAGTCTTATAGAGGAATAATTTCTATTGACTTATATTTTTTTTTATAATACTTTTTTAATTGTCAGTAGTCTATAACTGACAAGAGAAGGGGATCGTTTATGAAAAAGATTATTTTAACAGCACTATTATTTACAGTAAGCATGGTTTATTTATCTGCTCAGCCGCGGACTGTGTCGGTCAGGTTTACAAGCACACCTTCAGGGGCGGCAGTTAAATTACAGACAAACAGCACTGTTCTCGGAACAACCCCATTTACAGCAACCTTAAGCTTAAACAGAGTATATGCGGTTGTATTTGTAATGGATGGTTATGCAAGTTATCCACTGGAATTCAGGGCCGGAGAAGGACCGGTAAATGTTACATTACGATCAATTTCTTCATCTGAATCATCTTCTTTTTCGTCATATTCATCTTCTTCATCATCATTTTCTTCTTCATCATCAGTTAATACCAACACAAAAAACCCGAACAATAACAACAATAACAACAATAACAACAATAACAACAATTATACAGTTCCCACCAACAGATGGCAGGAATCTGATTATTCAAACTGGAATCACACAAACTACAGAAATAACCCGTTGTTTCAAGAAACAATTGATTTTAATAATATCGATTATCGCCGGATCGCTGCAACCGTTTTTTACGCTACAAATGAGATAAGACAAAGACACAACCTGTCTATATTTGATTATGCGCGGGAACTTGAGATATCAGCTTATAATCACTCGAAAGAGATGACTCTAAGGAATTTCTTTGATCACAGTAATCCGCATAATCCATCGCGTAGAACCACCGGTGACAGGGCAAGACTTGCCGGTATTACGAATCCTTATCTTGCAGAGAATATTGCACAGTCTTTTGCAATACAATATCAAGCCGGCCGATCAGTTTACGGGATTGACGGAAACAACGGGCTTATAAGTTATACATCCGGAGGTACGCCGATTCCGCCGCATACATATTTGACTTTTGCAGATGCAGTTTTGAATCAATGGATGAATTCCCCCGGTCATAGGGCAAATATACTAAACACAAACGGTTTGCAGTTGGGGTGCGGTGTGTATCTATTCAGGAAACAATCATTCTTTAATGTCCCTTATTTTAATGCTACCCAGAACTTTCAATGGTATCACAGAATAGTTCCCGGACAAGCAACAGACAGGCTTGAATAAAAATGCCATCCCCGGGGTTGCAAGGAATTATTTAACAATATTTTACACTCCGGGTTAAATTTTGCGGTAATATTTTCCGAATATTCTATTATGATTAGAATAATAGAGCCAAATAAAACATTCAGGATTTTCTGGGATAACTTTGTAATTTTATTAACTGTCATTATTGCTTTTGAATCACCAATAATGCTAATTTTTAATAAACCATTAACTAAAGATTACATTATGTTTTCTTTGTTTATTACTATTATTTTTTTAATAGATATTGCTATCAATTTTAATACAGGCTATATCGAAAGGGAACAATTAGTCAGCAATAGAAGATTGATTTCCAAAAACTATCTAAAAACATGGTTTTTCTTTGATGTAATATCTGTTGTACCGTTTGAACTATTTTCTCTGGTATTTCCTTATGCAAGAATGATAAGAGTCTTTAGATTATTAAAACTAGTAAGATTCTTTAAATTAACAAGAATTACTCAGACAATTCAGCAGATAAAAAGTAAAAATGTCATTAATCCGAGTATCCTCAGAATGGTTATATTGGTTTTCTGGATCATACTATCTGCGCATTTTATAGCTTGTATCTGGATATTCCTCGGATATACAAGCGAAGAGCTTACCGACGGTGAGAATTATTTAAGGGCGATTTATTGGACAATGACCACTATAACAACGATAGGTTACGGGGACATTACACCGAAGACAAACCCTCAAATTGTTTTTACAATAATGATTCAAATAACCGGTGCCGGCATGTACGGTTTTATCATAGGTAACATTGCCAACCTTATAGCAAACATTGATATTGCTAAGGCGCAATATCGTGAAACTATGGAAAAAATCAATACTTTTATGAAATATAGAAACATCCCTTTACCTCTTCAAAGTAAAATAAACAACTACTACAATTACCTTTGGGAGTCAAGAAGGGGTTACGATGAATCTTTAGTACTCGGACAGCTCCCCGCTGCACTAAAAACAGAGGTTTCTTTATTTCTAAATAAAGAGATAATTCAAAAAGTTCCGTTATTTAAAGGGGCAAATACAGGTTTTATTAAACAAATTATTTTGAACCTTAAGCCTATGGTTTTTACGCCGGGAGACTATATTGTTAATAAAGGTGATATAGGTACAGAAATGTTTTTTATAAGTAAAGGGTTTGTTGAAGTTGTTTCCGAGGACGGAAAAATAGTTTATGCAACATTAACAGACGGGCAGTTTTTCGGTGAGATAGCCCTATTATTGAGTACACCGAGAACAGCAAGTATCAGAACGCAGACATTTTGTGATCTTTACAGTCTCGATAAAGAAACATTTGAAGAGATATTAAGTATGTATCCTGATTTTGAAAAAGAAGTAAAGGAACTTGCCGAAAGGCGTAAGGAAGAATTAAATCAGCTCAAAAAATAAAAATTCAAATTTAAATCTGTTATTTTTTTGTTAAATGTATTATAATCACTCCCGTAATGGAGTATTTAATGGATTATAAAGTTCTTGTTATTGACAAATCCACTTTAGTCACAAATTTCCTAAGGGATAAGATTTCTTCATTCGGAATCGAAGTTATTGTTTGTAATAACGGTTTTGACGGATTGATCAAAATGAGGAATGAGCTGCCCGATCTGATCATAATGGATTACCTTATGAGCAGAGTCAGCAGTGAAGAGTTTCTCCTTGAGAAGAAAAAGCTTAAAGCCACAACGAAAATCCCTGTTATCATGACTGCGCCCAATGTGGACAGAGATATTATTACTAAAATGGCACAGCACAATATTTTTAAATTTATACCTAAACCGATCAAGGTTGACAGGTTGATGACTGCGCTTGCCGAGCTTTTTAATATAAAGTATGAGGTTGATAATAACCCGTCTATAATCGATGTTCACCTTAATGACGACATATTGTTTGTTGAGGTATCACGAGGGCTTAATAAAGAAAAAATATCATTATTAAAATATAAAATTTATGAGATTAGACACCTTTATGATGAACCTATAATGAAGGTTTTGATAATTTTTACTGATATTATTATAAACAGTGCTAATCAAGAGCAGTTTTATAACTTGATGGCGGTTGTAAAAGAGAGTACCGAAGCGAACGATTCTTGGATTAAAATCCTCAGTACTTCTGATGGGGTTAATGAATACCTATCGATCAATGCCGATCTCATTGAAATTGAGGTTTTATCGGATTTTGCTGTTGCTATTGAGAAACTCGGAAAGATCAATGTTCTTGATTATGGTGAGGATATCGAGAATATTAAAAGAAATCTACTTTCAGACTTTGATTCGATACAGACAGTTGAAGATCAGTCCGTATTCTTAAAGTTTGACGGGGAAGAAGATAATATAATCACTCAAATTAAAAAGAATTCAGATGCTTACAACACAAAGTATAAAATAGCAGTCGTTGACGATGATATTGCTATACTTGAGTTTCTTTTCACGGTTTTATCACAAACCGGATGGGAGATATTTACTTATGAAGACGGCAGGACTTTTCTTGACGAGTTTAACACTGTAAAACCTGATCTGGTCTTTTTGGATCTTATGATGCCCAATATCAATGGTTTTGAGGTACTGAAGAAACTAAAGGATGCCGGACAGACGGTGCCTGTCATTGTTGTAACAGCATTGTCCCAAAAGGAAAACATTCTGAAAGCCAGACAACTAGGGGCGAGAAGCATTCTATCCAAACCATTTAATATCGATATAATAGTAAAGAAAGCACATGAAATCTTAAATCCGCAGTTTTAGAAATAAGGACTAATCCATGAAAAAGATAATACCTGTTTTTATACTAACAGCATTTATATTTTTATTAATCGGATGTGCAGGCAAACCGGTAGATCAAACAAAACTTATAGTTTATCCGCGCGAAAACATTGAAAATGCAGAGCCCTTCTATTTTGAAGGAAATAACGGAAAGTCAGTCCTTTTAATACATGGTTGGACAGGTTCGCCGTCACACCTGCGAGAGCTCGGTATGAGACTAAATAATTCCGGATATACTGTTTATGGGGTCAGACTTACAGGGCATTGTACGAATATGGGCGAAATGGAGAATGTTACATCGAGTCAATGGATAGATGATGCTCAAAACGGATACAATAAATTAAGCGAAAATTTTAATGAAATAAGCATAGTAGGATTCTCAATGGGGGGAGCGTTGGCCCTGATTACTGCGGCAAACAATGAAGTTAAATCAGTAGTATGTATCTCGCCGGCATTAATACCGTTAAACAAGCAGGCATACCTTGTGAAGTGGATCAGACCATTTTTACCTCGGTTTAGGTTTAGAACACCTCATGATTTCAGAGAAAATGAAGCTGTAGAATATTCCCATGAATATATCGGTTCGCCAACCAAAACTGTTCCTGAACTCTTAAAGGTCGGTAAAACTGCCGTTCAAAGTCTCGGTAGGATCGATATTCCATTATTGGTGATTCAATCAAAAACCGATGAGTCTGTTGACCCCAAAGTCCCCGATCTAATTATCACTAATATCGCAACTCCGCCTGATTTAAAAGAGATATTTATGCTTGAAAACAGCAGGCACATTGCAACAATCGATGTAGAAAGAGAAATACTTTATGAAAAAGTTCTGACATTTGCCATGGAATATTTTTAGGAATGGTAGAATAATGGATAACGATCTAAAGAAAGCAGTTGATTTTATTATAGAAATTGATAAAATAAAGCACATATCACGCAAAACTAAATTATTTAAACACAATAGACATGAAAACGATGCTGAACACTCATGGCATCTTGCAATGATGGTAATTGTACTTAAAGATTTTGCTAACGAACCGATTGACATCCTTAAAGTTATTAAGATGGCATTGATCCATGACATTGTTGAGATAGACGCCGGCGATGTTATCATTTATCAAGTTGATAAGGAAGAAAAATTAAGAAAAGAATCAATGGCCGCCGACAGAATATTCGGCATTCTGCCGGATAAAACAGGTGTTGAATTGAAGGAATTATGGCGGGAATTTGAAGAAAGGAAAACCCCTGAGGCCAAATTTGCCGCAGCGATAGACAGGCTTGAACCTATTATGCAGAATTACATTAATAACGGCGGCACATGGGTAGAATTTGGTATCAAGAAAGAAATGGTTTGTCAACTCAATCAACATGTTTCTGAAGGATCAACCACTCTTTGGGAATATGCGGTTTCAATTATAAATCATCATTTTGATAAATAATTAGGAAAATTTGCAATCAGAAAAAATATTTTTTCGTTTATATTATAAACGGAGGAATTTGTGGCAAATATTTCAATTAGAAAAGGTCAAAACAATACCATAGAGATAAGATTTGATTATTCAAGTGAAATTGTAAGTAAGACACGGGCAATTAATGGAGCTAAATGGGTCTCTAACGGGAAGTATTGGCAGCTCAATTACAATGCCGAAAACCTCGCTATTTTAAAAGATGTGTTCTATAATGGGGAGTTTGATCAAAAACTACTAATTAAAGAGCTTGTAATATCAATGAAGATGCGAAAATTCAGCAGAAATACAATCAAAGCATATTGTTATTCTAATAAGGCATTATGGAAATACTGCGGAAAATCGCCATGGAAAATCAATGAATATGAAGTCAAAGATTTTATTTATAAACAGACAACTGAAAATAAATCAAGTGCAACAATTATTTTAATGATAAACGGGATTTTTTATTATTATCGCGAGATTCATAATAAAAGATTTAATACAATTAAGAAACCACAAAATAAACGATCCTTACCGAATGTGCTTTCCAAAAATGAAGTAATGTCAATAATTAATTGTATCAAAAACCTAAAACATAGAACTCTTATAATGCTTATATATTGCGCAGGGCTTAGAGTAGGAGAAGCTGTGACAATTAAAATCGAAGATATAAATGAAGAGCGGAATATGGTTATAGTCAAAACCGGAAAAGGTAATAAGGATAGAGTTACAATTCTATCAAGGAAATTCCTTGAAGATTATAAAGTTTATAATGAAATATATAAACCAAAATCATGGGTATTTGAAGGACAGAAGAGCAACTCCCATATAACGATAAGAACAGTTCAAAAAGTGTTTGAGAATGCAAAAAACTGTGCCGGTATTAGAAAAAAAGCGGGAATTCATGTATTAAGACATAGCTTTGCTACACATTTACTAGAAAGCGGGGTTGATATAAGATACATACAGTCACTGTTAGGCCATTCCAGTCCAAAGACAACAATGATTTATACTCATATTAACCAGAATAAAATAAATAAAATAATCAGTCCGTTAGATCAATAAAAAAAAATAAATATTAATTGACATGATAACAATTTATGATAATATGTTATCGTGAATATTTAATCACATAATCGGTAGTTATGTAAAAGATTTGCCGCTGAGAGGAAAGAAGTAAGAAGTGGAAGAAGGTTTGAGAAATAAGAAAAGATCGGAGAGTGTTTAAGATATAAGAGAAGAGCGGCAAATCCTTCACATAACAGCTGACATAAGTTTCGCGCCCTTTCGAGCGCTTCAGGTCGGCGTTCGAGTTGTTTTGAATATTTCAGAAGAATACAACTCTCACTTGACCACATTGACGACAACTTTTACTCTTTTATTATTGATTATTTGGATAAGATAAAGTAGATTTGCTATAATTTATTCGTCAACGTCATATGTCAGCAGGATGTTGTCGGAAAGACTCGGCCAAGAAAAGAAAAAAAGATTGACATTTAATTACATT